>NZ_JAMWXW010000021.1:0-147740 GCF_031570135.1 Paraburkholderia sp. USG1 | reverse complement strand
CAGAAATGCACGGCGCGGGACCGTGAGGCACCGGCTATATCATGCCGGTTACGAATGCCATTGAAAGTGTAAATGCCCAGCTACGCAAGATCGTCAAGACACGTGGCCACTTCCCGACGGACGAGGCCGCGACCAAATTGCTGCGGCTGGCGTTACGTAATATCACGGCTGACTGGAGCCGGGCGGCTCACGACTGGAAGGCCGCGATGAACCAGTTCGCGATCCTCTACGAGGATCGCTTCACCAGGATTCATTTGTAGAATGCAATTGACGACCTGCCAGACGGCAGGCTTTTATCTGCCTTGCACACAAAAATTCAGACACTCCCCCACCGGGTCGCAGATGGTACATCTGCTTCCTCTCGTTGGAGACAACGTGACCATGAGGGTCGACGAACCCGGCTTCGACGGCGTTCTGAAGGTGAAGTCGCGGCTCTTTGAGTACGACAGGACGGGCTCATTGACTATTATTTTCAGTCTCTCCCATACCATCGCTTAAGATTCCAGATTATCAGGCCGTCTGTGGCAGAGAAGCGCCGCAGCAACACGTGTAGAGTCCACGCGCCGTGTCATCCCAGCCTGATTCACGGTGTCACGCCATCGCATAACCAATTGCTTCTATCGAATCAGGCATTCCTCAGCCGACTCTCGCGTAATAGAGATTCTGTGGATGCTTCGCTTCGGCAAAGAAAAACCAGCGTTCCGCGACCAGGCCCACGTATTGCACAAGACACGCCGCGCCCAGTAAGCCGAGCGACACGCCGATCGAATGCAGGTTCGCCCCCAACACCATCAACACGATCGGCGCGACAAAGGCCGCGGTGAGGAAACCCCATTTGACGCCGCGCAAGGTGCCCGCCGATTTGCCATGAAAGAACTCCCGCAGATTGAACGCGCCGGCGGTAAAGCCGCGCGACACCTGCACCAGCTTCGGATTGCGAATGCCGGTGGCGCTCTGCACTGTCGACTTCGGCCGCAAGCGCGCATTGCGCACGAGCGATGCCGAGCGGCTCGCGCAGCCGGCGAGCGTCAACCCGCATGCACAGACGGCGAGCCACGCGGTCAGCGCATGCGCGAGCCATGCGCTCAACGCTGTCGCCAGCGTCAAGCCTGAGGCGCAACCGAGCAGCGCGAAGTTGACCAGCGTGAGCGGCGTGGCCCACTCCTGCAAAAAACGCAGACACGCGTAGATCATCGCCGTGCAGACGAACAGCACAGCGCTCGCCAATACGCCGAGCCAGCCAATCGCGAGCGACCAGGGCGAACCGAACCAGTGCGCGACGCCATAGAAAAACGCGCAGGCAAGGAACGCCGGGAGGCACAGACATTCTCGCGACAGCCACGAAGTGCGCCACATAGCGATCGCGCGCCATGCGCGTTCGGGATGGCCGAGATGGAAGAACGACGCGAGCAGCCCGAGTCCGCCCAATATCACCGACACGGCCGCGCCGGCGATATAGAACGTATCGGCGGGCGACATTGGCAGGCCGAGATGTCCAGCGGTTTCCACGCCGACGAGCGCGATCAGCAGGCCCTGTGCCGCGCCGCTCAAGGTGGTCAGAAAAACCACGGAGAATGCGGGATTCATCATGAAGTCCTATGGTTTTTAGATGCGCGTCGCCATCGACGCAAGACGCAGTTCACCGCGCTCGAGTTGCGCGTCGAGCGATTCCGGCGACTGGGCCGGCTCCGACATCGAGCCGGACGATTTGCACGAGCACGAACCGCTACCGCAGCCCGCAGCCTCGGTGGGTACACGCGGCAGATAGTGATTCGCCGGCCGCGTATTCCACTCAGGCATCAACTGGTAGCCGCCGCGCTCTTCGATAGCCTTCGACACCACCGACTCCGGATCGTGAATATCGCCGAACAGCCGCGCCGAGGTCGGGCATGCGAGCACACAGGCAGGCTGCCGGTCTCGCTCGGACAGGTTTTCATCGTGAATACGATCCACGCATAGGGTGCACTTCGTCATCTCCTTGCGGCTTTCGTCGAGTTCGCGCGCGCCGTAGGGACATGCCCACGCGCAGTACTTGCAGCCGATGCAGCGGTCGAAGTCCACCAGCACGAGCCCGTCTTCCTTGCGCTTGTAGCTCGCACCGGTCGGACAGACCGGTACGCAGGGCGGATCCTCGCAGTGCAGACACGACTTCGGAAAATGGATCGTCTCTGCGTTGGGGAAACTGCCGGCCTCGAAGCTCTGCACCCGGTTGAAAAAGGTACCGGAGGGATCCGCGTCGTACGGATTCAGATCGGCGAGACTGCCCGATTCGCCCGACGTATTCCACTCCTTGCAACTCGTCACGCACGCATGGCACCCCACGCATACGTTCAGATCGATCACCAATGCCATCTGCGTCATCAAATGCTCCTTGCGGCTCTCTGTGCTATTTGCGTCCCGTCGCGCCGCGCAGCCGCGCCGCGAATTCCCCTCGTCCCGCGAAGTAGGTTTGCACGATGCGCGAGATCACACCGTTTTCACCCGGCACGGCGGGCATTGCAGCGAACTGCGGCAGCGTGTGCCGCGCGTCGGCTTCCGCCGGATAGATGCGCACGCGCACGTCGTACCAGGCGGCCTGGCCCGTCACCGGATCGGAATTCGACATGCGGCTCGCCACATCGTGATCGCGGCCGGGCAACTCGTCGGTGATCAGGTGATTGAGCAGGAAACCACGTTGCGATTCATTCGCGCCGGGGCCGAGATTCCACGCGCCCGATGCCTTGCCGATCGCATTCCACGTCCATACGGTGCCCGGCTCGACGGTTTCACTGAAGCGCGCCATGCAACGCACGCGGCCCCATTGCGATTCGGCGTAGATCCAGCTGCCGTCGGCAATACCGTTCTCGGCCGCCATCAGCGGATTCATGTAGAGATAGTTCTCGCCATGAATCTGCCGCAGCCATGCGTTCTGCGAGTCCCACGAGTGGTACATCGCCATCGGCCGTTGCGTCACGGCGGCGAGCGGAAAGCGCGCGAGGTCCGTGGCCGCGCTTTCGAGCGGCGCGTACCAGAACGGCAGCGGATCGAAGTACTTTTCAACGCGCGCGCGCAGGTGATCCGGCGGCTGCCTGCCGCTCGTGCGCCCTTGCGCGGCGAGTCTGAACTTCTGCATCACATCGGAATAGAGCTGGATCAGGATCGGCTCGCCGAACTTGCGAAAACCGTTCCTGACCGCCCACTCGAGATACGGTCCGTTGCAGTTGCGCATGTATTGCAGCGTCTCGGGCAGCGGGTAATGGAACACGCAGTTGTTCTTCGCGTACTGCTCCCATTGCTTCGGATTAGGCTCGCCCACTAGCGCCTTGCCGCCGTCCTTGCCGCGCCAGCCGATCAGGAAACCCACGCCGGAATCCGGTGAGGTCGTGAAATTGACGACAAAGTCGGGATAGTCGCGAAAGCGCCGCGCGCCATCGGCGGTCGTGAAGGCCGGCAACTTCAGACGCGACGCCAGTTCGATCAGCACTTCCTGGAACGGCTTGCATTCGCCGGTGGGCGGCACGACCGGCACCCGCACCGAATCCACCGGTCCGTCGAATTCGGAGATCGGCCGGTCGAGCATGGACATCGCGTCGTGCCTTTCCAGATAGGTCGTGTCGGGCAGGATCAGATCGGCGAATGCCGTCATCTCCGACTGGAAAGCGTCGCACACCACCAGAAACGGAATCTTGTACTCGCCGCTCTCGTGCCTGTCGGCGAGCATCTCGCGCACTTTCATCGTGTTCATCGACGAATTCCACGCCATGTTGGCCATGAAGATCATCAGCGTATCGATCGGATACGGGTCGCCGCGCCACGCGTTGGTAATCACGCTGTGCATCACGCCATGAACGGCGAGCGGGTATTCCCACGAGAAAGCCTTATCGATCCGCACCGGGCCGCCCTGATCGTCGATGAACAGATCCTCGGGTGCTGCGGGCCAGCCGAGCGGACCGGTGGCGAGCGGCGTGTTCGGCTTGACGGCGTCGGGGCTGTTCGGCGGTTTCGCCGACGGCGGCACCGCACGCGGAAACGGCGACTTGTGACGAAAGCCGCCGGGGCGGTCGATCGTGCCGAGCAGCGACATCAGAACGGCGAGCGCGCGGATCGACTGGAAGCCGTTGGAGTGCGCCGCGAGGCCGCGCATGGCATGAAAGGCGACCGGGTTGCCGGTGACCGTTTCGTGCGTCTCGCCCCACGCGTCGGTCCAGCGGATCGGCAACGTGATGCGGTGGTCGCGGCTCGTCTGGATCATTTCACCCGCGAGGCGGCGAATCGTGTCCGCCGGAATGCCGGTGATCGCGGCGGCCCACTCGGGCGTGCAATCGGCCACGCGTTCGCGCAGCAAGGCGAACGACGGCGTGACCGGCGTACCGTCGTCGAGCGTAAAGCGTCCGTCTAGCGCCGGATTGACGCCCGGCGTGTGATGCGGCACGGCGCGCGCGGCGTCCGCGTCCCACCAGAGATGATTCTGCGGAAACAGCGGATTGCCGACCGGCCGCTCGGGATCGCGCACGAACAGGCCGAAGTTCTCACTCGCTTCGTCAAGATCGACCAGTTCCGCCGCGTTGGTATAGCGGCGCACGAACTCGTGATCCCACGCGTCCGCGGCAATCAGTTCGTGCAAAAACGCCATGAACAGCGCGCCGTCCGTGCCGGGTTTGATCGGCACCCATTCGTCGGCGATCGCGGCGTAGCCGGTGCGGATCGGATTGATTGCAATGAAGCGGCCGCCCGCTCGCTTGAACTTCGAAATAGCGATCTTCAGCGGATTCGAATGATGGTCTTCCGCCGTACCGATCATGAAGAAGAGCTTCGCGCTGTCGAGATCCGGGCCGCCGAATTCCCAGAACGATCCGCCGATCGTATAGATCATGCCGGCCGCCATATTGGCCGAGCAAAAGCCGCCGTGCGCCGCATAATTAGGTGTACCGAACTGTTTGGCGAAGAGCCCGGTCAGCGCCTGCATCTGATCGCGGCCGGTAAAGAGCGCGAATTTCTTCGGGTCCGAGGCGCGAATCGCACCAAGGCGCTTTTCGAGCACGTCGAACGCGTATTCCCACGACACCGGCTCGAACTGCGCGCTGCCCCGCTCCGCGTCCGGCTTGCGCATCAACGGCTGGGTCAGGCGCGCAGGTGAGTACTGCTTCATGATGCCGGACGCGCCCTTCGCGCAGATCACCCCCTGATTGAGCGGATGCTCCGGATTGCCGTCGATGTAGCGCACCTCGCCTTCCCGCAGATGGACACGGATACCGCAACGGCAGGCGCACATGTAGCAGGTGGTTGTCTTGACATCGAGCCGTTCGTTCTGTGTGCGGGCGTGGTGTTCCATGCGGGATCTCCGTCGCTGCTCCGGTGTGTCGAAGCGATGATGATGCGGTATCGCCCATCCTATTCGCCGCAGCCTCGCAATGGAAATCGCCATTCTCGACAGAAAGTATCCGCCGTGCCGATAGTTTCGGTTGCCTTTCAGTGGAGTGTCGGCCCGCGCTTCGCGCGAGGCAGCGGCTGCGCCCGGCGTGGAAGCCGGCGCGTTCCCGTTCGTCAACGAGCTGGCGCTACATGGCAAAACGCATGAACGCGTGAGCGCCGGTTGACGTCAGATCGGCGTCAACACCGCTTCACCCGCAAAATACCGGCTGGCATTGCAGAGGAAATTGTCGACCGAGGCCGTGATCGCTTCCGGTGAACGGCCGCCCACATGCGGGGTCAACACCACGTTGCGCAGTTTCAGCAAGGCCTCGGGAGGATTCGGCTCGCCCTCGTAGACGTCGAGCCCCGCGCCGGCAATCGTGCCCGCCGTGAGCGCCTGCGCGAGCGCCGCCGTGTCGAGCACGCTGCCGCGCGAAACGTTGACCACGAAGCCCTGCGAACCGAGCGCCTCGAACACTGCCTGGCCGATCAGGTGACGCGTACTCGCACCGCCCGGCGTTGCCACCATCAGAAAGTCGCTCCAGCGCGCGAGCGCTTCCACGTTGTCGAAGTACTTGTGCGGCGAGCCTTCACGCGGCTTACGGTTGTGATAGCCGATCTCCATGTCGAAACCGGCGCCGCGGCGCGCGACCTTGGTGCCGATATTGCCGAGCCCGACAATGCCGAGACGCTTGCCGGACACGTTCGGGCGCATGGGCAGCGTATCTCGCCAGACGCCTTCGCGGGTGGCCTGATCGAGTTGCGGCACGTCGCGCACCACTGCGAGCAGCAAGGCGAACGCATGGTCGGCGACGCAATCGTCGTTGGTGCCCGCGCCGTTGACGAGCACGATATCGCGCGAACGGGCGTGGTCGACGGCGAGGTTTTCATAGCCGGCGCCTAGTGCGCTGACCAGTCCCAACTGCGGCATGCGGTCGATTTCCGCCGCGGTAAGTCCGGTCGTGCCGTTGGTCAGCACCGCGCGAATCGTCTGGCCGTGTGCATCGATCGCGGCGGATCGCTGGGCGGCATCGGGGGCGTAGATGACCTCGAACGCCGCCTCGATACTGGCGCGGCTTGCATCGTTCAAATGGATCAGGACCAGAAGGGATGGCTTCATGATGGCGCTTTTATCGGCAACGTGAATGGACGGGGCGGGTTTCAGGCCAGTGTAGCAAGGCTCGCAAAGGCGTGCTGGCGGCCGTCCGGAGGGCTCGGACGCCCAGTCTCGCAGGTTCCGGAACAGGCCTGGCGAAGGCCCGACGCGCCTCAAGTCCGTCGAAAGCTTGCCGTTATCTTGCTGAATGGCCGCAGCGAAAATGAGGCGTAGCCGGTCTTTCTTTTCAGCCGTGGCCCAACCCGCTTTAAAATAGCGGCACTTCCGATTTCGAGAACTCCATGCTGGACATCCTCCCGCGCGGCCCCGCGCCCGCCAACGACGATTCCGAGATGTTCGAACTGGCGCCCGTCTCGCTCTGGCTCGAAGACTTCAGCGGCGTGCGCGCACTGTTCGAGGCATGGCGGG
Source organism: Paraburkholderia sp. USG1 (assembly GCF_031570135.1). Classification (NCBI taxonomy): domain Bacteria; kingdom Pseudomonadati; phylum Pseudomonadota; class Betaproteobacteria; order Burkholderiales; family Burkholderiaceae; genus Paraburkholderia; species Paraburkholderia sp. USG1. The sequence continues at coordinate 140,824 of NZ_JAMWXW010000021.1, read as the reverse complement.
CCAACGGCGTGACCGATCTGCGCGCGCATTTCGCCGCCAATCCGGACTGCGTCGCGCAATGCGCGCATAGCATTCGCGTCATCAAGGTCAATCAGAAGACCCTGACGCAATTCGAGGCGGCCGATTTCGAGGCGCTCAACGGCAATCTCGCCTCGGTATTCCGCGACGACATGCTCAAGACCCACCTCGAAGAGCTATGCCAGTTGTGGGCCGGGCAATCGCAGTTCACCAGCCAGACGGTCAACTACACGCTCGGCGGAAGGCGTCTCGATGTGCTCCTCAAGGGCGCCGTGCTGCCCGGCCACGAGGCGCGCTGGGACCGCGTACTGGTATCGGTCGAAGACATCACCGAGCTGGAAGGCGCACGGCACCGCGTGACGCTCGCCGAGCAGTATGTGCGCGGTCTGTTCGAGTATTCGCCGGTCTCGCTCTGGGTGGAGGATTTCAGCGCGGTCAAGCGTCTGCTCGACGACGCGCGCGCAGCCGGCATCAACGATTTCCGCGTGTTCACCGACGTGCATCCCGAGTTCGTCGAGCGCTGCATGCAGGAAATCCACGTGCTCGACGTGAATCAGCACACGCTCGACATGTTCGCGGCCAAAGACAAGAAAACGCTGCTGGCGCGCCTGACCGATGTGTTCCGCGACGACATGCGGCCGCATTTCCGCGAGCAGTTGATCGATCTGTGGGACGGCAAGCTGTTCCAGCAGCGCGAAGTGCTCAACTATTCGCTCGACGGCAGCGAGGTGCACGTGCACCTGCAATTCTCGGTGCTGCCGGGCCATGAAAAGAACTGGGATCTGGTGCTGGTGGCGCTCACGGACATCACGGCGCGCAAGAAGGCCGAAGCCTACCTCGAGTTCCTCGGCAAGCATGACGTGCTGACCAAGCTGCGCAACCGCTCCTTCTACGTGGACGAACTGAACCGGCTCGAGCGCAAGGGTCCGTGGCCCGTCACGATCATCATGGCGGACCTGAACGGTTTGAAACGCGTGAACGATCAACTCGGCCACGCCGCGGGCGACGCGCTGTTGCGGCGCGCCGGCGAGGTGCTCGCCAAAGCGACCGAGGCGCCGTTTCACGCAGCGCGTATTGGCGGAGACGAATTCGCGATCCTGATGCCGGACACGGACGAGCGCGGCGGCGTCGCAATGGTCGATGCGATCAGGCAACTGATCGAGCTGAACAATCAGTTCTATCCCGGCTCACCGCTCAGCTTCTCGATGGGCGCGGCGACCTGCCAGCGCGGCGACCGGCTCGAAGCCGGCGTGCAGCGCGCCGATCTGCTCATGTATGAGGAAAAGCGCGCAACCTACGCGAGCCAGCCGGCTACCGACGCGGGCGAAGCGGCAGGCGGCTGACAAATCGACGCGCCGCTAGCCGCGCGTTCAACCCGGCAATTTGGCCGCCAGCACATCGATTTTTTCGATGCTCGGCGGCGAGGCGAACAGTTCGCCGGCCTTCGCCATCAAGGCGGCTGCCACCTTGCCGTTCAGGTGCGCGTCACGGCCGCCTTCGTCCGCAAACGCATCGAAAATGCCGAACGTGGACGGTCCTAGCTTCAACCCGAACCACGCCACGGTGCCGGGCTCATCCTCGACGAGCGGCAAGCCGCCGAGCAGAAACGCTTCGACCTCCTGTTCCTTGCCGGGCCGGGCTTCAAGACGAACGTACAGGGCGAGTTTGACCATGACAGACTCCTGCTGTGAGATTCGGGCAATAGGTGCTTTGCAAGGCCTCGCAAAGCATGACGAAACATGCGGGACCGCCGGGCTGCTGGAAAAGTATAGTCCGCCTCCCGTTGAGCGTCGCCACGCGCCTTTCGGGCCAGAATCGCGGCCCACAGGTTTGCGCTCGCGCAGCATCCCGCATGCCGGACAGTGGTAGTCCGGCGCGCGTCCGCTATACTCGCCAACCCCGAAGTTATCCGCGGCGGCGCCGCGGCCTGGAAAGAAAATCATGTCGACAATTCCCGCCTGCCCGCAATGCGCAATGGAAAACACCTACCCCGACGGCGACAACTACGTCTGCCCGGATTGCGCACATGAATGGCCGATGAACGCCGCCGCATCCACCGACGACGCCGACGAACGCGTGGTCAAGGACGCCAACGGCAACCCGCTGGCCGATGGCGACGCCGTCGTGCTGATCAAGGATCTGAAAGTGAAAGGTTCGTCGATCACGCTGAAAATGGGCACCAAGGTGAAGAGCATTCGCCTCGTGGGCGGCGACCATGAAGTGGACTGCAAGATGGACGCCGGCAGCTTCATGCTGAAGGCCGCGTATCTGAAGAAGGTCTGAGCGAACGGCGCCGGCCGGCGGCGTCGCTCAAACGCCCGGGAAGCGCAATTCGAAACGCACCACGCCCGGTGCCGGGCACACCACACGCGCCGTGCCGCCATGCAGATGCATGATCGCCTTGACGATCGCAAGGCCCAGACCGCTCGACTCGGTGAACGCGCTGCGCGCCGCGTCGGCGCGATAAAAGCGATCGAACAGACGGCCCAGTTGCTCCTCGGGAATCGGCGCGCCGTCGTTTTCGACCACCACGGTGGCGCCCCCTTCGTCCTGTGTGCCGCGCAGGCGCACTACCGTATCGCTCGCGCCGTAGCGCACCGCATTGACGACCAGGTTGTTGATCGCGCGCCGGCACAACATCGGATTCACCGATGCCACGCCCTCGGCCTCGACCACGAAGCGCATGCCGCGTTCGTCAGCCGGCCCTTCGAAATAGTCTGCGATCCTTACGAGTTCGCCACGCAGGTCGACCGGCTCGCGGTCCACAGAAAGCGCCGCATGATCCGCATGCGCCAGAAATAGAATATTTTCCGCAATATGACTGAGGCGACTCAGTTCCTCGAGATTCGATTCGAGCAGTTGCTGATACTCTTCGGGCTCGCGAGTCCTGGCAAGCGTGACCTGGGTTTGCCCGATCAACGCACCGACCGGCGTGCGAATCTCGTGCGCCAGGTCGGCCGAAAACTGCGACAGACGTTGATAGCCATCCGCAAGACGGTCGAGCATGGCATTGAACGCATGCGTGAGCTGGCGCAATTCGAGCGGCGCCGCCTCGCTGTCGAGCCGCACGGACAGGCTCGCCGGGCTGATCTGCGCGGCCCGCGTGGCAATCTCGCGCACCGGGCGCAACGCGCGGCGCAACACGTAGTAGGCGAGCAGCGTCGCGGCCAGCATGCCGATCAGCGTGGCCAGCACGATACGGTTGCGGTAGGCGGCCAGCATGCGCACTTCCTGCGTCATCGGGTGGCCGGCGATCACTTCGACTTCGGTGCCGTCTTCGCGCGCCGTGGCGGTAGCGATTGCCCAATGCACCGGCACGCCGTCGGCCAGCCGGGTCTGGCGAATGTCGGCAATGGTCGGCAGACGGCCCGCCTCGCCGGCCTGCAAGGCGGGCACGGCCACGCCCTCCGGATTCACGTCGATAAACGGTGCTTCGCCCGGACGGCGAAACAGCAGCACGTCCTGTTCCGCGCCGAGCATGGTCTCGAACAGCAACGGCCGGTTCTTCAACTCGCTGACCGAATAGAGATCGTGCACAATGCGGCTGAAATGCTCGACGCGGGCGGTCAGCACCAGGTCGGCGCGGAGCTGCAACGACAATTCCGCCGAACGGTAGAAATAGGCGCCCAGCGTGCCGATCACCACACACGCAATCGACGCGAACAGCACTGTGGTGCGAGCCGTGAGCGAGCGCCCGGTCCAGAATTTCATGAGCCGTCGCCGAAGGTGTAGCCGATGCTGCGCACCGTATGAATCAGCTTCTTTTCGAACGGATGATCGACCTTGGCGCGCAGCCGTTTGATGGCCACGTCCACCACGTTGGTGTCGCTGTCGAAGTTCATGTCCCACACTTCGGAGGCGATCTGCGTGCGCGAGAGCGCTTCGCCCTGGCGGCGCACCAGCAGATGCAGCAGCATGAATTCCTTGTTGGTGAGCGGAATCTCCACGCCTTCGCGCGTTACCTTGCGGCGCAATACGTCGAGTTTCAGGTCGGCGATTTCGAATACGTCGCTCTCGCGGGTCACGCCGCGGCGCAGCAGCGTGCGGATGCGCAACACCAGTTCGGTAAATGAAAACGGCTTAACCAGATAGTCGTCCGCGCCGAGTTCGAGACCGCGAATACGGTCGCTGACGTGGTCGCGCGCAGTGAGGAAAATCACCGGCAGATCGCGCCGTGCCCGCAGCGCACGCATGATTTCCCAACCGTCGATACCGGGCAGCATCACGTCGAGCACCACGAGGTCGTAAGCATTTTCGAGCGCCATGTGCAGGCCGTCCGTGCCGGTGCGCGCGAGATCGACCGCATAGCCGCTCTCGCGCAAACCCTTCTTCAGGTAATCGCCGGTTTTCGGATCGTCTTCAATGACGAGGATGCTCATGGTGTTCGGTGCTCCAATTCGGGCTTCGGCCCGAAGGCCCGCTACGCTGCTCGCTGAAACGCTAAAACGCTGGACGTGGATATGTCAGCCATTCTACGTGGCCCTCGCGCGCCATTCATGACGTTTTTGTCATCCGTCTGTCACTCGCCGGAGCCGGTCGCGAGTCTAATCTGCCCCCATCGTTCACCACCTGGAGCAGATTCATGAAGATCGTTTCCGCGCGTGCGTTGCGCACCTTCGTCGCCCCCGCGCTCGCCGCCGCCGCATTCCTCGCCGCAGGACCCGCGGCATTCGCCCAGAGCGCTGCGCCCACCGGCGTACGCGGCACGGTGACGTCGTTGTCGGGTGACCTGCTCAAGGTCCACACGCGCGACGGCAAGGACGTCGACGTGAAGCTCGCCAAGGACACGCCGATTCGCGGCGTCGTGCTCGCCAATGTGAACGACATCAAGCCGGACAGCTATGTCGGCACCGCCGCGATTCCGCAGGCGGACGGCACGCTGAAGGCGCTCGAAGTACACGTGTTCCCGGCCAGCATGCGCGGCTCCGGCGAAGGCCATCGTCCGTGGGATCTCGGCGGAAACAGCTCGATGACCAACGGTACGGTGGGTTCACTCGTGGTCAGCAACGGCCGCACGATCACCGTGAAGTACAAGGACGGCGAAAAGAAGATCGTGATTCCGCAAGACGTGCCTATCGTCGCGCTGGAACCGGGCGACCGTTCGTTGCTGGTGCCGGGCGCGAAAGTCGTGCTGTTCGCACACAAGGAAGCTGACGGCTCGATGGCCGCCAACTTCATCTCCGCGGGCGAGAACGGCGTAACGCCGCCGATGTAATACGGCGTTGCCTTTGTACCGTTTGTACCGCTTCTCCCGCTTGTCCGGGCAGCCGTGTTCTTCAATGGCGCGGCTTTCCACTTCCCGTTCGTCTCGTGACCTCCGCACCATGCCAGAACCGCAAAAGCGCCAGCTTGTTCACCCGCTCGTCGTGCGCATCACGCACTGGATCAACGCATTTGCGATGGTCTGCATGGTGATGAGCGGCTGGGCCATCTATAACGCGTCGCCCTTTTTCCCGTTCAGATTTCCGGTGTGGGCGACTGTTGGCGGATGGCTCGGCGGCTCGATCGCCTGGCATTTCGCCGCAATGTGGCTGCTGTGCGCGAACGGACTGCTGTACTTCGCGTATGGCCTCGGACGTGGCCATTTCCGGCGCAAGCTGTTGCCGGTTCATCCGCGCGACGTGATACATGACGCAAGCCTCGCGCTGCGGTTCCGGTTGCCGCACGATACCGGCAAATATAACGCGGTGCAGCGTGCGCTGTATCTGCTCGTACTCTGCCTTGGCGTGTTGCTGATCGCATCGGGGTTATCCATCTGGAAGCCGGTGCAATTCTCCTGGCTCACCGCGCTATTCGGCGGCTTCGATTTCGCACGGCGCGTGCACTTCATCGCGATGGCGGGCGTGGTCGGCTTCGTGGTCGTGCATCTGGCGCTGGTACTACTGGTGCCGCGCACCTTGCTGCCCATGCTGACCGGTCGCGCACCGCGCGCAGCCCATGAAGGGGGCCGGGCATGAGCACATCCGAACGCAACGGCGACGCCCGCAAATCCCGCATCGTCCTCGCCGATCATCAGCCGCAAATCGAACGGCTGCAACGGCGCCTGTTCTTGCGCTCGTCGCTCTCCATTGGCGCACTGGCGATGCTCTCCGGCTGCAACATGCAGGACGGCGATTCGGTCGACAAGGTGCTCTGGGCCATGTCGCACTGGAACGATCGCGTGCAGGGCTGGCTGTTCGACCGCAACAAGCTGGCGCCGACCTACTCGGCGCGCCAAATCACCGACCCATTCCCGTTCAACGCGTTTTATCCGGAGTTCGACGCACCGGATATCGACGGCTCGACGTATCAACTGGAAGTCTCGGGACTCGTGTCGGACAAGCGCAGCTGGAACCTCGATCAGTTGCGCGCGTTGCCGCCGGTTTCGCAGATCACGCGCCACATCTGCATTGAAGGATGGAGCGCGATAGGACAATGGCGCGGCGTGCCGTTTCGCACGTTTCTGGAACGCGTCGGCGCCGATCTGAGCGCGCGCTATGTCGGCTTCAAATGCGCGGATCGCTATTACTCCAGTCTCGACATGGCAACGGCATTGCATCCGCAGACGCAGCTCACACTCGATTTTCGCAATGAGCCGTTGCCGGCCAAATACGGCTATCCGCTGAAATTGCGCGTGCCGACCAAACTCGGCTTCAAGAATCCCAAGCACATCGCGGCGATCTTCGTGACGAACACGAATCCCGGCGGCTATTGGGAAGACCAGGGCTACAACTGGTTCAGCGGGCTGTAATCGCGCTTGCGTGTCCGGTCACACGGCGGTGACGTAACGCGCCACCGGCTTGACCACGCGCGGCGGCGGCGCATCGTAAAGGGTGCGCATGCGCTTGACCTCGTCGACCGGGCTCAGCCCGAACAGGCGCTTGAACTCGCGGCTGAATTGCGACGCGCTTTCATAACCGACTCGCGCAGCCGCCGCACCCGCATTCAAACCATCCTGCACCATCAGCAAACGCGCGTGATGCAAGCGCGTGGTCTTCACGTATTGCATTGGCGAGGTAGCCGTGACGGCTTTGAACTGCGCATGAAACACGGCGAGGCTCATGCCTGCTTCCGACGCGAGCGTATCGACGTCGAGTTCGCCGTGGTAATCGGCATGAATCCGCCTCAATGCCTTGGCAATGCGGCCGAAATGATTCTGATGCGTGAGCGCCGCGCGAATCGCGTCGCCCTGCTCGCCCGTCAGCACGCGATAACAGATCTCCCGCACCACGCCAGGCGCGAGAATGCGTGCGTCGAGCGGCGAAGCCAGCGCTTCCATCAGGCGCTGCACCGCATTGCATAGCGCCGGATCGAGCGGCGTCGAATAGATGCCGACGGGTTCGTTCTGCGCGGCGCCCTGGGTCTCGTTCAACGCCATCAGCAATTCGGCCACCATGGTGAGATCGACACGCACCGAGATGGCGAGGAACGGCTCTTCCAGGCTCGCCTCGGTCTCGCATTCGAACGGCAAGGGCACAGAAAGCACCAGATACTGCTGCGCGTCGTACTGGAACACCTGATCGCCGAGAAAGCCGCGCTTGCGGCCCTGGCAGACAATCACGATGCTCGGCTCGTACATGACCGGCATACGCGGCATGGGACTATTTGCGCGCATCAGGTTGACGCCTTCGAGACTCGTGCGCGTGAAGCCCGGATTGGGCGCGAGCGCGTCGAATAATTCGACCACACGCTGCTGGGCGGGATCGGCCGGAACGGGTTCAACTGATCGGGTTGACATGACGGTATAGTGACGCGCAAGAGAATAATGCTTGAAATTTAGCACCAAACGACCTATCGCGCTGCTCGCCAGGAGTTTTAGGCAAATCTTCAAGACATTCAGGTATTCCCGGGGTTCGTTCCTGCTCCTATGATGGGAACCCTGCCGGATCATCCATTTCCGCGCTGCGCCGGGCTGGGTTGCCAATTCCATGTTTGACGAATTTGCCAGCCACCGCCCGCGCCGTGATTCCGGTTCATGACGAGGTTGGCCACATCGGTGACATGTGTTGCCTATCGCCGGCGCCTTACGATTTCACCCTCTTTGCTGGAGCTACCCATGAGCACGACTTATGCCTATGCAGCGACCGACGCCACCGCGCCGCTCGCCCCGTTCGAAATCCAGCGCCGCGAACTTCGCGCCCATGACGTGCAGATGGAAGTTCTGTTTTGCGGCGTGTGCCATTCCGACTTGCATCAGGCGCGCAACGAATGGAAGAACACGGTTTTTCCGGTGGTGCCGGGCCACGAAATCGTGGGCCGCGTAACCGCGGTCGGCCCGGACGTGACGAAGCACAAGGTCGGCGATCTGGTCGGCGTTGGCTGTCTGGTCGATTCGTGCCGTACGTGTGCGAGTTGCGAGGAAGGACTTGAGCAGTATTGCGAGAACGGATTTGTCGGCACGTATAACGGTGTCGACCGGGTAGACGGTCAGATCACTTACGGCGGCTATTCCACGCAACTCGTCGTGGACGAAGAGTTCACGCTGAGCGTGCCGGACAATCTCGACCCTGCCGGCGTGGCGCCGCTGCTGTGCGCGGGTATCACGACGTATTCGCCGCTGCGCACCTGGGGTGCGGGTCCTGGCAAGAAAGTCGGCATTGTGGGCCTTGGCGGCCTGGGTCATATGGGCGTGAAGCTCGCGCATGCGATGGGTGCGCATGTCGTGCTGTTCACCACGTCGCCGTCGAAGATCGAGGATGCGAAGCGCTTGGGTGCGCATGAGGTGGTGATTTCGAAGAATGCCGAAGAGATGGAAGCGCATTTGAACAGCTTCGATTTCATTCTGAATACGGTGGCTGCGCAGCATGATCTGAATCCGTTTTTGAATCTGCTCAAGCGTGATGGGACGATGACGCTGGTCGGCGCGCCCGAGCATGATCATCCGTCGCCGCAGGTGTTCAATCTGATTTTCAAGCGTCGCCGGTTGGCTGGGTCGCTGATTGGTGGAATTGCCGAGACGCAGGAAATGCTGGATTTCTGCGGCGAGCATGGGATTACTTCGGATATCGAGGTGATTCCTATGCAGGGGATTAATGAGGCTTATGAACGGATGCTGAAGAGTGATGTCAAGTATCGGTTTGTGATTGATCTGGATTCCTTGCGGAAGTAAGGGGGCTTGGGCCGCGCTGCGGTGGTTCTTTTTGCCTGCGGCGTGGTGGTTTGTGGTTTGTGCTTTCTGTTCTTTTTTGTTGGCCTTTCCTTGAGTTCTTTGTGGTCTATTAGTGTTGCCCCTGTGCGGGGCGGCACTCACTTTCTTTGCGGCCGCAAAGAAAGTAAGCAAAGAAAGCGGCTCACACCGCCAATTCTTAAGTGGGGGCCTCGCACATCCACGGCAGTGGTGCATCTGGAATCCGTGCGCTCGCACGTTCCGCGTTCGTGACAAAGCCGTCATTCGCTCCCGCTCCGCACTACGTGCGTCGCGAACGGGTTTGCATAGGAAACCGTCAGGAGTTCCGTGCGGGTGGGGCCGTTGGCTTCGCCTCGGCGACACGCCATTAAAAACCGCTGGTCAATGCAATACGCAGCGGCGCCGGAAGTATGACGGCCTTGTCACCGGGGCTGAATGCGCGAAGACACGAATTCCAGATGTACCGCTATCCCCTCCAAGCCAGGGAACCCGCTTATGAGTTGGCGGTGTGAGCCGCTTTCTTTGCTTACTTTCTTTGCGGCCGCAAAGAAAGTGAGTGCCGCCCCGCACAGGGGCAACACTAATAGACCACAAAGAACTCAAGGAAAGGCCAACAAAAAAGAAAAGCACAACCCCAAACCGCCGCGCAGCCCCCAACCCCGACTGGAGCAAAAACCGTGATCGACAGAATAACCGCAATGCGCACATTCATCCGAATCGTGGACACCAACAGCTTCACCCGCGCAGCGGAATCATTAAACATTCCGCGCGCCACGGCGACCACCATCGTCCAGAATCTGGAAGCGCTACTAGGCACCGCCCTCCTCGCCCGTACCACGCGGCGTCTAAGCGTCACACCAGAAGGCGCGGCCTACTACGAACGCTGCGCGCAAATCCTCGCCGACATCGACGAAATGGAAGCCAGCATCCGTCACGCCACGGATAACCTGACAGGCCGTCTACGCATCGAAATGCCGGGCGCCGTAGCCAGCACCATCGTCCTGCCGGCACTGGACGATTTTCACACACGCTACCCAAACCTCGATCTCGCCATCGGCATCAGCAACCGCACAGTCGATCTGATCTCCGAAGCAATCGACTGCAGCATCCAGCTAGGCGAATTGCCGGATTCCAATCTGGTCGCGCGCCAACTCGGCACCCTCGAACACGTGACCTGCGCAAGTCCGGCCTACCTGGCCCGCTACGGCACGCCCACGGACCTCGACGATTTGCGTGGACACGTCGCCGTCAATTGCATGTCCCCGCATAATGGGCGCGAAGTGGACTTCGACTTCGAAGTGGATGGCGACGCGCAAAACGTCAAGGTAAAAGGGTTCGTCAAAGTCAGCGACGAGCAGGCCTATCTCACCTGCGGCCTGCAAGGCCTCGGCCTGATCCAGCCCGCCCGGATCGCCGCGCAACCCTATCTGGACTCAGGCCTCTTGCGCGAAGTCCTGCCGCAATGGAAGCCGGTGCCCATGCCGGTCTCGGTCGCATACGTGAAGAATCGCCGCGTGTCGCCGCGCGTGCGCGCGTTTGTCGACTGGCTGGCAGAGTTGTTCGAAAAAGCGGAGCACGTCGATCAGGATCTCTCGCGTGTCCGTCAGTTGCTGCGCGGCCTGCATCCCGCCTGAGGCGGGTTCAATGCAGGCGCGCAAGGCGGCAAAAAAACTCGAACTCAAAAGAATCGGGATTATCGAAGCGATCGACGGTCATCACCTTCCACTATTCCGCCGACGGCAAACTCGACTAGCCGGCAGCCCTGCCATCGTTGGCGCCGAAGAAGCTCATATCCACCCCCACCCACTTATCCACGGCCTGCGTGCCAACTGAAGGATGCATCAATTCGCCTGGCGTCAGCGTGCCCGCGCCATTAAGGCTGGCGTGCCTGCTGTGCCGAACCCGGGCATGCGGGATCCTTATCCCAGTGACCGTCGCATACGCGCCAGCGGCACAACTGGTCTTCAAAGAAGCCACGCTGTCCACACTCTTTCACGCGTTCCGCCAGTTTGGCATTGCCGGTAGCGCTCGCGCTAACCTTGGTCGCCTTATCCGCTGCTGCGGTTTTGGTGTCCGCCGGCTTGGTCCGAGCGACGAGCGCGGCCAATAGATCGGCATCCGAATCATCTTTCGAAGCGTTGCTGTTCGCGTGGGCGTTCTTCGATTGAGCGACCGCGGTCGGCGCGCTCGCGTGACGGTTTCCGGCAGTCGTGCTTTCCTTCCTGCCGTGCGCCACGCTCTCGTGTTTTTCCTTGCCGGCTACAGCCACCGCACTTTTGCCGTGCTTCGCCGCCGGCGCCGTGACCGCCGAAGCCGCCGTCGCGGACGCAATCAGTAGAGGCGCACTACTCGGCTCCGCGCCATCGGCCAGCGCGCGCGACAGCCGGCTCCCGTCGCCGCTGGCGGACGCTGTAGCGGATGCCGTAGCAGCCTTGCTGTCACTATCGTCGGCGACGATCGTCGCCGCTTGCGACGACGCCGCAGCCGGCGCCTCCGGCGAGCCGCTCGCAGCAGCGGCCGGCGCGGCCGCCTTCTCGACGCCGGCCGCCGTGGCCGCTGCCAGCGATTCGCTCTGAACGCGGCCCTGCATATGCCACGCCCCCCAACCGCCCGCTGCGATCACGAGCAAGGCGACCAGCAGGAGCGTCGCCTTCGGCCGGCGTGATTTCTCCGCAGGCGGCGCAACGCGGCCTTCGAGGTTCGCAAGAATTCGCGAACCATTGCCGTCAGCGCCTTTAGCCTTATCGGATAACAGGCTAGGCGGGGCTTTGGAATTCGAACTTTCCGGCGCACTCATTCACTGTCTCATTGAATCCTGGATTATTTCGCCGCGATAATACGTTCCGGCTCCTCTCAGAGCAGGCCTGATTCTAAGAGCAAGCATTACAAAATACAATTGTTTCCAATTTCCGGGGTCGCCTTTGATTGCCGTAGTACTTCTTGCCTATTTCGCCGTCGCCGTCGTGATCGCCGCAATGCTGCTATTGCCGGCGGTCCGCGCCTCTTTATTAGGCGCCGCACTTACTATTCATGGTCGCGTTATGCGCGGAGCATCGCGTAGTGCATCGCGCGCACGTGGCCAATTAGCACGCTCGGCAAAAATTTCGCAATCGACAGCAGTCGATATGCAAAAGTTACTGGTAAAGCGGCGCTTGCTGATTTTTACCACGGCAGGTATTCTTGCCACGCCTCCATTGGTGGCATTGGCTTTACGTGGTCGGCAATTATTCCAATTCGATGACACTGCGCGCGTACCGGACGAGAAAATTGCCGCGTTATTGAAGGGCGAACAGCTCGTACCCCCGCCGCCGCTACCGCCGGAGGTATTCGCCACGCGGGAAGTCGAGCAGATCCGGCCCGCGCTAAAAGACGCGAGCCGCGACTGGAATCTGCTCGACGCTGATTTCAGAACCCGTTTATTGCTCGTCTACAAAATCATGCACGAGCAATATGGCTATGAAATGGCTTTGCTGGAAGGTTATCGCAGTCCTGAGCGGCAAAACCGCCTGGCGCAAATGGGGGGCAACGTCACTAATGCCGCGGCGTTTCAAAGCTACCATCAATACGGTCTCGCCGCGGACAATGCGTTTTTGCGCGACGGCAAGCTGGTCATTTCAGAAAAAGACCCTTGGGCCATGCGAGGTTATCAGTTATACGGACAGACAGCGGAACAGGTCGGTCTTACGTGGGGTGGCCGCTGGAAAATGATGGATCTTGGGCACGTCGAATATCACAAACCCGGCTTCGTCCTCGGGCGCGGTCATTAAGGCGAGACGGGTAATAAAGAGGTAGCAATGGGACGTTTAATCAATTTTTCTGGCAAAAATCGGCAATGCCACGTGCATATCGGCATTGAGCCGGGCATCTTCTCCAAGACCGTTTTTCGCGGATTTAACAATTCAGCCGCATTCGCTTTGGCCTGAATATGCTTTCGTTTTATTTCAAACGCCGTACGCGCCATGTTCTGCGCCACAGCATGCGCCACGACACTCATCACCAAGACCTGAACGGCTTATGCGACGCTTTCTCAACGTGTTGACTCACACACGCACGCTCTCGATCATCGGCCTGCTCGCGCTCGCTGCCGTTTTATTCATTGGCGCCGATACCTTGCAGATCGACCTGATGTGGCCGGCTGTCGTCCTCGGCACGGTGGTCGCGCTTTGGCTGCTGGTGTGGGCGGTGCGCCGTCTGCGCGCACGGCGCGCGAACCGCAAGCTCGGCGAAATGCTCGAACAGCAGGCCGAGAAGCAGACTGAAGCCGGCCCCGCGCCCACGCCCGCGCGCCAGGCTGAACTCGACGTGCTGCGCACGCGCCTCGTCGAAGCCGTGAAGACCATCAAGACCTCGAAGATCGGCCAGGTGTCGGGCGGCTCGGCGCTGTATGAACTGCCGTGGTACATCGTGATCGGCAACCCCGCGGCGGGCAAGAGCAGCGCGGTGCTGAATTCGGGCTTGCAATTTCCCTTCGCCGACAAGAACAATGCGGTGGTCCACGGCATTGGCGGCACGCGCAACTGCGACTGGTTCTTCACGACCGAAGGCATTCTGCTCGACACCGCCGGGCGCTATTCCGTGCATGAAGAGGACCGCACCGAATGGCTCGGTTTCCTCGGCCTGCTCAAACGTTTCCGGCCGAAGGCGCCGATCAACGGCATCATCGTCACGGCGAGCATTGCGGAGCTGACCGGCAGCAAGCCCGAATTCGCGATCAATCTGGCGAAGAATCTGCGCCAGCGCGTGCAGGAGTTGACCGAGAAGCTCGAAGTGTTCGCGCCGGTGTATGTGATGTTTACGAAGGCCGACCTGATTACCGGCTTCACCGAATTCTTCAGCGGCAGCGATCGCCACGAATACGACCGTGTGTGGGGCGCCACCCTGCCCTACGAGCCGGACGAGAAGCGCGACGTGGTGGGTCTGTTCGACGAGCACTTCGAAGAACTGTACGACGGTCTGAAAGAGATCAGCATCGCGCAGATGTCGATCAGTCGCGGCAACAAGCTTTCGCCGGGTCAACTGAGCTTTCCGCTCGAATTCTCGACTATCAAGCCCGCATTGCGCGCGTTTCTCGCCACGCTGTTCGAGACCAACCCGTTCCAGTACAAGCCGATTTTCCGCGGCTTCTATTTCACCAGCGCATTGCAGGAAGGCGAAACCAGTAGCGCCGCGGCCACGCGCATCGCGAACCGTTTCGGCCTGAGCGCCGAGAGCCTGCCCAAGCCGCACAGCGCGTTCTCGAAGAACGGCTTCTTCCTGCGCGATCTGTTTTCGAAAGTGATCTTTGCCGACCGGCAAACGGTCAGGCAATTCGCGAGTCCTGCCAAAACGCGCATGCGTTATGCGACCTTCTTCGGCTTCGTTGCGGCGCTCGCGCTGGCGCTCGGCGGCTGGACCTGGTCGACGGTCAACAACCAGCAGCTCACGGCGAACGTGCAGGCCGACCTCGACAACGTGGTGCGCCTGCAGCAGAACCGCAACGATCTGCAATCGCGCCTGCAGGCTATGGACGTGCTCGAAGACCGCATCGACCAGCTCGAACAGTTCCGCCGCGACAAGCCGCTCGCGGTATCGCTCGGTCTCTATCAGGGCGATCGCCTCGAACAACGTCTGCTGACCGAGTACTACAACGGCGTTCGCCAGATTCTGCTCGACCCGGTCTCGCAGAATCTCGCTTCGTTCCTGAAGGACGTCAACGCGCATCCCGATCAGCTCGCGCCGTTGAACCGCGCGCCGGACGCCGCCGCGATTCCGGTCTCCACGCATTCGGCCATGAGCGCGAACAGCCAGGGCGGTCTGTATAGCGACGCCTCGCCGACCAATGTGGAAGACGCGTACAACGCGCTCAAGACCTACCTGATGCTGAGCGACAAGCGTCATGTGGAAACGGCTCACCTCACCGACCAGGTCGCGCGCTTCTGGCGCGGCTGGCTCGAAACGAATCGCGGCAACATGCCGCGCGACGAGATGATCCGCAGCGCCGAACGCATGATCACGTTCTACCTCTCGCGCGTGTCCGACGACGACTGGCCGATGATCGACCAGAACCTCGGTCTCGTCGATCAGACTCGCGAGAATCTGCGCCGCGTGGTGCGCGGCATGCCGGCCCGTCAGCGTGTCTATGAAGAAATCAAGGCACGTGCGTCGACCCGTTTCGCGCCAATGACGATCGCGCGCATTGTCGGCGAAAACAATACCGCGCTGGTGGCGGGCAGCTATGCGATCCCCGGCACGTTCACGCGTGAGGCGTGGTTCCAGTATGTGCAGCCCGCCATTCGCGACGCGGCCACCAAGGAACTGCAGGCCAAGGACTGGGTGCTCAACACGTCCGCTCACGACGACCTGACGCTGGAAGGCAGTCCTGAGCAGATCCAGAAAGCGCTCGTCGCGATGTACAAGACCGAGTACGCGATGCATTGGCAGAAGTTCATGCAAGGCATTGCGGTGCAGAGCTTCGGCAGCTTCGGTCAGGCCGTGGATGCGATGAACCGTCTCGGCGACCCGCAGGATTCGCCGATCCGCAAGGTGCTCGAAACCGCGTACGACCAGACTTCGTGGGACAACCCGTCGCTGTTCAACGCGAACCTGAAGCGCGCGCAAACCGGCGTGACGAGCTGGTTCAAGAACTGGTTTTCGCGTGCGCCGACCGGCCAGCTCAACGCGAACATCGACATCAACGGTAATCCGGTTGAAATGCCGATGGGCCCGATCGGCCAGGAGTTCTCGGCGCTGGGCCGCATCGTGGTGAGCGGCGACAACGGTTCGATGCTCAAGGGCTATATGGACACGCTGTCGAAAGTGCGCACGCGCTTTAACGTGATCAAGAATCAGGGCGATCCCGGACCGGGCGCGCGTCAGTTGATGCAGCAGACGCTCGACGGCAGCGGTTCCGAGCTCGCCGATTCGCTGAAATACGTCGACGAGCAAATGCTCACGGGCCTCACCGACTCGCAGCGCAAAGCGCTGCGCCCGCTGCTCGTGCGGCCGTTGATGGCAGCGTATGCGGTGGTGATCCAGCCGGCCAGCGTCGAAGTCAACAAGGTGTGGAATGCGCAGGTCTATCAGACCTTCCAGGGCTCGCTGGCAAACAAGTACCCGTTTGCGAGCGACGCGAAAGTCGAAGCCGGCGCCGGTGAAATCGCCCAGGTGTTCGGCCCGGACGGTGCGATCGCCAGGTTCGTCGGCACCACGCTCGGCCCGCTCGCCGTGCGCCGTGGCGACACGCTGACGGCTCGCACGTGGGGCGATATGGGTCTCGCGCTCACGCCGGACTTCACCAACGGCTTCGCGCGCTGGGTCGCGCCGCTCGCCGGCGGCGCGGCGAGTGCGTCGGCTCAGAGTTCGTCCGAACCGCAGACTGTGTTCCAGATCCTGCCGCAGCCAAGCAGCGGCACCACGGAATACACGCTGGCGATCGACGGCCAGCAGATGCGCTATCGCAATACGCCGCCGCAGTGGACCAACTTCGTGTGGCCGAATCCGTCGGGCTCACCGGGCGCGACGTTGAGCGCCACGACCTTCGACGGCCGCACGCTGCAACTGGTCAACGAACCGGGCCGCTACGGTCTGGAGAAGCTGATCAATTCGGCGCAGCGCAAGCGTCGCCCGGACGGCACGTTCGATCTGTCGTGGACGCAAGGCAGCGTCACGGTGGCGGTCAGCATGCGCATCATCAGCACGTCGCAGGCTTCGAGCGGCACCAGCGATGCGCCGCAACAGCAGAGCCTGCGCGGCCTGCGGCTGCCGTCCTCGGTGGCGGATGTGAGCGCGGCGGCGAATTCGGTCAACGCGACTGTCGCGGGGGCGCCGGGCGCCGCGCTCGCCACCGCGCCGGCAACGCCTGCGGCACGGCCGGCTACGGCCGCCGCCGCGGTTTCGAACCCAGGGGGTGCGCAATGACGCAGACCGTGCAGGCGCAAATCGCCTACTTCGGCAAGATCCCGTCGCGCGGCGACTTTGTGAAGAGCGCGCATAACCCGCAATTGCTGGCCACACTCGACCGCTGGATCGCCGAAGCAATGGAGTTGCTCACCGACGATCCGCGCTGGAAGATCGTCTACGAAAACGCCAAGCCGATGCACTTCGCGTTCCTCGGCTCGCGCAGCAAGCTGGCAATTGCCGGGCATATGATGACCAGTCACGATCAGTCGTCGCGGCGCTTTCCGTTTCTCGCCGCGACCGCGCTCGAAGTCGAAAAGCCGCTGACGTTTCTGGCGCACAGTCCACTCGCCTTCGCACGCCTCTGGTCACGCGTCGCGGCGCAGATGAAGCCGCTGCTCGGTGCCAGCGAACCGCCCGGCGCCCTGCAGGCGCTCGGCGAAACGCAGGTGCCGATCGAAATCGGCGCCGGTCCCGGCAATCCGCACGACGGCACCTTCAATGATTTCGTCGAACACCAGACGCTCGCCGGCCTCGAACAGATGCTGCTCGGGAGCGGCCATCCGGTGCGTTTGCGCGGCGCGATGCTGGCGCTCGGCTCGCTTTTGCGTCCGGTGATGCAAAGCGGCTCGTCGCATCTCGAACGCGGGCTGACCTTGCCGCTGCCGAACGATCCGTTCTACCGGAGTCTCGTCGCGGCATTCTGGCTCGAACTGATTGCACCGTTCGTCGCGCAGGCGGATTTCGAACTGGCGATTTTCATCGGCACGATTGCCGAGCGCGAGCGGCTCATCATCGGCTTTAACGGTGCTTCGGCCAAAACGCTGCACAGCGTGGTCGATCCGCAGTCGTACGCGGCGCACAACATCGATATCGACGATCCCGAGTGGATCGACGAACACGCACAAAACGATCATGGCATCAGCAAGCTCGTCAGTTACCTCGACCAACCGCAACTGTCGCTGCGCGTCAGCATCGACACGTTCCGCGAAGCATTCACGGGAGCGTGACACGATGCTGAACCAACCTACCCGTATCGCCGCGCTGCTCGCGGGCCTTTTTCTCAGCGCGCTCGCGCATGCCGACAACGACGGCCCGGCTCGCGTCATGCCGGTCGACAACAGCGGTATTTCGATTCACACCACGATCCTGCCGCCTGCTTCGTCGGCGCCGGTGGGCAACGCGGGGCCGGCGGTGAACACGGCCGGACTCGCCAGCGGCACGACCGGCGCCGGCACTGGCGCCATCACCGCGGCACCGCCGCCCGCCAACGCAACGCCGGGCCAGGTGGTGGTAGGCGGCAAGGTGCCGGATGAAGCGACCAAGGCAGCCGTGCTTGCGCGCCTGCGCGACACGTACGGCGCGGCCAATGTGGTCGATCAGATCGAAGTCGCTGACGTGGCGACGCCGCCGAACTGGTCCGCCAACGTACAGAAGCTGATCGGGCCGCAATTGAAACAGATCAGCAAAGGCCAACTGAAAATCGACGGCACGCAGATCGACGTGAAGGGCGAAGTCCACAACGAATCGCAACGCCAGCAACTCGCAAGCGACATGGCAAATGCGTTGAACCCGACCTATACGATCAAGAACGGCCTGCGTGTAAGCGCCTCTGAACAGGGCCTGCTCGATCAGACACTCGCGAACCGCACGATCGAATTCGAAACCGGCAGCGCGACGCTCACGCCGCAAGGCCGTGCGATTCTCGATCAGATGGCCGCCGCAATGATGAAAATGACCAACAAAACGGTCGCGATCATCGGGCACACCGACAACTCGGGTAATCGCACGTCAAATATCGCATTGAGCCAGGCGCGCGCGGATGCGGTGAAGGGCTATCTGGTCGCCAAAGGTATCCCGCCGCAGCAGATGACGACGACCGGCGTCGGTCCGGATCAGCCGATTGCGTCGAACGACACGACCGATGGGCGGGCACGGAATCGGCGCATCGAGTTTCGCGCGGGGTCTTGAGTCGGCGTGTGTGCGGTGCGTATGAAAAAAGCCCGGCTTCGATCTTCGACAGATAACCGAAGCCAGGCTTATTGCTTAACGCGTCGAGGATTTTATCTAGCTGTTCTCTTCCGGCTTCACACCCAGCAACTCGCGAATATGCGCGAGCGATCCGTCGTCTTTCACCACGGTCGATAGCCATTGATGCAATGGCATATCCGCCGCCTCCGCCGCCTTGTCGGCGAAATACGCCGCGGGATTATGCGGCTCCGTGCTGCGGAAAAATTTGGCCACCGCACGCAATTGCGCGACGGCCTGCGCACGGCTCTGGATTCCTGCAATCGGGCTGGTCGGCATGGTCGTCAACACAGGTTCCTCGCGTTGCGGTGAGGTCTTGAAGGTGGGCTCGGCGCGTTCGTGCTCGTTCGGCGCGGGTGCTTTCGCGGGCGGCGCTGCATCGGCGTTCACACCCAGTTCGCGGGCAAAGCGCTCGGCCAACCGGTAGACGCTTTCATACGCGTCCTTTGCCTGGCGGAAACTCGGCGCGAAATCTCCGGCACGCCGGTCCAGTTCCTGTTCGAGGGCGAGCATGGCCGCTTCGAATGCTTTCAGATCGGCGAGCAGTGTCGGGTAAAACACCGTCGGCGTGGCGCGCTTCGACGCTTCGATCTGCTCGATCGACGGTTTGCCGCGCGCGATGTCGTCGGCGTGATCCGGATCGCGCTTGACAGCTTGCGCGACGTGCGTGGCCACATCCCAATCGATCGTGCTGTACGTACTGCCCTGCGACGACGTAATCGGCATGGCGCGCAACAGATCGCCCGTGCGGCCGACCAGCCACGCGACGTTGCCAAGGCGATACTCGGTGTCGTCGCCGTCCGGCAGCGGATGCACGTGATCCCAGTAGCGCTCGCAAAGTCCCGTCAACAACGCATAGCCTTGCGAAAGACCGTTGACGCCTTCATCAATCGCGAGGGCTTCCGTGAGCCAGACGGCGAGGCGCAAATCTTTAGTCTGCGTTTGCAGCAGACTGCCCGAACACTCGACAACGAAGGGCCAATCCGCCTCCTTGATCTCCGTGACCCATTCGCCCTGATCCAGCGATGGGTCTTCGAAACGGCGCGCGTGCTGAATCGCGTCGAAATCCGCTGAAAAAAGCAGATCTTCGCCACAGGGCGAGGTTTCGCTGAGCGGAGCCAGCAACGTGTTCAGATTAATCGGCATGGAAGAAAGCGATCACTGTCCGGTACGATATTAAAAGAAATTGAAGCACGCATGAGTGCGCGTGGACGTCCGCTCACACCACCGTGTAGTCGAATTCACCCGCCTCGCTCGCCCGCACGGCAATGCGTTCGATCGCCTCGCCGTTCGCCACACGTTCCAGCACTCGCCGCGCAATTTCGGGCAACAGGGTACCGTTCAGAATGTGGTCGACATTGCGGGCGCCGGAATCCACTTCGGTGCAGCGCGCGAGCACCGCATCGACCAGCGACTCGTCCCATTCGAACACAGCCTTGTGATTCGCTTCGATACGGCGGCGAATCCGTTCGAGCTTCAGTTCGATGATCTCAGCAAGCACGTCGTCGGAGATCGGGTAGTACGGCACTACTTTCATGCGGCCGAGGAATGCCGGTTTGAACGCCTTGTACAGTTGCGGGCGCAACGTCTCCGCGAGTTCGTCGGCATCAGGCAATTCTTCAGCGCTCCTGTTCAGGCAGGCCTGCATCACGGCCTGCGAGCCGACGTTCGAAGTCAGAATGATCAACGTATTGCGGAAATCGATCTCGCGGCCCTCGGCGTCGTCCATCGTGCCTTTGTCGAACACCTGGAAGAACATTTCGAGCACATCCGGGTGCGCCTTTTCGACTTCGTCGAGCAGTACCACGGAGTAAGGATTACGACGCACCGCTTCGGTCAGCACGCCGCCCTCGCCATAACCGACATAGCCCGGCGGCGAGCCTTTCAGACCGGACACGCTGTGCGCTTCCTGATACTCGCTCATATTGATCGTGACCATCTTGCGTTCGCCGCCGTACAGCACGTCGGCCAGCGCAAGCGCGGTCTCGGTCTTGCCGACGCCCGACGGCCCGACGAACATGAACACGCCGCGCGGCTTGTTCGGATCTTCGAGATTCGCACTCGCGGTGCGCACGCGCTGAGCGATCGCTTCGAGCGCGTGGTCCTGACCGATCACGCGCGCGGCCAGCAGCGGCTGCAGGTTGAGCACGGTCTGGATTTCATCCTTGACCATACGGCCGAGCGGAATGCCCGTCCACGACGCGACGATTTCGGCGACCACGTGACCATCCACCTGCAATGGCACCATCGGCTGGCCGCCTTGCAAGGCGTGCAATTCGGCCACGCGCATGGCGAGCGTTTCGCGTGCCTGCTGCGCCTTGCCGGCCTGTTCAGGATCCGCGCTACTCACGCGGGCCGCGTCGATGTCCGCGCGCAGGCCGACAATTTCCGTCACCAGTGCGCGTTCCTTGTCGTAGCGTGCTTCGTCTTCGGCGAGATGCCCGAGGTCTTCCTCACGCAGTGCGCGCAATTCCGCGAGCCGCTCGTCGTGCAGCGCACCGCTTGCCACTTCCCGTTCCAGCGCCGCGATTTCAGCGTCGATACGTTCGAGGCGTTTCTTGGTGTTGTCGATGGCAGCGGGGGTGGAGCTATGCGCGAGCGCCACTTTTGCGCAAGCCGTATCGAGCACGCTGATCGCCTTATCCGGCAGTTGCCGGCCGCTAATGTAGCGATGCGACAGGCGCACGGCTTCGGTGATCGCATCGTCCAGCACGCGGACGTTGAAGTGCTTTTCCATCAACGCGGCCATGCCGCGCAGCATGGCCGCGGCAAGCGCCTCGCCCGGCTCCTCGATCTTCACGACCTGGAAACGCCGCGCAAGTGCCGCGTCTTTCTCGAAGTACTTCTTGTACTCGCTCCACGTGGTGGCCGCGATGGTGCGCAATTCACCACGCGCCAACGCCGGCTTCAACAGATTAGCCGCGTCGTTCTGCCCGGCCTGGCCACCCGCGCCGATGATCGTGTGCGCTTCGTCGATAAACAGAATGATCGGATGCGGGCTCTTCTTCACTTCGTCGATCACGTTCTTCAGGCGGTTTTCGAACTCGCCTTTCACGCTGGCGCCGGCTTGCAGCAGTCCCATGTCGAGCACGTGCAACGCCACGCCTTTGAGCGGCGCGGGCACGTCGTCGGCGGCAATGCGCAGTGCGAGACCTTCGACTACCGCTGTTTTACCCACGCCCGCTTCGCCCGTCATGATCGGGTTGTTCTGGCGGCGGCGCATCAGAATGTCGGTGGTCTGGCGAATCTCGCCTTCGCGGCCTATCACCGGATCGATCTTGCCTTCGCGCGCCCGCTGCGTGAGGTTGCTGGTGTAGGTGTCGAGCGCCGGCGTTTGTGACGGCGCGCCCGCCGTGGTATCGCTCGCTGCTGCTGCGTCGTCCGCGCCGCTTTGCGCGCTCTCTGTCCCGTTGCTGCGCTCCACTTCGCGCGAACCCGCGGTCAGCTCGTCGAATTTGTGCTTCAGGTCGGTCACGCGCACGTCGCGCAGCAACGGCGACATGCGCTCGGCGAACTGCGCGAGATCCGGTGCGCTCAGCAACGCCAGCAGCAGATGCCCGGAACGGATCCGTCCGATCTGCGAATCGAGCGATGCAATCAGCCACGCCTGTTCGAGCAATTCGATCAGATGCTTCGAAAATACCGGCGTGCGCGTGTTGCCGGTTTTCAAACGCTGCAATTCGCGTTCGAGATCCGCTCGTAACGCATGCGCGTCGATTCTGCTTGCGCGCAGAACCAGCGCGACGTCGCTTGCCGGTTCGTCCAGCAACGCCAACAGCAGGTGCTCGAGATCGACCTCGTAGTGACCGCGCGCGAGACAATTGTTCGCCGCGAGCAACGCCGCCTGCCGGCAGGTCGGATTCAGTTTGGCGATCAGGGTGTTGAGTGACGTGCTCATGTGGTGCGATCCGGTCCGGGTTCTGTCGTGATAGTCAGTGAATCACATGCAATTCGTAGCGGGCATCCGCGCGGTCACGGTCAGCTTCCTTCGTGCAAAGGAACGCATCCCAGCCGAGGCGCGCGCCCTTGCTCAATACGCTCGGCCCAACGGCCTCGCGACGCAGCACCAGCGACACCTCGTATTCGAGCGTGACGCCTGCCAGCAGCGTGAGCATGCGTTCGAGCGCCACTGCGCGATCGGCGCCGGGTAAAAACGCTTCGTAGTCCGCCTTGTCGAGCGGTCCGATCACTAGCCGCGCGCGCATGTCGCGCTGCCAGACGCGCTCGCCCGCCAGCGCGGTCGCGCCGAGCGTCGCGTTGACGCTTCCTAGCAAAGTCAACTGATCGCGCGGCACGTCGTACCATTTGCCGATGAACTGCTCGACGCGCACCCGCACCTTGAAGTACTCCGATAGCGTGCGCTGCAAATAAGCGGCCGATACCGGTCGATGCCGCGCGGCGAGCGCGTAGCCGGCAATCGCTTCGTCGAACAACGCGCCTTCGCCGTTTTGCAGACTGTTGCGCGTGTCGTCGTCGGCGACACCGGCGAGTGCGAGCAGCAACGGCAAATAGCGTTCGTCGCGATCCAGTTCGTAATGAAACGGCAGGCGGTATTTCTTCCACGCCGCGTAGAACAGCGCCGTCGCGCGATTCGAAAACACGTCGAAGAACTCACGCGCGGCACGGTCACGTTTGATCTGCTCGCGCGCGACGATCTGTTCGGTGTAGTGCAGCGGCAATGCGCCCTGCCCGCCGAGCAAACCGAAAAAAGCGGGCGTGATATCCACTTTGTCGAGCGAGCCGTCTTCGAGCGCCGCCGTGCGTTGCGCCTTCTGTTTCAGTGCCGCGCCCGCGGCGCCGTAAGACTGCGCGCCGTGAATCTCGCTCGGCGGGAACGACATGGACAGCGAATTGCGAAAACCGATACGCTGGGCGACGATTTCGCCTGGGCGTCCGGTGTGAGAAGGCGATTGCTGCGCGAACCACTTCTCGAGAATCCGCACCGCCTGAAAAAATTCGAAGCGATGCGGCTCGTCGAGAAGTTGTTCGATTACGCCAGGATCGATTCGCCGCTGCGCGGTTTGCATCGCAGAATCTCCTCGCCGGTGCGCTTCGACACGACGACCAGTTGCACAAAGCTGTTCAGATGCACGTACAGCCCAAAAAACGTATCGATCACCCGCACGAACGACGCGAGACTCGTGCCGACGAAATGTTCTTCGTCGATCGTCAACTGAATCTCGATGCCGCGCACAAAAGTGGCAAACGGCTTGCCAGGCAGCCATTGCACAGCCGCGCGTTGTTCGATGCCCACCAGCCCGTCGATATGCCGCGCGGACACCGCCGTGCGCCGCAAATCGTAGAGCACGAGCATTTCCTTGAGTGCCGACAGGCCGCTATTCGCCAGCGATACGTGGTTCAACGCCAGATGCGAGATCAGCCGCCAATGCGCGGCGCGCCCGCGCTCGAAACGCACGCTCGGCGTAGGGCGGCGCAACATCGAGATGTTGCCGGTCAGCGAGCCGCCTTCGAGAAACAGATCGCCGCCTTCGAGCCCCACGGCGAGGCCGGCTGGCAAGTCGCGATTGGTACAGGTCAGATCGAGACTCAAGGTATCGGTTTGCGGCGCGGCCGGTTCGAAGTCGATATCGACGATCGAGATTTCGGTCTCGTAGCCCGGGCTTTTCTGCGCGACCCAATCGTTGCGCCTCGCGAACCAGTAATGCCCGGCACGCGCCGCTTCGCCGTGATGCAATGAATAGAAAGGCCGGAACTCGATCACCGATTCTTCATGTGCCTGCTGCCGGACGAGCTTCACCGAGTCGATCGAATAGACTTCGTAGGCAAATGCACGGCGCGCTTCCGCAATCACCGGATACGAAATCGCCTGATGGCTGATGCGGATCGGTTCGCCGTGCTGCTCGAACAGATTCACCACCGGCGTGCAGAACAGGCGGAAATGGTGCGCGCCCAATGAGTCAAGCAGACGCGCAACGTGCGAGTCGCTCCGCACTTCCTTGAGCACGACGTGCAGCGTCAGACGCTGGCAGCGGCCGCTCGCGCGCGTCATTGCGGCCAGATCGAAATCGGCGAAATTGAATTTTTCGGGGAACGCGAAGTATTCGGTCAGCAGCCGATACGCCGGATGCGACTTGGCCGGATAGTCGATCAGCGCGTCTTCTTCGGCGAAACCGGCTTGCACGACCGGCGACTCGCGCATGGCCTTCCACACGCCGCGACGATCGGCTTCCACGTAAGTGGCCATTCCGTTCACGAACAGACAGTCCGCCAGCGCAGCAATAAAAGACTGCTCGCCATGTAGATGCGTACGCAGCGTGCCGACTTTCAGCGCGGACAGATCCAGTTGCGCCGCCGTCGATTCGAAGGTGATCGACACGATCGCCGTGGCATTGCCCGGTAGCACGGTCGCGCTCGGCGCCATCGCCACCGACGTGTATTTCGCCTCCGAGATGCGGATCGGCGCCAGCGTCACGTCGTACGCGGTACGAAAACGGCATTGCACGCCGCGAATGGGCCGTGATTTGAGTTCGGTGCCGCACTCCACCAGCACCGGCTCGGTCAGATGACTCAGCGCGGCGGACGTGCCCAACTGCGCAATCGAGCACGACGGAAACGGCCGCAGGTAGTGCGGATACAGCACTTCCAGCAGCGCTTCGGTGAATTCGGGGTAGTCGTCGTCGAGTTTCTTGTTGATGCGCGCGCCGAGCAGCGCGAACGATTCGATCATCCGCTCGACGTGCGGGTCTTCGCAGTGCTCGCCGGACATAGCCAGCCGCGCGGCAATCTTCGGGTAGCGCTCGGCGAAGTCGCGCGAATAGCGCCGCAGAAATGACAACTCGCGCTCGTAATACGGCAGCAATTCTTCCATCGATCTATCCCCGGACCTGAAACCGCTCCGCCCAATCTGTCGCCACCGTTGCGCGTAACGGCGGCGGCAAAGCGGTACTGAAACACCACGACTCAAATGCCGCTGCTCAATCGCAGCGGCCAGAACAACTCCGTGCTACTACAGTTTCGCGCGTGCGCGCGTCACCGAGTATTGCAACGTGGAGGGCTGCAGCATCGCATCGAAACTCACCGGTTCTTCCGCCGGATGCACGACCAGCAACGCCTGAATCGCGAAGTTCAGCGCATTGGTCGATTGTTCGTTCAATTCGAGCGTGACGGCCACCTGCTGCAAGCGCGGCTCGTGCCGCGCAATGGCCTGCTGAATCGACTTGCAGATGAAAGTGCGATCGTAGTGGCTCGCAAGGCTCAGCCCCGCAAAATCGTTCAGACCGTACGTGAGCACCGAACGCTGACATTCCGGCAGCGCCGCCAACTCGTGCTCGGTCAGCGCGATGCGCGTATTCAGAATCGCCTCGACATCTCGCGCGACGGTGCTCTTCAATTCATCCAGCGACAATTGCCGCATTGCCGGAGAAGCCGGCAGATGCGGTTCGTCGTCGAACAGCTTGTCGAGAAAGCTGGGTTCGAAGCGTTTCATCAGCGTCCGAAGAAACTGCGCGACGCGCGGCGCACAGCATACGCGGCAACCCTTTCGAGCCGCGCGCGCCGGGTGCGCCCGCGCATCAGACCGCGTAAGTCTTGTCGTTCTTCGTCAGGCTCCACGCGCCCTGCGCGTTGCCGCCCTGGTTGCCGCCGATCTTCTGCTGCGTGTACTTCCATTGCACGGCGGCGTACTTCAGCGAGAACTGTTCGGTCGGCAAGCCTTCGCCCACCACGCTCGGCGTCACGCTCGAAATGATCACGTACTTGAGCTTCACTTCCAGATACTTGATGCGATTGCCTTCGCCGTCCGAGCGCATGAAGTCGATCGTGACTTCGTCGAACGTCGTGCCGCCCGATGCGTGTTGATAGATCAGCGGGCTGACCACGTCGATGTCTTTCGTGAACCGCATGTCGGCGTGTTCGCAGCGCTCGGAGGTGTGGCCACCTGCCGTCGAAGCCGTTGCCGAACGCGGTTGCGTGATCGAATGGTTCCACGAATCGATTTCGATCCAGCCAGCATGATCCTTATCGGCAGACTCGCCCTTGATCGCCGGATTGCCGAATTTTAAATAGATATCCTTCATAACTCCTCGACTCCCCAAAGAGGTGGTTTTAACAGCCAACCCGGACGGCTAGCCCGGGTTCTCTGATTTGCTTATGAATTGGCCGGTTTCGGCAGATCAGCGACAAGCCGCAAAGAGATCGACAGCTCGTCCAGTTGAAAATGCGGGCGCAGGAACGCGACCGAACGATACGCACCGGGCTTGCCCGGAATCTCCGAGACCTGAATCGACGCCTCGCGCAGCGGGAACTGAGCCTTCTGTTCCTGCGTGGCGTTGTCGTCGAGCAGCACGTATTGCGAGATCCAGCGGTTCAGGAACACTTCGACGTTCTGTGCCGATGCAAAGCTGCCGATCTTGTCGCGCATCATTGCCTTCAGGTAGTGCGCAACGCGCGACACCGAGAAGATGTACTGCAATTGCGCGGACAGAACCGCGTTAGCATTTGCGCTATCGGTGCTGTATTTCTTGGGTTTCTGCACCGATTGCGCGGCGAAGAACGCAGCGTAGTCCGAGTTCTTGCAGTGCACGAGCGGAATGAAACCGAGATCGCTCAGTTCTTTCTCGCGGCGATCGGTAATCGCGATTTCGGTCGGGCATTTCAGCGCGACTTCGCCGTCGTCGGTCTTGAAGGTGTGGGTGGGCAGATCTTCCACCAGACCGCCGCCTTCCACGCCGCGAATCGCCGCACACCAGCCGAAGTCGTCGAATGCCGCCGTCAGGCGTGCAGCGAATGCCCACGCCGCGTTACACCACAGGTATTTGCTGTGATCCGTGCCGTCCACGTCTTCGACGAAGTTGAAACCCTCCGCCGTGGCGCCGTCTTTCGGATTGAACGGCAGGCGGCCGAGAAAACGCGGCAGCGTGAGGCCCACGTAGCGCGAATCTTCGGCGTCGCGAAACGACTTCCACTTTGCGTATTCGACCGTGTCGAACACCTTGCCGAGATCGCGCGGCCTGCCGAGGTCGGCAAAGGTTTCGAGGCCCAGCAATTCGGGCGACGCCGATGCGATGAACGGCGCATGCGCGGCCGCCGCGACGTGTGACATCTGTTCGATGAAGTACACGTCTTCCGGCTGGCGCGTGACTTCGAAGTCGCCGATGATCGTGCCGAACGGCGAGCCGCCGAAGGTGCCGAATTCTTCTTCGTAGATCTTCTTGAAGAGCGCGCTTTGATCGAATTCGATCGCGGTCTTGAAGTCGCGCACCAGGTCGCGCTTGGGCGCATGCAGTGCCTTGATCTTGACCGTTGCGCCGGTATTGCTTTCCTTGCACAGGTAGTCCAGACCGCGCCACGTGCTTTCCATACGCTGGAATTGCGGCGCGTGCATCACCGCGCTCAGTTGCGCGGAGATCAGGCGGTCGAGTTCGGCGACGCGCGCGTCGATGGTGGCCGACAGGTTGTCGGACACCACCACCGTGCCGTCGAGCACCTGATGCACAAGCTCGCCGATCAGGTCTTTCGCGCGCGCGTGCTCGGAATCGGACTTCGCCACGCGGCTTTTCTCGACGATTTCGTCGAGCAGCGTGGATTCCGCACCGCTTTGCGCGGTGGCGAGTTGGGCTGCTGCCGTTTGCTGATTCATCTCACACCCCGTGCTTATTCGCCTTGCTTGTCGTGGTCCGGCGCGCCGCCGTGCTGGTCCGCCGCGTTGCCCTGATCTTTCGCCAGGGTTTGCAACTGCTGCGTGTTGTTGAGCACTTCGCTCAGCAGGTCTTCGAGTTTGTCGTTGCCGGCCAGCTTGTTGCGCAGATCGGCGAGCTTCGAGCGTGCTTCGAGCAGGCGCCGCAGCGGTTCGATTTGCGCGACCACTTCGTCCGGATTGAAATCGGCCATCGACCTGAAACGCAGGTCGACCGCGAATTTGCCGCCGCCCTCGCTCAAGCGGTTTTCCACCTGGAAAGCGGCGCGCGGTTCGATCGCTTTCATCACGTCGTCGAAGTTGTCGCGGTCGATATTGACGAACTTGCGATCGCGCAGCTTCGGCTGCTCGACTTCGGACTGTCCCGCCAGATCGGCGACCACGCCGACGACGAACGGCAACTCCTTCACCTCGATCGCATCGCCGCGCTCGACCTCATAGGTCAATTGAACGCGGGGCGGCCGCACTTTTTGCAAGCGTTTCTGAATGCTTTCTTTCTTCGCCATCGTCGGCTCCCGGGTGCTGGTGGATCAGGCTTGGGTCAGCGCAGCGCGCTGAACGGATCGGACGCGCCGCCGCTTTGCGCGGCTTTGGCAGGTGCGGCAGGTGCCGCCGGCACGGCGGGCGCAGCCGGCGGCGCGGCGGCAGGCGCGGTGCCTGTGCTGGCGTCAGGTGTATCCACCGGTTTGCTCTTCGCGATGTGACGAATGACGCGCTTCTTCTTTACGGCCGGCTTGTCGTTCGGGTCGGGGGGGAACAGCGTGGCTTCGCCGAGCGTGTCGCGCAACTGCTTCGCGAGCGCCTGCGCGTCCGACTTGGCATCACCCGCGAGCGAGGCGTCCTGACGCAATTCGCCGAGCGATTGCGTGGCGACGCGCAGGCCGGCCACGGCCAGCACGCTCTTGGCCTGGCGATCGGTCTGGTCGCGTTGCAGCGCTTCTTGCGCGGCGACGATTGCCTGGCCGTAGTGACCTTGCGCGAACTGGATCTGCGCAATACGCGACCACGGTTCTTCACGCGTCGGATCGGATTTGGAAAGCTGCTGATAAAGCGCAATAGCGCGATCCTGATCACCGCCCTTAGCGACGGTATCGGCATCCGCGAGTTGCTTATTAAAAGCCTCCGGTGTGGTCGCGAGATTGTTGCCCTGTGTCGCGCAACCGGCCATCACGCCGCATGCCAACACAACCCCAGATAGTTTTACTAACAGACGCTCATTCATCGTTTTTCACCGACGTGCGAATTTTTTATTTCAAGGGAAAACCGGAGTTTTGCTTTGCTTCAAGTGCGCGGGTATAGTACAGGCCAATTTTCGATAATTCAACTTTCGTGTGAAGAAGCATTGCACAAAAAAAATGCATGGGGCTCAATTAAACGAAACATGCAGAAATTGTTTCCTGTTTCAATAGAGTCAAACAGAAAACGGAAAAATTTGCCACCCACCTGCGGCAATCCGGCAAGTCACGCGTAGTTACATGCGCTTTGCATAAAGCGGCATTACGCGGCAAACCGTTGCTACAAATCACTGATTTGATTTCGTTATTAGATGTTTAGACGGGGGACGGCGCCGAGCCGCTCGATGTATATGAACTCGCATGTTATTCGCCATGCATCGCAATTGATTGCCAGTGCTACCGCGTGCGCGTTGCTAGGTGGCTGCGCGGCCGGCGTGACCGTGCTCGGAGCCGCAGCCAACGCGGCTTTGCAGGCGAGCGGCCTCGGCAAGCCGGACCTGCCGGACGCCCAGAAACCGCCACGCAATGTCGGTCTCACCTTATATGCCGC
The DNA here is from genome assembly GCF_031570135.1 of Paraburkholderia sp. USG1. Taxonomy (NCBI): domain Bacteria; kingdom Pseudomonadati; phylum Pseudomonadota; class Betaproteobacteria; order Burkholderiales; family Burkholderiaceae; genus Paraburkholderia; species Paraburkholderia sp. USG1. The sequence continues at coordinate 110,357 of NZ_JAMWXW010000021.1, read as the reverse complement.
GCCAAATCTGAATGCCGCGAATGACAAACGCCCATTGGCACTGGTCGTGCGGCTATATGTCCTGAAAGACCCCACTTCATTCCAGCAGGCGCCATTCGACGCCTTTACCGATCCGGCCCGTGAGAAGACTATCCTGGGCGGCGATTTGCTGGGCGTGCGCGAAGTTACTCTAATCCCCGGCCAGCGCTACGCCGTTACCGAAAAAGTCTCGCGTGAAGCGCAGGCATTCGGTATCGTCGCGCTATTCCGCGATCCGGCAATGCAGCGCTGGAAATTCGCCTTCGACCCGGCGAAGTCAGAGAAATCCGGCATAATGATCGGCCTGCATAACTGTGCAATGACGGTGACCAACGGCACTGTGATCCCGTCAGAACAGGGATTGCCCGCGCAACCGCTGAATATGCTTTCTTCTGTAAGCTGCGGATAAAGATGCCGGTCAAATACGATTTAACATTCTTTAGAGAATTAACAATTCGGCGCTCGAATCGGTTATCTCCCGATGCGCCATACGCTGAACGCATATAACAGGTTTGAGATGAGTTATTCCGCAAAAGTGCTCTGGGGGGAAGGCCTGTTTCTGAGGCCGCAGCATTTTCAGCGTCAGGACGCCTATCATGAGGCGCGCCTGTTCGAATCGATCCAGGCGATCCAGCCATACAACTGGGGCGTACGTTCGGCGCGCTTCGACCGCGACGCGCTCGGCAGCAACGTGCTGCGCGTGAGCGAACTTTCGCTGGTGTTTCCCGACGGCGCGCTCTACTCCGCGCCGCGAGCCGACGACCTGCCGCCGCCCATTGCGCTGGATACGCTGCCCGACGGCATCAACGAATTCACGTTTTATCTCGCGCTGCATCCGCTGCGCGAAACCGGCGCGAACTATTCGCAGGACAGCAACGCGGGTTTCGTGTCGCGTTACGTCAGCGAGCAGACGCCGGTGGCCGATCATTTCACCGACGCCGCCGAAGCCGACATCACCTTCCTGAAGACCAGCGTCAAACTGATCGCGCATAGCGAGCCGCGGGATCAACTGCTCTCGGTGCCGCTCGTGCGTGTACGCCGCACCGCTACGAGCGGTTTCGAAATCGACGACAGCTTCGTGCCGCCCTGCCTCGCCATCGACGCTTCGCCGATCCTGCATCAACGGCTGCGCCAACTGATCGATGCATTGCAGGCCAAGGTCAACGCGCTGTACGGTTTTCATCGCGAGCCGACCAAGAACATCATCGAATTCCGCTCCGGCGACATCGCGTCGTTCTGGCTGCTGCATACCGCGAGCGCGGCGTTCGCCTCGCTCGCGCATCTGTACCAGCATTCCGCGCTGCATCCTGAACGCCTGTTCCAGGAATTGCTGCGCCTTGCCGGCCAGTTGATGACGTTTTCGAAGGGCTATGCGCTGTCCGACTTGCCGGCTTACCGGCACGACGATCCGGGCCCCGGCTTTGCACGTCTCGACACGATTCTGCGCGATCTGCTCGAAACCGTGATCTCCACGCGCTACTTCGCGATCTCGCTCGAAGAAGTCCGGCCGTCGTTTCATGCAGGCCGCCTCGACTCGGGCAAGATCGACGATAAGACCATGTTCTACGTCGCGGTGTCGGCGGACATGCCGACTGCCGAACTGGTGGAAGCCGTGCCCGCACGCTTCAAGGTCGGCGCGCCCGACGACGTCGACAAGCTGGTGCTCTCGGCCATGCCGGGCGTGCGGCTCGTCTACACGCCGCAGGTGCCGCCCGCCATTCCGGTTCGTCCGGGCGCGTGCTACTTCTCGTTCGAATCGCGCGGCGCGCTGTACGACCGTATGTTGCAGGCCCAATCGGCAATGATCTACGCACCGTCGGGCATCAACGATCTTCAACTCGAACTGATTGCCGTCACATCATGAGCTACGCGCCCTCCCTGTTTGGCGGCAGCACGCCCGCCGCGACGCCCGCACCGGTCACCGAGCCGACCTACCAGGTCCGCTCGCTGCTCGATCTGCTGTACGACGGCTTCTTCATGCTGTTCCTGTTGAAGAACGGCCGCGAGCCCGGCGACGCGCAGGAATTCAGCCAGCGCATCCAGCAGTTCCTCGGCGACTTCGAGCGCGGCGCGAAGAAGCTCAATGCGTCGGCGGAAGATGTCTACGCGTCGAAGTTTGCGTTCTGCGCGGCCATCGACGAATCGGTGTTGTCGTCCACCTTCAGGATCCGCACGGAATGGGAGCGCCGGCCGCTGCAGCTCGTGCTGTTCGGCGAGCAACTGGCGGGTGAGAAATTCTTCCAGTATCTCGAGGAGTGCCGCGCACAGGGCGCGGCGCGTCTGCAATCGCTCGAGGTGTTTCACATGTGCCTGCTGCTCGGCTTTCAGGGCAAGTATCTGCTCGAAGGGCCGGAGAAGCTCGCGTATCTGACCGCGCGTATCGGCGATGAAATCGCGCATATGAAGGGCAAGCGCGCGCCATTCGCGCCGCATTGGCCGCTACCCGATCAGGTCGCGCACCGGCTCAAGCGCGAGGTGCCGTTGTGGTCGATCGGTGCGGTATTCGCGCTGGTTGGGCTGCTGGCTTATCTCGGACTGAACACCTATCTGCGCGACCAGACTTTGCGCTCGCTCGCGCCGTATTCGCAGGTGGTCAAGCTTGGACCGCAATCGGCCACGTTGACGATTTCGTTGCCTTAGGCATCGAGCGCTGATCGATGGAATAAGAAAGCCCGCTCATGCGGGCTTTCTTTCGTTCTCGACGGCCTGGATATGCGCATCGAATCGGCCGGTGTAAAACTACGTCTTGTCTAGCCCGCTGGCATTTGCGGGCTTTCTACCGCGCTGAAGAAAAATCTTATTGCGACTCTTCCGCCCACACCGCATTCTCCCGCGCCATCAGCGCCGTGGATGCAGCCGGCCCGAACGTGCCCGCCGTATAGCTGCGCGGCTTGTCGCCCGACTTGCTCCAGCCCGCCAGAATCGGCTCGGCCCACGCCCATGCCGCTTCGAGTTCGTCGCGACGCATGAAGTGCGTGAGACGTCCGCGAATCACGTCGATCAGCAAACGCTCATACGCTTCCGCGCGCCGCTCGGTGAAGGCCTGCTGCAAATCCAGATTCAGATTCACCGGCAGCATATGCATGCCGCTGCCCGGCTCCTTGGCGAGCACCTGCAACTGGATCGACTCCTCAGGTTGCAACTGGATCACGAGCCGGTTGCCGTAGTTGCGCCCGCTATGCCCGTTCGGGATGATCGAGAAAGGCAGTTCTGAAAACTCGATGACGATCTCCGACACTTTCTTCTGCATCCGCTTGCCCGTACGCAGGAAGAACGGCACATGCGCCCAGCGCCAGTTATTGATGTGCGCGCGCAACGCGACGAAGGTTTCGGCGCGGCTGCCCGCAGGCACGTTGTCTTCCTCGAGATAACCCTTCACCGCCTCGCCGTCCACCGCGCCGGCGGTGTACTGGCCGCGCACGGTGTCGCGCGCGATGTCTTCCGGCGTCATGGGCCGCAATGAGCGCAGCACCTTGAGTTTTTCGTCGCGGACCGCGTCCGGGTCCAGCGACACGGGCGGCTCCATCGCGACGATGCACAGCAGTTGCAGCAAGTGGTTCTGCACCATGTCGCGCAGCGCGCCAGTCTTGTCGTAGAAGCCCGCGCGGCTGCCCACGCCGACCGTTTCCGCCACCGTGATCTGCACACTCTTGATATACGGCGCCTGCCACAGCGGGCCGAAAATCGGATTACCGAAACGCAGCACCATCAGGTTCTGCACGGTTTCCTTGCCGAGATAGTGGTCGATCCGGTAGATCTGCGCTTCGCTGAAATGCTTGCCGACCGCCGTGTTGATTTCCTGAGCGGAGGCCAGATCGTGGCCCAGCGGCTTTTCGAGCACCACCCGCGAGTTGCCGTCGACCAGTCCCGCCGCTGCGAGGTTATCGCAGATGTTCGTGAACAGATCCGGCGACGTCGCGAGGTAGAACACGCGGCGCACACCCTCGCGCGACGCCTCCTTCAGGCGCTGATAGTCCTCGACCGAGTCCACGTCCATGCGCACGTATTCGAACAGCGCCAGAAATTTGTCCCAGGCAGCGGCATCGAACGCTTTCTTTTCGATGAAGGGCTTTGCCTTCTGCTCCATGAATTCGTTGATGTACTCCTCACGCGACCAGGGCTTGCGCCCGATCGTGAGAATGCGGGTCTCCGGCGGCAGGTTGCAATGCAGATGCGCCATATAGAGCGCGGGCAGCAGCTTGCGAAACGACAGGTCGCCGGTGCCGCCGAAAATGATCATGTCGAGCGGCAGGTCGGGAGTGGCAGAAGCGTGGTGGGTCGTCATAGCGCGGTCGCAGCGTCGTGAGGGATAAGGCGTGGATGAAGGGCAGAAAAAAGCGGGCAAAAAAACAGCAGCAAAGCACCGTGCCGACGGCCCGGCGCTCTTTTCTGACAAACGCCTATGGTGCAACGTTTTGAGATTGTTTGCACGGCAACATGTGCCGCAGGTTGGCGCAATATGCCAACCTGCGGCATCAACGGCCTGCCCGGAAGGTTTTTTCCGGCTTTCGCCGGCAGGCCGCCGCCCGTTGTGTTGCCCGCTGTGTCGCCCGCTGTCGTAGCGCTTGCGCACGCCACACCCACGGGCTGCCCTTACATGCTTCCGGCACACGCTTTTTCATCAAGCCTTCAGGCGCCTGACAATGCCTCGCGCGCCACGCGGCACGCCGCCAGATCCCAGGCCGCACAGCCGACGCTTTTAAAAACGACCGGTTTCTTTTGCGGCCGCAGCGCCGGGTTGTCGAGCACCGAAGCGATCCCGCCGACCTGCGCCCAGTCCACGCCCGCCTGAATGAAGTCACCGGCCTCGTGGCGCGCGCCAGCCTCGTCGTCGACAAAAAGCGCGCTCCCGGCGAGAGTGCGCGCGCCGATCTCGACCATGGCGGGCGTGAATGCGCCGACGCCGATCACGAGACGCTCCGCGCGCGCGGCTTCGTCGTAGATCGGCTGTCTGCTCGTGGTCAGCGCGATCACCACGTCGACCGACTCGGGAATCGCCGCGCCGTCCTGCGTGAACGGCCGGACCTCAAGCGCCTTGTCGTGATGGCGTGCGCAAAACGCTTCGGCACGCGCGGGCGCACTGCCTTTCACCCACACGCGCGCTTCGGGAAACAGCTCGCCGATCGCCTCCAGATGGTTGAGCGCCTGCGTGCCGGTGCCGATCAGCAGGAATTCGCGCGGAGCGGCGGCGGCGAAGGTTTCGACGCCGAGCATCGAGATCGCCGCCGTGCGGCGTCCCGTGACGATCGGGCCGTCGAGGATGAAGAGCGTCTCGCCGGTGTCGGCGTCGAACGTCATGACTTTGCCGTGAATCGTCGGCAGGCCGTGCGGGCCGTTGGCCGGGCACACGTTGACCAGCTTGTGGATCGCGAGGTCGGGCGCGGTGGCCGGCATGGACAGCATGATGCCGCCTTCGTTGAGCGGCACGACGAGCCGCTCGGGACTCGCGATGCGTTGCTGCGCATACTCGATGCTCGCGCGCTTGAGTGCGTCGACGAGTGCGGCATACGGAATCAGCCGCGCGGTCGCGGCGGCGTCGAAAATCTGCGTGATCGGGCGAGTCATGGGCAGGTTGTTCCAGTGCTTGGCAAAAGGTTGAGTTGGAATTGACTAGCAGGCGACGCTCGCTTCGTTCGGCTGGCGCGACGACTGGATCAGCATCAGCAGATCGCCCGCCTCGATCGGACACGGCTCGTCTTCGTAAAACGGGGGCACGCGCGACGCGCGCACCGGGCCGACCACTACCGCGCCTGGCCGCGCATTGCTCCAGCGGCCAACTTCCTGCGCCGTTGTGCGACGGTCGAGCAGGGCGACGCGGCCGCGCGCCGACAGCGGATCGTTGGTGAATGGGACAATGAGCCGCGTGCGGGCGCGCGGCGGCTGCCAGGGCGTGCGGACACGGCGCGGCAAACGCGCGCGCGATAGACGCGGCTCCGGCATGGGGCAGATCGGGCACGCGGCAGCTCCGGAGAATCTATGACAAGCGATTCTACGACGCCTGACGCGCGGTGGGGCCGGATCGCGGCAGAGCAGCGACGTGGCGGGAGGCAATGGGTGGTTCAGCCGTCGCCTAGGGCGCCGCCTGGAGGCGAGTCATGGGCGGCTTACGCGTAACGCCGTGAACAGATCAATGGCCTGGCCGACTGGCAGCCGGTCAGGGCCGGCATGCCGGCTTGGGGACGAATCGCAGGCTCCTTATGGTGGAAGTAGAGTCGTGCCGGCACCACCACCACAGCCTCGGGTAGACCCCTTCGTGGAAGCGGCCGAAGGCGAAGCCGACCACCTCGCCGTCATTGCGAAGTATCTTTGTCGCCGCCCTTCTTGCCGCCCTTGAACATGGCGCGGCACGCCGGGCTCAGTTCATCCACGTGCTGCTTCATGCACGCGGTGATCTTTTCTTTGTTGGGAATGTCAGCGGCGCAGAAATGCATGGCGTCGCCACGGCAGGCCTTGGTTTGCTCGTCGCGGCTGGCGGCGCTCACCGGGTCGGCAAAGCCAGTCACAACAAGGCTGGCGGCAAGCAGGAGGTAGACTCGATTCATGGCAGCTCCGGTATCGCAGAAGTCGGTGCAGGCTCCTCAGCAGAAAACGGGCCTGATCACTGCGTTCACCGAACGATCCCATCGCTCCTTGCCTGGGAGGCGATGCTGAGCGTCATGCCGCGCCCCGCGTAGAAACGCGTCATGGTTTCGAACGGCAGATACACATCCGCCTGATGCGGCGCAATGCCCGACGGATTGTGAAACCATACGCCGTCGCGATCGCGTCCGTGCAGCAGGACCAGATGGCCGCCCTGGCGCCGATTCGGCCGGTCGGGATAGCGGATCTCGGGGCTCACGGAGACGATTGCCAGCGTATCGGCGTTCAGCCGCGCGGCCATCTCTTCGAGCAACGCCTGCGGCAGCACGTCGACCTGCAAGCCGAATGCGCCGGCCACCCAATCGGCAAACGGCCGGTAGATCAAACCGTCGACACCGCCGTCCTCGCGCATGCGGTACGCGCCATGCCGTAGCGCTTCGTCGAGCAGGACGGCGCGTGGCCGATGCGCCAGTAGTCGAGCGCGGATTCGAGGCAGGTCAGGCCGCGCAGGCGTTTAGCCCAGAAGCGGTAACGCTCGGGGTTCATGAAGCCGCTACGCCGCCATTCAGGATCGTCGCAAGGGTCGCGGTGCTGCTCGACAATCGGGCCAACCCATTCGGGGCTGCCCCATTGCGTGTAGTACGGCACGCCGGCATGGCGCAAGATCGGCTGGTTCATTGGTCGCGCCTTAAGCGGATTGAGACGGGTGTTTTTTACAGCATGCTGCGAGGCCGTTGCATCGTGCCGTCGAAGAAACGCTGCAAGCGGAACGCCGACAGATCGAGCGACGCCTCGCCGCCATCGTTCAGTTCCGCGAGCAGTTTGCCGACAATCGGTCCCATCGCGAACCCGTGGCCGCAAAAGCCGGTCGCGATCGTCAGACCGCTGACCTGCGGTGGCGCGTCGATCACCGGAATGCCGTCGGGCAGCACGTCGATCAGACCGGCCCACGATTCGACCACCTGCGCGTCTTTCAACGCGGGAAACAGGGCGCGCAGTTTTTTCAGCGCATGCGGCGCGTGGCGCTCGTTCGGCTGCGGATGCGGATCGCGCGGATGCAGCACACGTTCGTTTTTCAGCACGCCGCCCGGCAAACGGTCGCGCAGATCGCGCAGACACGCACCGTTCAGATGGAAGCTGAATTTCTCGCGCTGCGCCCACAGCTCCGGCAGAAACCATTTGAGCGCACGGAAATGGCCGAGCGTCATATCGACGTCGACCTGCATGTCGTCGGCCAGATTGATTGCGCCGTTCGCGCGTTGCCGCACGCCCAGACCGTGCCCCCAGAACGTCGACGCGGTGATGCGCGGCAGCGGATTGGTGCGCATGCAGGTGCCGCGCACGGCCTGCTGCGGCAGTTCGAGCCCGAGCGTTTCGAGCAGACGCCAACTGCTCGCGCCGGCCGCGCAAATGAAGCGCGAAGTGCGCAGGGTGCCGCGCTCGGTGACCACGCCGGCAATCGCGCCGCCCGCGCGCTCGACGCCGATCACCCCGCAGCCTTCGAAAAACAGCGCGCCCGCCCCGGCCGCCCGCGCCGCGAAGGCGGCCGCGGCGCGGCGCGGCTCCGCCTGACCGTCGCTCGGGGTGTAGAGGCCGCCGAGCGCCGGGCCTTGCATGCCGGTCACGACCGTGTCGATCTGCCTGCGGTCGAGCGTGCGCGTATCGAGCCCGTGCTGGCGCGCGACGTCCATCCATTGCTGGAACGAGCTCCAGTCTTCTTCGCCGGTCGCCACGTAGAGACAGCCCCCCTGACGCCATTCGAGGTCGAAATTCAGCTCGCTTTCGAGTTTTTCCCACAGCTTGATGCCCGCCATCATCAGCGGCACTTCGGCGGCTTCACGGCCCTGCTGGCGCACGAATCCCCACGCCCGCGACGACTGCTGCCCGGCAATCCGCGATTTGTCGAGCACCACCACCGAGAGCCCGCGGCGCGCCAGATAGTAGGCGGCCGCGCAGCCCATGATGCCGGCGCCGGCAATCACCACGTCGGCATGTTTCGGGAACACCTGGTCAGCGGGCGTGAAGTTCGCGTGCAGCGGGTAAGTGGTGGTCATCGGACTGGCAGGTTTTAAGTGTGGGCATAATCTTCGCAGGCGGCCCGGCTGTTCGCAATGCCGTAGTGCTCGAGGCTGGCGCCGGCGTATGGAAGCGAATGATGCACCGTCTATTCGTCAGGCAGAGCGGGGGCCAACGGCTGATCGGCCGGACGCCCGGCTCGACCGAGCGGGTTTCGGCGAAAGCGCCCGAGCGGGCTTCGGCCAAGGTCGCCGAGCGGATTTTCAAGGCCTGAAGAGCATGGCGGCGAGGCTCGCCGCCATGCCCGCCGGCCAGGCATTCCGGGCCGTTCGCCACGCCAGAGATATTTCTCTGCCGATGCGGCGCGGTTTCATCGGTAAAATACGACTCATGCTAAATGCATAAAAAAATCGCCGAACCGGTCCGTTCCGACTCTTGCACCAACGGGCTTGGCGGCGATCAACAAAACTACAGACTGCGATACTTTTTACGGTACATTTGCTGTCCCCTGCGTAACCGCGTCAATGCGCATCGAATGTGCATGGCCGTGTCGCGCCTGTCGTATCGCACTCCCCAGTACCCTTTAAGACGGCGGATTCTCACGCAGTATGGCCAACGAAACACACTCACCTGACTCCATCGCAGTCGCCGAGCGCGTGCGCGAGTTGATGAGCCGGCACGGAATCGGCAAGCGCCAGCAGACCACGGAGCTGTGCCGTATTCTCGACCTGAGTTTTTCACAGGGGCACCGCAAGCTGCGCGGCAACAGCCCGTGGACCCTCTCGCAGATCAAGAAGGTTGCCGAGGTGTTCGGCGAGCCGGCCGCCCAGCTGTTCGGCGCGCAATCGCTCGATCCGGGCATGGTCGGCGCGATCGCCCAGGAAGCCGTGTTCTGCATCGGCGCAATCGAACTGGCCTGCACGGCCTGGGTCGGCGCCGCGCTCGAGGCGGGCAGCCGCCCCGAATTCGTCGCGTATTCCAGGCTCGGGCAATGGCGTGTGGCGCGTCATGACGGCACGCTTTACCAAAGCGCATACGAAGTTCACAAGATCGAGATCTATCCGCGCCGCGCCGAAACCGACAAGCCGACCATCGCCGTGGTCGACGACGATCAGGCGAGCGCCGACAACCTGCGCGACTATCTGGAGCGCAGCGGCTTCGCGGCGGTGGCGATCTATGGGCTGGCGGCCTTTGCCGAACAACTGCAAACCCAGGTGTTCGACGGTATCGTGATCGACTGGCTGTTCGGCTCGCAAACCTCGGCGGCCGCGATTCGCGCAGTGCGCGCCTCGGAAAACCCGGACGCGCCGATTTTCGTGCTGACCGGCGAATTGCTGACTGGCAAGGCCAGCGAATCGGAGATCAGCCAGGTGATCCGCAATTACGACGTCGCGTGCTATGAAAAGCCTGCGCGCATGGCGATTCTGGTGGCCGATCTGTCGAAGCGGTTGAACCGGCCGTAAGCAGCGGTCTTCTTCGCATCACACCGTGTGCCGCGAAGCCAGAGCCCGCTGCAACGCGCTGCGAAGTTCCTCGTAATGGACCGGCTTCAATAGCGCATCGAAAAAGGGCTGCTGCGAGCCGGCGCCGTCCTCCGTTCCCTCGTCCGGCGCATACGCGCTGACCACGATCACCGGCACGCCCGCGGACGGCCCGCCGCGCGCGGCGAAGTCCGCGAGAAACGTATAGCCGTCGCGCCCGGGCATATGCAGATCGAGCAACACCACGTCGCAGCGGCGCGCGTCGAGCCAGGCGAGGGCGTCGTCGGCATTGGCGACGGCGTGCGCATCGAAATCCATATACGCGACCATTTCGCTGAGCGACTCGCGAATCAGGCGGTTGTCGTCCACGATCAGCACGCACGGACGCGCACCGCCAGGCTCGGTGCGCGCCGCCACGTCCTGCGGCTGCGCGGCGGCGACCGGCGTGACCGGAATGGTGACGGTGAACGTCGTGCCCTCGCCCACCTTGCTCGCCACCTCGACGGTGCCGCCGAACAGTTTGACGAGCCCCTGCACGATCGTCAGCCCCATCCCAGCGCCTTCGAAGCGGCGCGTGCGCGATGCGTCCAGTTGGGTGAACTCCTGGAAGATGAGCGGAATCTGCGCATGCGGCACGCCCGGCCCCGTGTCGCTGACCACGAAGGTCAGCAGCGCCGGCCGCTGCCGCAACAGCACCCGCACGGTGCCGGTCTCGGTGTAACGGATCGCGTTGGTAACGAGGTTGTTGACGATCTGGCGAATCCGGTGCGGATCGGAATCGACCAGGCCGCCCACACCGCTCGCCTCGCTTTCGAGCCGCAGACCGCGCGCGGCGGCGGACATCGCATGTTCGTCGACGATCGACGCGAGCAGCTCGCGCGGCTCGAAATGTTCGTGACGCAATTCAAGCTTGCCGGCGCCGAGGCGCGCATAGTCGGTCAGGTCTTTCATCTGCGCTTCCAGATGCCGCGCCGCGGTTTCGAGCCGCTGGATCACCTTGCGGTCCGCCTCGGAGTGATAGTTGAAGCCCAGCAATTCGATCGACGACACGATGGCGTGCAACGGCGTGCGCAGCTCGTGACTGATCATGCCGAGAAACGCGTCCTTGGCGTGACTGGCCTCGCGCGCCGCGCGGCTCGCCTGGTGCTCGGCTTCGAGCGCCGCGTGTTGCTGACGCATCAGGCGCGTGCGGCGCCGCCCGTTCAATACAAGCAACAGCGTCGCCGCCGCCGACAGCAACAGCAGCAACAGACCGCCGGCGAACAGCATGCGGCGCTTGTCGATGAAATCGCGGTTCATCGCTTCGCGGTCGGCGACGTCGGCAAAGCGCCGGCTCAGCGCGAGATCGTTGACCTCGTTCCAGTGCTCGCGCAGTTGCGCGACGATCCGATTGGCCTCGCCGCGGTCCTTCGGCAACGCATCGACTTCAGGTCCGATACCGCCCAGCAACCGGTCGAGCGAATGGATTTCGTCCATTTGTCTTTGCAGCAGCGAGAGCTGCGTGGTCAGCCGGCGCGTCGAGCCCGCCATCACGTGGAGTTTCGATTGCAGCAACTGGTAACGCAGCATCAGCCGCTGATAGTCGTCGTCGCCGCCCGATTGATACAGCAGCAGCTGATTCTCGAAACGCGCGTACGCGATTTGCAACTGCGCGGCGTCCCAGTAGAAGCCGTCGTAGGAACCGGTCAACTGCTCGGTGGCGCGCGGGTTGAGCAGATTCGCGTACAACAGGTAGCCGATCGCGCCGGCCGGCGCCGCGAGCGCGGTCAGCCAGATCAGCACGTAGAGGACTCGGCGCCACGGACGGCGCACTATCTGACGATGAGGGCCTTGATCTGCCATACGAATTTCGAATCGCCCGAGGCGCCCGTGAGTTCATCGGGGAACGCATCGCGCGGGTAGATGAGGAACAGCGGCCCGAAGTCGCTGATCTTCAGACGCCGGCCGTTCATGCTGTATGCGACGATCACGCCATAACGATCGCCGTCCGACACCGGAATGGTGTACGTGTAGTCGTCGAGCGTGTGGATTTCGATCTGGCTGCCAGACGCACCGACCGTCTTCAGAATATCCGCCAGCAGCGGTCCTGTGAAGGTGGAGCGCGGCGTCCAGGTGGTCGCGGTCGTAATCGTATGGACCGGCAGTGCGAGCAGTTGAGCCTCGGTGAAATGGTACGTCTGGTGCGACGCATCGGTAGTCTTGCCGATCTTGCCGCGCACGTCGAGCGATAAAGGTGGAGGATCCGACTGGGCTAGCGCGCTCCATGCGGCCAGTGAGAGAACGAGGCCCGCGGCCCAGATTGCATGTTTCCTGCCATTCACCGCTGCGGTCAACTTGGTCATCTGCTTTTTTATTCCGTTGTCTATCTTGCTGTGGGTGGCCGGACAGTCCCCGGTCCGATCTGTCGCCGCGCCCGCCACCCGTTGCCCCCGACGCGATCTTTGAACCGCATGCATAATATCGCCAAAATTCTCTGTCTCAAAAACGAGGAGCCGCGGCCGCGCGAGCACCGCAAGCCGCTCCCGCGCCAGAGAAACTCGCCCCACACGCGCCACGCGCCGCCCAACGAGTCATGAACAAGCCGGTTTTGCCCCTGACGTACGAACAACTCGATCACTGGATCGAGTCGCTGCAACCCGCCTTGCTGGCCGAGCGCTTCACGATGGCGATCGGCATTCTGCGCGGCGGCGCGCCGCTCGCGCTGATGGTGTCGCACGCCGTCGGCACGCCGGTCGCGTTCCTGCGCTACGATCGCGAGGCGCGCACGGTCGCCTGGGATTCGACGCTGCCGATCCCGCCCGCGGGCTCGGTCGTGCTGCTGTGCGAGGACATCGCGGGGCGCGGTTTTACGCTGACGGATTGCATCGCGTTTCTTCAGCAGCAGGGCCTCGTGGTCAGGACGCTGACCGGCGCCGTGGACGACCTGAGCCGCACGCAACCCGACTACGCGATCGACGCGCGCGGCTACTTCGCCCTGTTTCCGTGGGAGCGCCAGGCCTACACCGAGCGTTATCGCGAAGACTGGGCGCGCGTCGAAGCCGGCAAGGCGCCCGCGATGGCGGACGATCACGAATACGCCACGTATGCGATCGACCTCGACGGCATTCTGCTGCCCGACGTGCCGCTCGCCCGCTATGACGAAGATCTGGCCGCCGCGCTCGCCGAGCGCGATGCCCTGCTGCCGTTCGACGTGCTGCCCGGCATCGACCTGCAGCAGGTCCGGACGATCATCACCGGCCGGCCGGAGATGGATCGCGCGCGCACCGAGGCGTGGCTCGCGCGGCACGGCTTCGGCCACCTGCAACTGACGATGCGCACGCCCGACACGCACGACGAAAGTCCCGCCGGCAGCGCCGCTCACAAGGCCACGGCCGCATTGCGCGGCGGCGTCACGCATTTCATCGAGAGCGATCCGGTGCAGGCGTTGCTGATCGCCCAGCAGGCACCGCTGCTGCGCGTGATCTGGTGGGACGCGCATACGCAAACCGGCATGCTGGTCGGCGCGCGTGCGTGGACCTGAGCGTCCGGGGTGTCTGAAGCGTCCGGGCCCTACGCTTCTTTCGCTTCCCTGATCTCCTTGCCGCCGCGCAAATGCAGATGCCGCGCGGCCCGCTGCGACGCGACGACAATCAGTTTCATCGTCGCGCGCGTGGCGCCGACGAACAGCTTGCGCGCGATGCGTTCGTCGAAGGTCTCGAAGTCGACCTCGGTGAAAATCACGCACGGCGCCGCCTGCCCCTTGAAGCGGTAGATCGACTCGAACAGCACGTCCCCTTCGCGGTACTCCGGGTTGCCGAACATATCGTACTTGCCCGTGAAACTGCGCAGCCGATGCGGCCCGAGGTGATCCAGCGCGGTCATCGCCGAGCCTTCGCGGCCGCGAAACGACAGCACGACGATGTCCTGCTTGCGAAAGCCGAGCGAGAGCGCCTGGGTGATCGCGCGCTTGGTCGCCTCGATGCTGCCTTCGGCTGCACTGGCTTCGTCGTACACGGAGAGCGAAATATCGGAGCCGTCGAACGGGCTGCCTGACGCGATCGCCGCGGCGACCGGCACCGGGGCGCCGACCACGTCGCGCACATAATCGAGAATGTCACGCGGGCTGCGATAGTTCGTGGTTTCCGTCAGCGTGGTCCAACCGGGCAGCGCGACCGGTTCACGCATATACAGATTCTGCAGCGGGTCTTCGAGCCACCACCACGCGGCGCCTGGACGTAACAGGCGCTCGAGTGCGGTGACCCACGGCTGCTGGAAATCCTGGCCTTCGTCCACGATCAGCACGTCGAATTGCCAGCGCGGACCGATCGGTGTTTCCGCAAAAATCGTTTCGAGCTGATCGAACGCCGCGAGGGAAGTCCCATTGGGCGACACGCCGCCCGCCTGGAAATCCGGCTCGCGGCCCGCGTCGCGCGCGATCCAGTCGCATAGCTGGTGATAGTTGGCCACCTTCGCTTCGGGCGGCGCGACGCGTGCGATGTGATCCGCCAACGGCCGGTTGAAGCACACGTATAACGGCTGCTGGCCGCGCGCCACCGCGTCTTTCATGACCTGCACCGCGAGTTGCGTCTTGCCCGAGCCGGCCGTGCCGATCACGCGCAGCCGGAACGGCGAGAATTCGAGCCGCCTTGCCCACGTCGCGAGACCGCCTGCCAGGCGCGTGACGAGCGTGCCCGCCTGCCCGAGCAGCGCGCTGGCGTCGGGCGTGAGCGCCAGCTCGTCGGCGAAAAAATGGTGGATTTTCGGCGCGCTGGCAAGGCGCGGCTCATCGGCCGGCAAGGCTTCGCGGATAACCGCCGCGAGCCGGTCCTTGCGCGTCGCGTCGACGATCCGGGCGGGATTCACTCCGGCAATCGCCGTGTCCTTGACGACGTGATCGGGGCAATACAGCAGTTCCTCGATGAAATACGTGCCCGCGCCGAACGCCGCGGTAAAGCGCCGGTGCAGACTTTCGACGGTGTGCGCGAGCGCGATCGCCACGTTGCGCTCGGTCTGCAGATAAACCTTGACCAGTCCCTTCGGCGTTTCGCGCAGGAAGCCGGTTTTCTGTTCGACGATCATCACGCGCCCGGCCGGGCTGACGATCACGAAATCCGCTTCGCCGAACACCGAGAAGTTCTGGTTCAGACGTGTCCAGTGCACGCCGTGATAGACGGTGTAGCCCTCGGGAAGCGCTTCTTCCAGCAACGCCAGCGTTTCGCGCTCGCGGGCCGCCGCGCCGGTGGCGGCAAGGCTTTTCCAGTCGTCGGGAACAATGCGGGCCATGCGTGCCTCGTCGTATTCGGATGGGCTCATTGTACGCAACGCGCACAATTGCCGAACCCCTGTAGCGGCGGCGCTTTCAGACATGCCGCCCGGCATGCCCGGCGCCGCCGGTTGCCGCCCGGCGGCGCGCAACATCACGCGCATCGTGTATCGTTACCGGTTGAACGCCGCGCGACGGGCGCGGCTTGCCAACTGTCAAGAAAAGGATTTACCGGATGATTACGATCTGGGGACGCACCAATTCGGTCAACGTCCAGAAAGTTTTGTGGTGCTGCGACGAACTGGTTCTGCCGTATGAACGGATCGACGCCGGCCTGCAATTCGGCCGCAACGACGAACCCGCCTATCTCGCGATGAACCCGACCGGCAAGATTCCGACGCTGGTCGACGACGACTTCGTGCTGTGGGAATCGAACTCGATTTTGCGCTATCTGGTGCTGCAATACGGGGAAGGCAGCCTGCTATATCCGTCTGAGCCGAAAGCGCGTGCCAGCATCGACCGCTGGCTCGATTGGTCGCTGTCTACGCTGCAACCCGCCGAGCGGCCCGTGTTCTGGGCGCTCGTGCGCACGCCCGCCCCCGCGCGCGACACCGCAAAACTGGCCAGCGACTTCAACGCCGTCGCCGTGCTGTGGCGCATGCTTGACACGCATCTGCAAGGGCGCTTCTTCCTCGAAGGTGAGAAGTTCACGCTGGCCGACATTGTGATCGGCGCCTACGCGAAACGCTGGTTCGGCGTGGATGGCGTCGAGCGTCCGCCGCTGCCGAATCTGGAGCGCTGGTATTCGCGCATTGCGACGCGTACGGGGTTCAAGAAGTATGTGGACTTTCCGCTGACCTGAACCATCGGGTTCGAGCCATCGGGCTGCGTATGCCCAAACGCCGGCCACTCGCTCTGCTGCCCTTGCTCCCGCTTTTTCGCGCAGCGCCATTGCGCCACGACGAACGAACGCACAGCGCGCCGGCACGGCGTGGCACGATGGCCTTTATAATCGTCGCATGAAGACCGCCAAGCCCGCCGCGACCACCGCAAAAGCCACCTCCGCTCACTCTCATGAGCCGGGGCACGCGCACGGTAATTCGCAGGAAGCCGCCCTGATACTCGCGGAAGAATATTGCCGCGAACGCGGCGAAAAACTCACGCCCATCCGCCGTAAAGTGCTCGAATTGCTGCTGAATTCCGGGCGCGCCACCAAAGCCTATTCGCTGCTCGACGAGATGCGCCAGATCCATCCCGGTTCGGCGCCGCCCACGGTTTATCGCGCGCTCGACTTTCTGCTGTCGGCAGGCCTCGTGCATCGGATCGAATCGATCAATGCATTCACCGTCTGCCACGATCTGACGCAATGTCAGCATGGCATTCTGGTGGTCTGCCAGCAGTGCGGCAACGTCACCGAATTGCACCAGCCCAAGCTGCGCCAGGCGCTTGTCACACAAATCGAAGACGCGGGCTACCGGCTCGCGAGCGACGAAATCGAATTGAAGGGATTGTGCTCTACGTGTCAGGCGGCGGAAGCGGCGGCGGCGGGCAAGGATGCGGCGCAGCCTGTTGCTGCCGTCAAATAGCGCGGCTGGCTGCGCCGTCAGCCACGGCTCGTGGAGCGCACCGGAATCGGTTCGCCGCCGAGACGGGCCTCTGGAGGGCAAACGCTCCGCTTTCCGGCGGGAACGCGGCTACAACGGCGCTGCGGCACGCAATTCACCGACCACGTCCGCGAAGCCGCCCCGCTCTTTCAGCCCGCCGCGCGGGCGTCGATCGCGTCGTGCAGCAGCGTCACGAGATCCTCGGGCAAGGCCGGTTTCGTCATGAAGTGCTGGAAGCCTTCGCCGATACTTCGCAAGCGATAAGCTTCGTCCGTATGGCCAGTGAGCGCGACGGCGACCGATGGTGCGTGGTCGCCACGAATCTCGTGGTCGCGCAAGCGCTGGATCAGGTAGAAGCCGTCCATGGCGGGCAGTTCGAGGTCGCATACCACGGCGTCGGGCAACAACCGCAGCGCCGCCTCCACGCCCTCTTCCGCATCCGCCACCGCGACGACATTCGCGCCTTCCGCTTCGAGTAACAAGGTCAGCGATTCCCGGCTGTCCGGGTCGTCTTCTACGAGCACGATCGTGGCCTGATCGAGTCTCAATGCTGCAGTCATTTTCTGTTGTTGCTCTAAAAAACCGGTTAGGCCGTCAGACGTGGCCAACGTTTCACTCTGCTGTTTGCCGCCCATTTGCGCGGCTGCGATATTGCTGTTCATGGTCCGACTCGATTTCATGCGCAGAGTTGCAAGCAGGCCCGCGATTGTAAAACATGGCCTGAACGCCAACGCGTGCGCACAGTAACGCGCCAAAATTGCACGCCGATGAAAAACCGGCCCTCGGCGCCACAGTCACGGCTCGCCGAGGCCGACTCCCGATCCGCCGCGACAGCTCGTGCAAACCCCAATTTGGCACGGCCTTTCCCGCCCGGCGTCTCATTTCACATTCCTGTTCGTTGCGATGCCGGCGAGGTCGCGTCATGCCGCCTGCATTCACGTTTCAATCCACCACTAGCATGCGGCGTGCCTCGCCAGATTCGGCGTCGGGCGGGACTGGTTGCGCGGTGCTGCCTGCTACTTGTTCGACGAAAGCGGCTTATTAGGTGTGGGAGCGGAGACGGACGCGGAGACAGAGAGACGACGGTGGTGGTGTCGACTGCCTATCACGCTTTGCGCCACATCTGCAGACTGCGCGAGTGGCGAGTGGCGTGACAGGTGACAGGTGACAGGTGACAGGTGACAGACAGTCAGCCTGCTTTCTTCGGACCAATCCCCTGCACCAGCAACGCCACCGCATGCCGGGCAATCTGCTCGCCGCCGATATTGCGACGTACGGGATCGTTGCACCACAGTTTGGACGTGGCCAGCGGCAAAATCGTCAGCCCTAGCAGCGTAACGAAGACGAGCGCCGGTTCCAGCCCCGCATTCAGCCGCCCCTCTTTCTGCCAGCGGGCAATGGCCGACAGCGACGCCTTCTGATGCGCGTCGCCGAAACGTTCGTGCATGCGCTGGCGCAGCAGGCCGCCATCGCTGATGACTTCGCGCACCCACAGCGACGGAAACCACGGGTGGTCGGTGGCCACCTGCACGAGCCGCCGCGTGAGCTGCGTGATCGCTGCCACGGGATCATCGGGATTCTCCTGGAACGGCACGCCTAGACCCGCGCGCAACGGAGCGAAACGCTCGTCGATCAACACATCGAGCAACTGATCGCGGGTTTTGAAGTAGTAATGCATCATTGCGGGCGTGAAACCGGCCTCGCGGGCGATCTCTCCAAGCGTGGTATCGACAATGCCCTGCCGCGCGAACAGGACGAGCGCCGCGTCGAGCAGACGGTTGCGCTGATCGGGTCCGCGCGCGGCGCCCGAAGGCCGGCCCGGCCGACGTGGCGGCGCGGCTGCCTTGAGATTCGCCGGCGCATCTGCCTGCGAATCTGTCTGAGTTTCAGCAGGCCGCCTGAGCGCCGCTCGCGGCTTGCGCCCTTTCACTCCAGCGATGTCTTTCGGCGGGCTTTTCACCGCTTGATCGTCGGACGGAATTCTTGCCATTGCACTCGATTTGACGGGTGACGCGATGTCGCATATATTAATCTCTAAATTAATTAATTTCAACGCCAGGCCGCCATGGATCAATCGACCACGACTCAACCCGCCGAGCTGACGACACAGCACGAGGCGCAGGACAGCCCGCAGAGCGGCGCGCAGGCCGGCGATCATCCGCCGATCCGCCTGCTGTTCCCGGCGCTGCTGCTGGTGATGTTGCTCGCCGCGCTCGACCAGACGATCGTCTCGACCGCGCTGCCGACCATCGTCGGCGAACTGGGCGGGCTCAACAACCTGTCATGGGTGGTGACCGCCTACCTGCTCAGCTCGACCATCGTCGTGCCGCTGTACGGCAAATTCGGCGATCTGTTCGGCCGCAAGATCGTGCTGCAAACGGCGATCATCGTGTTCCTGGTGGGCTCCGCGTTGTGCGGCGTCGCGCAGGACATGACGCAGCTCATCGTGCTGCGCGCGTTGCAGGGTCTTGGCGGCGGCGGCTTGCTGGTGGTTACGATGGCCGCCATCGCGGACGTGATTCCGCCGGCTGAACGCGGCCGCTATCAGGGCGTGTTCGGCGGCGTGTTCGGTCTCGCGACCGTGGTCGGCCCATTGCTCGGCGGCTTTCTTGTCGAGCATCTGACGTGGCGCTGGATTTTCTACATCAACCTGCCGCTCGGCATCGTCTCGCTCGTCGTGATCGGCGCGGTGTTCAAGCCGCATGTTCGCCACGTGAAGCACACCATCGACTACATGGGCGCCGCATTTCTCGCCGGCGCTCTCACCTGCATCATCCTGTTCACGAGCCAGGGCGGCACGATCCTGCCGTGGTCGTCGCCGCAGTTGTGGTTCACGCTGGGCATGGGGCTGGTGGCGATCTGGGGCTTCATCCACGAGGAACGCAGCGCGGTCGAACCGATCATGCCGCTCGAGCTCTTCAGGCAACGCACGTTTTTGCTGAGCAGTCTGATCGGCTTCATCATCGGCGTGTCGCTGTTCGGCTCGGTGACGTTCCTGCCGTTGTATCTGCAGGTCGTCAAAGGGTCGACACCGTCGCAAGCCGGCATGCAGATGCTGCCGATGATGGGCGGCCTGTTCGTCATGTCGATGGTGACCGGCCGCGTAATCAGCAAGATCGGCAAATATCGCATGTTCCCGATCGCGGGAACCTTACTCGTGGCAGTCGCGATGCTCCTGCTTGCGCGCCTGCAAATCAGTACGCCGATTCATGTGATGTATATCGACATGGGCATTCTCGGCTGCGGGCTCGGCATGGTGATGCAGGTGCTGATTCTCGCTGTGCAGAACACGGTCGAGTTCAGGCATATGGGGGTGGCAACTTCAGGCGCGACACTGTTCCGCTCGATCGGCGGCTCGATCGGCGTGGCCGGTTTCGGCGCCGTGTTCTCGAACGGTCTTGCCGCGCGTCTGGAAAAGCTGATTCCGCCGGACACGGAATTGCCGCACGCGCTTGGGCCCGCTGCGATCCATCAGTTGCCGGAAGCATTGCGCGACGATTATCTGCAAGCGTTCGCCGGTGCGTTGCACACCGTTTATCTTGCGGCTGCCTGCGTGGTGGTACTGGCGTTCGCGCTCGCGTGGCTGCTGAAGGATCATCCGCTGCGCAAGCATTGACGATTGCGCCAATTGCTTCGAGCGCTTCCTGCAAGCGTTTAATGACGACGGGCACGATGAGGGACAACGAGGTCGAGCGCCATGCGCGCGACCTCGTTCTGTTTTTAGCCCCGCTCAAATGGCGTGAAAAAACTTTCTCCCCCATTCGTCCTGCCGACATATGGAGCATTTCGTCGTACCTACAAGTGTTCGCTAGCGCACATAAGATAGGTAGCAACGTCGATTGACGTTCTCACCGAAACGCCACATATTGCGAGCAGCGGCACCGTAAGCGTGGGCTTGCCGCTCAGGACTCTCCGGCGCATGTGGATCGTGATTCCGCGGACATTGCTCCCGCTTCAACATGATCCGGAACATGCCGTAATGGCATTGTTTTCCACAGGTGGGTCACAGCATGTCCACCCAGACACTGATCGGCCACAGCTTTCCGA
This sequence comes from Paraburkholderia sp. USG1, assembly GCF_031570135.1. Lineage (NCBI taxonomy): Bacteria > Pseudomonadati > Pseudomonadota > Betaproteobacteria > Burkholderiales > Burkholderiaceae > Paraburkholderia > Paraburkholderia sp. USG1. Next base: position 89,370 of record NZ_JAMWXW010000021.1, on the reverse strand, counting down.
CGCCCTGCAAACGGTGTGGCGGCGCGCTGTACAGGCAAGTCGACTATTGCCCGTATTGCGGCGCGGTGCATCCGCTCGACGCGGGTCCGCACAAGCGCACGGTGATTCCGGGCAGCCGCGCGAGCGCCACGGGTAAAACGACACAGAAGAACAGTCCCGACCCGATGACACCGGACGAAAGCGGCCTTGCAATGCGTGCCACGGGCACCGGCGAACAGGCTTCCGCCGAGGCCGCGCTACCGGCATCGGCACTCGTTTCGCCGGATACGCCGGTCCCGCCTCTCCCCGCGCTACCTGGTTCGGCGGGTCGCGGCGCGAGGTCGGTTGGTAAGGTGCTCTTCGCCATCGGTGCGGTTGTCGCAATCGGCCTGGCGTATGTCGGATATGCGCTATTCAGCGACACTGATCTGTCGGGTGGAAATAGCGGCCAGTCGAACGAAACCGAAATTACTCAGGATGCCAGAACGACTACCGGCACGATCGCTCCGTACACACCGGCCCAGTCGGCCAATCAGGCTGCCGTCACGGGCAAACCCGCCGTATCGGTCGCGCCGGCCAGACCGGCTCAGGTGATACCGCCAACGCCTGTCGCGCCGCTTGTCACAGCGGCGCCAGTCAAACCCGCGGCACCCAGGTTCAGCGACGCGGCCCAAGCGTTGCAGTCAGCACGCCTCGCCTTGCGCGCCAACGATCTCTCTTCGGCACAAGCCGCGCTCGGCGCCGCGCAGGCGCTGCAACCGGGCAGCTCCGGCGCGCAAGACCTGGCAGGAGAACTGAAGCCGCTGATCGCACGCCGCGACGCCGCGTTGCAGGCGGCCCAAACTTGCGCGGCACAGCAGTCGTGGCCTTGCGCGCGCCAGCACGCCAACGAAGCGCTCGCGATCGACACCGGCAATGAAACAGCGAAGTCCATTCTGGAACGCGTGATTCGCGAGACCGGCTGGGCACCGCTCAACCCGCACGCTGCGACAGGCACGCAGCCGCAAGTCAAACCGCCTGCGCAAGCGCAAGCCGGGTCACCTTCGCAGCAGGCGGTTCAGCTACAAACACCGCTTCCTCAAGGCATGCCGGCGAACAACGCAGTTGTCATAGCCGCACCGCGCCCCGCCGTCGCGACGGCCGACAACAACAGCGTCGATGCGCGCCTGCGCGCCATCAAGGATTCCGGCTGGAACCGCGCGCCCGCGAATGCGGCCAAGTCTTCCACGGGCACTACCGCCAGGCAATGAAATATATTACGGATACCGAATCATATAGATAAATATCCCGGAAAATCGCACCTATAAACGCAAGCATAAGCACGCGCGGTTTGATAAGTAACAGACGGACATGGCAGTTGCGGCACATAGAACATGACATGGCACACCGGCTCACTGGTGCTTCGCGCGCGTCGACGCGCGAATCTGTATGAACCTGACCGAAAGGTAGATAGACCATGCTGAAGAGACTTCTGGCGGGATGGCTGGGGCTGGCGCTGATGGTCGTATCTTCGCTGGCTTGCGCGGAGCCGGCGCATTACAAGATCGTCACCGGTCCGGAACGGGGCACGTATATCCAGATCGGCCAGGATCTGTCGAAATGGGTTGCGCAGCCGGTGGGCATCGACCTCGAAGTGATGGCGTCGAAGGGCTCGGCCGAAAACGTGCAACGCATGCGCTTCGAGCCGGGCGTGAAACTCGCGCTGGTGCAATCCGACGTATATCAGGCTTACATCGACATGGCCAACGCCGGCAATGCCGACGCGGGCACGGCAATCCGGCCGCTACGGCTCATCATGCCGCTCTATGACGAGGAAATTAACGTGGTGGTGCGCGCGGACTCGCCGCTGAAAACGTTCGCCGATATCAAGGACAAAAGCATCAGCGTCGGGCTGATCGGCAGCGGCACCGCGCAGTCGGCCACGACGCTCTACCACCTGATGTTCGGCCAGGCCATTCCCGAGCAGAACATCCAGCATCTGAGCAATGAGGACGCACTGGCCGCGTTGATCGTGAAGAAAGTGGACGTCGCGATCATCGTGGTCGGCCAGCCGGCGAAACTGTTCAACGACATGAACCCCGACCTGTTGCAACAAATCCGCCTGCTGAAGGTCGATCCGGCCGCGCCCGAAACCGCCCGCGCCAAACAGACCTATTTTCCCGCGACGATTCGCGCCACCAGCTATCCGAACTGGCTGAAGGAAGACGTTCCCACGCTGACCGTGAAGGCCTTTCTCGTCACCTACGATTACGGTCTGCGCGATACCGTCGGCAATCTGAATCACTTTGCCGACTCGCTATGCGCCAACTTCGACAATCTGCAGGAGCACGGACATCCGAAATGGAAGCAGGTGAAGCTGGAGTTGCCGACTCTCGTGCGCGGATGGAAATACTACGCGCCGGTCGAAAAGCATCTGCGTGCGTGTCTTGCGAACAAGAGCGCCGCGATCAGCGCCACCGCGGCCCAGGCCGCGCCGAAACCGCGCTCGACGTGTTCGGACCAGGAGCGTCTGCTTCTGCTATGCAAGTAGGTGGCGGCCAGGCGCCCGTCCCGCGCGCGACGGGCGGCGACTGAACTATCCGGCAACGTGACCCGTCGGCTTCGGCGGGATTGGACCGAAGAACATCGCCATGAATTTGTCGCGGCCGATCACGCGAACCAGTTCGGCAACCACGCAATAGATCGCGATCAGCGTCACCAGCAGAATCTGGATAGCCCAGAAATGCGGCCAGTTGAGATTGGCGAGCAGCGTGCGGTTGGCGGCGGCGAGGCTCGGCGCCTCCTTCCAGTATTCGTAAAGATGCTCGAGGTAGTGCACGACCAGAGCCACCAGGGTATAGATCGCCGTCTTCCAGCCGATATTCCAGATCAGCGGTTTCTCGGGAAAGCGGTTGATGAACGGCAGCAGGTTGGCGATCAGCACCGATTTACCGAGAATCAGCGCGGCGATAGTCACGGAGACCGAGGTCGGCAACGTGACGTCATAGCCGCGCGAAATCAGCGCGCGCATGATCGCGACAATGTGGAGAATGACGAGGAAGTAGAGGGTCGGCGGAATCATCTCCATGAATTCATGCTTGATCCTGGCGGTCAGATTGCTCATGTTCGTCTCCTCATCACGTGCTTGACCCAATCCCGTGAACCCATCAGTTCATGATAGACGTTCATGACGCAGCCCGAAGGCGATGCTGCCGTGCCAGTCGCCACGGTGGTGTCGCGCGGCTGTCCGTGATTGGCGTTCCGTTGCCCGGAACCGCTGACTGATATGCACGATGCGTTGTGATCCGCAGCGAAAATGGGCAGCCGCGCAACGCGCTGTACCGCTCCATTCCTCGATACAGTTTGGACGGTTTGCACCGATCCGTACCTTACTGTCCACGGCCGGATAGCCGATGCTATGCGTTCTCTCTCCTCACGCATGGACTCTGCGCATGGACAAAACAACCAACGGCTGGCTGAGCGGCCTCATAGGCGTGTTGATTTTCAGCGGCTCGCTGCCGGCCACGCGTATTGCCGTGGCAGGCCTCGACCCGCTATTCCTGACGGTGGCCCGCGCGACTATCGCCGGCACGCTCGGCCTGTTGCTGCTGCTCGTGTTTCGCCAGGCGCGCCCCGCGCGCCGCGATCTGATTCCGCTCGTCGTGGTCGCACTCGGCGTGGTGGTCGGGTTTCCGCTCCTGACGGCGCTGGCGCTGCGGCACGTGAGCTCGGCGCACGCCGTGGTGTTCGTCGGTCTCCTGCCGCTCGCCACGGCGATCTTCGGCGTGCTGCGCGGCGGCGAGCGTCCGCAACCGGCGTTCTGGCTGTTCTCGGCGCTCGGCAGCGGCGCCGTGGTGGCTTTCGCCTTGCGTCACGGGCTCGACGCATCGCCCGTTGGCGACGCGCTGATGCTGGCCGCCATCGTCGCATGCGGGCTGGGGTATGCCGAAGGCGCGCGCCTGTCGCGCCACCTCGGCGGCTGGCAGGTAATTTCGTGGGCGCTCGTGCTGTCGCTGCCGCTCATGCTTCCGCTCGCAGTATGGGCACGGCCCGCATCGTTCGACGGTGTCAGTCACGCGGCGCTCTGGGGCCTCGCCTATGTGTCGCTCTTCAGCATGCTGATCGGTTTCGTGTTCTGGTATCGCGGCCTTGCGTTGGGCGGCATTGCGGGCGTCGGGCAGTTGCAGTTGCTGCAGCCGTTCTTCGGCCTGCTGCTCGCGGGGCTGCTCCTGCACGAACAGGTGCCGCCCGCGATGATCCTCGTCACCGTGGTAGTCGTGGCCTGCGTGGCCGGCGCGCGGCGCTTTTCCCGGGTGACGCCGGCACGGCCGGCTGCCTGACGCGCGCGCTTCGGCCATTTTTCACACGCTCGCGGCATGGGCGGCCGGTTGAATATGTCATCATCCCGATGATCGACTAACCACTGCCCGCCCCGCGACTACGATGCCGACCGCTTTTGCTCAAACCGTCGAAGCCCGCTTTGCCGAACTCACGCCCACCTCCAAGCGCGTCGCCAGCTATATGCTGGCCAACCTCGACCGGCTCGGCCTCGAAACCGCCGATCAGATCGCGCAGCAAGCCGGCACGAGCGGCATTTCGGTCGGCCGGTTCCTGCGCAGCATCGGCTATCAGAATCTCGACGACCTGAAGCGCGAACTGCGCGGCACGCAGGAGCGTCCGTGGCTGATCACCGACCGCCTCGACGCGTTCCGCCGCACCGCCGGCCAACACGACGAAGCCGCGCCGGATGCAGCTTCGCCCGCCGCGCCCCGCCCCGCGCTCGCCCATTCGCTCGAACTCGAGCTCGGTGCGATCCAGCACGTCTATCAGCTCGCGCAATCGCCGGTGTTCGCGCGCGTGGCCGAGCGCATCTCCAGCGCGGATGCCGTCTACATTCTCGGCATTCAGTCCACGCGCGGCATCAGCAACGCGTTCTATAGCTACCTCGAATATATCCGCCCGCGCGTGTTCTATTCGGACGGCATGTCGGGCTCGTATGTCGATTCGCTGAACTCGGGATTCGAATCGCCGTATCTGATCGTCACCGACACTCGTGCGTATTCGAAGGTCGCACGCCGCTATTGCGAGGCCGCCACGCGCCGCGGCCTGCCCTTTGCGCTCATCACCGACATTTATTGTCCGTGGGCGCGCGAATTCGACGGCGATCTGCTACAGGTCAAGACCGACGTCGGCCAGTTCTGGGATTCGCTCGCGCCGCTTACCTGTCTCTTCAATCTGCTGATTTCGGCGATCGTCGAAAAGCTCGGGCCGAATCTCGATGAACGCGCGGCGCGCAACCGTGAACTTCAAAGCGAATTCGATCAGTTCGACGACCTCTGACGCGCTCCTCTCCCTTCGTTCCCTCTTCGTCACATGACCGACCATCGACTCATCGAAATCACACACGCCACGCACGGCGTGGACATCGACCTCGTCTACGCCACGGCGCGCAATCTCACCGGCAAACCAATCTACCGGGCCGCGCATTGCCTCCTGCTCGAACCGGCGGAGGCGGCGTTGCGCCGCGCAGTGGAACTGGCACGTCAGATCGGCACGACGCTGCGCATTTTCGACGCGTACCGGCCGCCGCAAGCGCAGCAGGTGTTGTGGGATTTTCTGCCCGACCCGACTTACGTGGCGGATCTGAAACGCGGCTCGAATCATAGCCGTGGAACAGCGCTCGACCTGACACTGCTCGACGCGCAAGGCGAGGAACTCGACATGGGCACCGGCTTCGACGCCATGACGATCGAATCGGAGCACTTTCACCCCGGTCTGCAAGCAGATGTGCAGCGCAATCGCATGCTGTTGCTCGGCGTGATGCATGGCGCGGGCTTCACGCACATCAAAAGCGAATGGTGGCACTACGAGTTGCCCGGTTCGCGCGCATTGCCGCTTATCGACAACAATGCAAGCGGGCCGCTCCGGCTGATGTGATCGATCCGCTGACAGGAAACAGGTATCCTCACCGGTTCGTTCAGAAGGAGGATCCATGAAGTTTTCAATTTGCCTCGCGGTCGCCGCCTTGACCGTGGCAGTCGGCGCGTACGCCCAGACGTCGCAAACGTTCCGTTTCGGAGAAGGCCAGAGCGCGCTGCCGTCCGGTAATACGCGGCCCGCGCCCGCGCCGCACGCGCAGGCTCAGGAGCCGGCCGCTGAGCCGCCTGCCGAACAGCACGCACCGCCGTCGAAAACCAGCTCGAAACATAAGGCGAAGCATCGCCGGCATCATCGCGCACATGTGACACAGCCGGACACGTACTCGCATAACTGAGTGTCGCAACGTTGAGCGTGCGTGCGCGCGCGATGCGATCGGCCTGTACGTGCGCTGATATCGGCCATACGTCGCAGCGATTTTTGACTCGCTTCAAATTCGCGCGCACGGCGGGCATAGTAAAACGTATCCGCAGACTTATCGCCACGACAGGAACACGTATGAGCACCACCCGCCCCGCGCCCTCCGCCCCGGACTCGGCGAATGCCGCCGCCCCGCTGATCCGCGACGCCACCGAAGCCGATCTTCCCGCGATTCAGGCAATCTACGCGCACCATGTACTGACCGGCGTCGCGTCGTTCGAGGAAATTCCGCCTTCCGTCGACGACCTGCGCACGCGGCTCGCGTCGGTGCGCAGCTACGGGTTGCCGTACATGGTGGCGCAGATCGATGGCGAAGTCGCCGGCTATTGCTACGCGACGCCTTACCGGCCGCGCGCCGCGTATCGCAACACCATCGAAGATTCGATCTATGTGAACGATGCCTATCGCGGGCGAGGCCTGGGGCGCGTATTGCTTCAGGCGCTGATCGAGCGCTGCGAAACCGGACCGTGGCGCCAGATGGTCGCCGTGATCGCGGACGGCGGCAGCGGCGGCTCGCTGTCGCTGCATACGCAGTTGGGTTTTGAATTGACGGGCACGTTGAAGGCCGTAGGCTTCAAACACGGCCGCTGGCTCGATACGACGTTGATGCAGCGCACGCTCGGCAAAGGTGACTCGACCCCGCCGGACGACGTTGCGCCCGGACGTGCCTGAAGTGCCTGAAGCACCTCAAGCGCCCGAACCACCACGTCTGCCACGGCCAAATATTCGGCACCCATAGAAACGCTAACTCTGCCGGATAGCCCAAAGGCGGAACCGGAAACACAAGCGAATCCCCGCGAGAATTCCGAACATCCGCCTGCATGCGGCGAGCGCGCTGGCAGGCGCGCGCGCCGTCGCGGTAAAATCCCGGCATGCCCAACACGCCGCCTCCTGTCCCACCGCTGCCCGCCGACTCCGGCGACCCGGCCAGCATCACGCCGCGCAACGAATACACCGTCGACGAACTCGCGCGCGTCACCGACACCACCGTGCGCAACGTGCGCGCCTACCAGGACCGGGGACTGCTCGCACCGCCGGAAAAGCGCGGCCGCGTCGGCGTGTACGACGACACGCACGTATCGCGTCTGAAGCTGATCAACCATCTGCTCGCTCGCGGCTATACGCTCGCCAACATCCAGGATCTGATCATGGCCGTCGACGAAGGCCACGATCTGCGCTCCATCCTCGGTCTGGAAACGGCGATCGGCGGCCGCTGGTCGCGCGAGCGGCCGAAAAAATACTCGCTGATCGAACTGCTGCAAATGTTCGGCGACAAAGCCTCGCCGAGCGCGCTCGGCAAAGCGGTCGATCTCGGCCTGCTGGAACGTCACGGTCTTTCCTTCGTATCAGGCAGCCCGACCGCGCTGGCCGCCGGCGCCACAATGGCGAAGGAAGGCATTCCGCTTGCCGACCTGCTCGACGCCGTGGGCATCGCGAGGCCGCATTTCAACGCGGTTGCCAAAGCACTGGTCGATCTGGTGGTGCGCCAACTGGACCGCTACGACGCCGACGCACTGCCGCCGCCCGCCGATGTGCCCGCTCTGGTCGACGCCATCTGGCGCGTACGGCCACTGGCAATGGTGCTGGTGGAAAGCGAAATGAACCGCGCTCTCGAAGAAGCGTCCGGCGATTATCTCGGCGACCGCGTCGCAGCCATCATGGCAAAGAAACTCGGGCATCCCGCCGAAAGCACGACCGCCTCGAAGAAGAAAGACAAAACGAAAAAGTAACTCTGCGTGCGGTCCCGGCCCGCGTTCGTACTTATGCAGTCGTTACGCACCGCTCGCGCGGCGAGTACGGACGAAATCGTGCGCTCGCAGCAAATCGTCGCGGACGCGTTCTACGGCGCCAATCTGATCCCGCAGAAAATCACCGTGAAAGACAGCGTCTGGCAGAACCGGGAAGTCGCGGCGGCGCTGGCCGCCAAGTGAATCGCCGCGTGCATCCGGGCCTAGAGGGGCGCGTCTAACCGCCTCCTTGCGTCATCCGTTACCAGCCTATATTGTTACATCAAACAATGTAACAGTTAATAGAGTAAATAAAGGAGACGGATCGGATGAACGCACGCATGCCCCACGACACCGCGGCGCCCGGCGCGTCCGCGCCCGTCGAGACCGACATCGCCATCATCGGGTCCGGCTTTGCCGGCCTCGGTATGGCGATCCGCCTGCGCCAGGCCGGCATCTGCGATTTCATCGTCGCCGAAAAGGCCGATTCCGTCGGCGGCACGTGGCGCGACAACCACTACCCCGGTTGCGCGTGCGACGTCCAATCGCACGTCTATTCCTTCTCCTTCGCCCCGAATCCGCGCTGGAGCCGTATGTTCGCGCGCCAGCCGGAAATCCGCGCTTACCTGGAAGACTGCACGCAGCGCTTCGGCGTCCAGCGGCATCTGCGTTTCGGCCATGAACTCGCGAGCGCGATCTACGACGAGACGCGCCACCGCTGGCAACTGAGCTTCGCGAACGGCCAGCAATGGTCGGCGCGCGTGCTGATCTCGGGCATGGGCGGCCTGTCGCGCGCGGCCATGCCGACCATTCCCGGCATCGAAAACTTCAGGGGCAAAACGTTCCATTCGCAGCACTGGGATCACAGTTATTCGCTGGCAGGCAAACGCGTCGCCGTGATCGGCACCGGCGCGAGCGCGATCCAGTTCGTCCCGCAGATCGCGCCGCGCGTCGCGCATCTCGATCTGTTCCAGCGCACGCCGCCTTGGATCATGCCCAAGGCCGACCGCCGCGTGAAGCCGCTCGAACAATGGCTGTTCACGCACGTGCCGGTCACGCAGAAGATCATGCGCTCGGCGCTCTACTGCATGCTCGAATCGCGCGCATTCGGCTTTGCGATTCATCCTTCGCTGATGAAGACGGCACAGAAAGTCGCCGAGAAGCATCTGCGCCGCCAGGTGCGCGATCCACAATTGCGCGCCAAGCTCACGCCCAACTATACGATGGGCTGCAAGCGCATTCTGATTTCGAACGACTACTTCCCCGCCCTGTCGCGCCCGAATGTTTCGGTGACGACCACCGGCATTGCCCGTATCGAGGAAGACGCGGTCGTCACCGCCGACGGCGCACGCCACCAGGCCGACTGCCTGATCTTCGGCACCGGCTTTCAGGTGGCCGACCCGTTTCCGCGCGGCGTGGTGCGCGGGCGCGGCGGCGTCGATATCGTCGATACGTGGCGCGACGGCGCGCATGCGTATCTCGGTACGGCATTGCCTGGTTATCCGAACTTCTTCATGATCGTCGGACCGAACACCGGTCTCGGCCATAACTCGATGGTGTTCATGATCGAGTCGCAGGTCGAATACATTCTGCGCGCACTCAAGACGATGAATGCGGAACGCGCCGATGCGATCGAAGTGCGGCCGCAAGTCGAGCGTGCCTACAACGAGCAGATCCAGCAGAAACTCGGCCGCGCGATCTGGTCGACGGGCGGCTGCAAGAGCTGGTATCTCGATCCGAAAACCGGCAGGAACACCACGCTGTGGCCGGGATTCGCCTACAAATTCCGCCAGGCCACCAGTACGTTCAGCATGGGCGATTACCTCGCGTATTCGCCCGCACCGCAGCCGGCAAGCGCGCCGGTGGCCTCGCCGCAACTTGTGCATGCTCACGGCAGCGCAACGGCGTCGGCCGAAGCGACCTGAGAGGACATAACCATAACGACAAGGCACGGTTCAGAGAGGACAGCATCAATCTTGCATGGGATGAGAGACAAGCCAATGAAGAACTTTACCGACAGAGTGGCCGCGATCACCGGCGCAGGCTCGGGCATGGGCCGTTCGCTCGCGATTCAGCTGGCGCGCGAAGGCTGCCACCTCGCGCTCGCCGACCGCAATGCCGCGAGCCTCGCTGAAACCGCGCAGCTTGCACAGGCCGCGGCACCGCAGATCGTCGGCGCGCCGCTGCGCATCACCACGCGCGTGCTCGATGTCGCGGACCGCGCCGCCATGTTCGACTGGGCCGCCGAAACAGCCGCGCAGCACCAGCGCGTCAATCTGGTGTTCAACAACGCGGGTGTCGCGCTGTCGAGCACTATCGAAGGCATGGATTACGCCGATCTGGAATGGATCGTCGGCATCAACTTCTGGGGCGTGGTGCACGGTACGAAGGCGTTTCTGCCGTATCTCAAGGCTTCCGGCGCGGGGCATATCGTCAATACGTCGAGCGTGTTCGGGTTGTTCTCGCAGCCGGGCATGAGCGGCTACAACGCGACCAAGTTCGCGGTGCGCGGCCTTACCGAAGCGCTGCGCCAGGAACTCGATTTGATGAAGTGCGGCGTTTCGGCGACTTGCGTGCATCCGGGCGGTATCCGCACGGGCATCGCGCAATCGAGCCGTATCTCGTCGAATATGGTCGGCTTCATGCTGGAAACCGAACAGCAAGGCAAGGACGACTTCGAGAAGTTCTTTATCACCACCGCCGACGAAGCAGCGCGCGTGATTCTCGACGGCGTACGCAAAAACAAACGGCGCGTGCTGATCGGGCGCGATGCGCGGGCCGCGGACTGGCTGGCGCGCACATTGCCGGCGGCCTATCAGGCATTGGTGGTGATGCAAACGCGCCGGATGAAACGCATCGCGGAGAAACGCGCGCGCCGCGCCGCGCAGGTGGACGGCAGGCGCGCTTGAGGGGCCGGCCATCAAGCAGCAGACAGCGCCCTGCACGCCATTCGATCAGAACGCACAGCAACACATAAAGCATCTCAAGGAGAAAGGCCATGATGCCGGTTCGCCGCGACCTCCGTTTCAACTTGCCGCAGGAACGTGCCTGCGATTGGCACGTGCAAGGCTCGCATGTGACACACTTCTTCAATGCGCTTTCGCTACTGTTCCCGGCCGGCGAGCGTTTCTTCATGGATAGCGTGCGCCACTACCGCGACCAGATCGACGACCCTGTACTGAAGAAGCAGGTGCTCGGCTTCATCGGCCAGGAAGCCATGCATACGCGCGAGCATGTGGAATACAACGATCTGCTGCAGCAGGCAGGCTTGCCCGCGCATAAGCTCGACAAACGGCTTTGGGTGATTCTCAACTTCGGCCGCAAGATCCTGCCGCATTCGTATCAGCTCGCGGTGACCGTCTGCCTCGAACACTACACGGCGATGCTGGCGGGCCTGCTGCTGCAGGACGCGACACGCATCGGCGGATCGGTTGAGGGCTATACGCAGATGTGGACCTGGCACGCGCTCGAGGAAACCGAGCACAAGTCCGTTTCATACGACGTGTGGAACGCCGTGCTCAAGCCGGGGCTCGGCCGGTATCTGCTGCGCACGGGCACCATGCTCGCCACCACCGGGACGTTCTGGCTGATCGTGTTCGACTACCACGTGCGGCTGATGATCGCCGACCGCAAACGCGGTGGCAATCTGCGCGGCATGTGGCGCGTCGTGAAGTATCTGTACGGCCCGCGCCACGGCGTATTTCCGCGCATCGCCGGTGAATGGCTGAGCTTTTTCCGGCCCGGCTTCCATCCGTGGGATCACGACAACCGCACGCAACTGGCTCGCATCGACGGACTGGTCGCCGCGGTCGATGCCACCAACGCGGCCACGCCGGACGCCCGCAAGGCCACGCGGCGCGGCGTGCAGGCGGCCGCGTGATACGCGACACGCTTTCGGTCGAAGCCGGCGGCGTGCGGCTCGCGGTCTACGTGAGCGGACCGCGCGACGCGCCGCCGATCGTGCTGGTGCACGGTTACCCCGATTCGGCGGCAGTGTGGGAACCGGTGCGCGCGCAACTGGATGCGCACTATCGCGTGATCGCCTACGACGTGCGCGGCGCGGGCGCGTCCGAAGCGCCGGCCACGCGCCAGGCTTACCGGCTCGAACACCTCGCCGCCGACCTGGCGGCGGTTGCCGACGCGACGTGCGGCACACGGCCGTTTCACCTCGTCGGGCACGACTGGGGCTCGATTGAATGCTGGGAAGCAGTGACCGACCCGGCGTTCAAAGGCCGCATTGCGTCGTACACGTCGATCTCGGGGCCGTGTCTCGATCACGCGTCTTTCGACCTGCGCGGCAACGGCGGCGGCGGCGCTCAAACCGCACATCAGAGAACAAAGCGCCCGTTCGGCAGAGGCGTGCGGCAAACGCTCAAGTCCTGGTACATCTTCTTCTTTCATTTGCCGTGGCTGCCGGAGTTGGTGTGGCGCGCGGGCGGCGCGCGCCTGTGGCCGCTGTGGCTGCGTGTGACCGAACGCGTGCGGCCGGCGCCCGACCCGGTGCAGATGCGCAATGCGATCAACGGCCTGAATCTCTACCGCGCCAATTTCATCGACAAACTGCTGCACCCGCGCGCGCGTCATGCCCACGCGCCGGTGCAATTCATCGTGCCGCTACGTGACCGCTATGTCGGGCCAGCGCTATCGCTCGGACTGGAAGGCTGGCTCGGCGCGTACGAGCGCTTCGAGATCGATGCCGGCCATTGGGTCGTGCTGCGCGAACCCGAACGGATCGCGGCAAGCATCGAGCGCTTTGTGGAGCGGCACCGGGCTGATCACGGCGGCTCCGCCGCATCAACCGTCAATGCTCGCGCGGCAGGCGTGTGAACAACGTCGGATAGTCGATCACGAGACCGTCTTCGTCCACCTTCAGGTCCGCCGTGAAGTCGCGGAAGATGCCCTCGTAGCGATACTCGCGATGCAACGCGATGCACGAATAGGCCTGCCCGGCGCGCGTGATCTGTAAATCCGGCGTGGAAATATACGCCACTGAAATGGGGCGACGCTCGCCTTCGGCCAGTTGCAAACGGCGGATCGGCAACGTGTTGGTGAACGGCGTGGCCGCAATATCGATGTCGATGCAACCTTCGATCGCGCTCAGCACGAGCCCGTGACCATCGCGCCAGTGACCGTCGCCATCGCCATGCAATTCCAGTTCGCCGCCACCGACGATCTTCAGCCACGCATAGCGCGTGCGCCATTGCGCGTCGCAGCGCACCTTGTAGTGCAGCCCATATGGCTTGCCATAGCGCTGCCCAACGACGACGCTTTCTGCGACGAAACCGTCCTCGTGCGAATCGAACGCCAGATGTTCGATACCGTCGCCCTCTTCCGATGCCCACCGTAATTCGCGCATCTGCCTGTCTCCTCGTGAAGCGGCACGCCGGTGCGCCGGTGCGCCGCCGATGCACATATCGTAGCGCGAAAGCTTTCGGCTCGCCGAGGCGAGCTTGCCATTGTGGACATGTGCGATGCTCGGCGGCGTGGCTTTGTCGGTCATGCTGCAGGCGGCGGCCGCCTGTTTCGGCTGGCCGGCCATGACGGCGCCCTTCGTCCTCACGACGTGGAGTGTGCAATGGCTCAAGCGCCCGCCCGGCGCACGGTGCATCCACGGCCGAACCGGCGCAACGCACGGACACCGGGCGCGCCACGACGACCCCGGTTCCAGCCAGACGCATGAGTCAGGCGTATTCAAACACGCATCGCGTGGCGGCGCAGTCACACGCCGCCACCAGGTTACACCATCAGAACTTGTGGATAATGCCCACGCCCGCGGCAAACTGACTGCGTGACGAGGACGGCGCACCGTTCTGACCGTCACCGATATCAGCCGTCGCGTTGATGATGCTCACGCCGTTCGTGGCCAGCGTCTGGCCGCTCGCGCGTTGATACGCTTCGAGCGCGTACAGACCCGTGCGCTTGGAGAGGCTGTAGTACTGCGAAAGGTTGAACTGCTGGTAGCGAGCCGAACTCGAAATGCCGTTCGCTTCAGTTGCGCGCGTATAGCTATAGCCTGCGGCCAGATCCAGCGCCGTCAAAGGCTTGAAGTGCAGCACGGCGCCGCCCGTGTTGAAGATCGCCGTAGTACGGAACGGCGAGTTGATGCCCGGAATATATTGCACGTTCGAGTACGAGAACGAAACATCCCACTGCGCGTTGAATGCATAACCGCCGGTCACCGCCACGCGCTGCTGCGCCTGTGCGCGTTGATAGCCGTTATTGATGCCCGACACGCCCGCCTGCGCACCCGCGTTCGATGTCGTGGAATCCGCGCCCCATGCGCCGCCGCCAGGCGTCGAGTTGTTGATGCGCTGGAAGCCCGCTGCAATGCCGAACGGACCGTTCAGGTACTGCAATGCCGCGCTCCACGTCGAACCCGCGTTGAAGCTGCCCGGCACGCCGCCGAGCGAATACGAACCGCTCACCGTCAGGCCATACATGGTCGGCGACGTGTACACCAGCGAGTTATTGGCGCGATACAGCGTATCGAGAGAATCGATATCGCCCGGGTGTGCGCCGTAGGCGCCCGTGAGCCACGTGGTCGGGCTATACGGCGCCAGCAGCGTGTAATACGACGTATATTGGCGGCCTGCCGTCAACGTGCCGTAGGTGGCGTTCGCCACGCCGACATAAGCCTGGCGGTTGAACGCGAGGCCGGAAACGGACTGCGCGCCGGTCGCGCTGTTAAAGCCTTCTTCCAACTGGAAGATTGCTTTCGTGCCGCCTCCCAGATCCTCGGCGCCCTTCAGGCCGAAGCGGCTGCCGGCCCAGACGCCGTTGACCATCTTCACCGCCGAACGGCCGCCGGAGGTCGAACCAAGCGACGTCTGGCTGCTCTGATAGCCGATACCGGTATCGATGATCCCGTACAACGTCACGCTGCTCTGAGCGTGCGCGCCGAGGGCGACCAACCCAAGGGCGGAGGTTGCTAATGCCTTTTTCATTTCTGCTCCTCTTTAAAAAGTTGTTCTTTGTTGCTGCATGGTTCGAGCGCCACTAAATTCCCCAAAAGGGACTTTCATACAGGCGTCAATTAAGGATTTCAAAATACCGGGTGGCCATTGATGAGGCTAGGCAGCCACGTGGAAAACATCGGCACGTAAGTCACGATGTTGATCGCGCTGAAGATCGCCAGGTAATACGGCCACGCCACCTTGGTAGTTTCACCAATCGACACATTGCCGATCGCACAGCCGATGAACTGCACCGATCCGATCGGCGGATGCACCAGACCCAGTGCGCAGTTCAGCAGGATCATGATCCCGAACTGCACCGGACCTACGCCCGCGTGCATCGCCATCGGCAGGAACAGCGGCGTGGTGATCAGGATGTGCGCCGCCATATCGACGAACGTACCGAGGAAAATCTGGATCAGGTTGATGTACAGCAGCATCAGCCAGGGCAAGCTGGTCGCGCCGTCGAGCATGTGTTCGATCGCATCCGGAATCTCCAGATAAGCCATCTGGTAGCGCAACATGTTCGACACGCCGATCAGCAGCAGCACCACGCCGGTAGTTTTAGCCGCCTTCGAGAGCGCATGAAACAGCTTCTTCATCGTCATCGAGCGATACACGACGATCGTCAGCACCAGCGAATAAAATACGGCTATTGCGGCGGCTTCCGTCGCGGTGGCAATACCCTTTGCCACGCAAACCAGAATGATCGCGATCACCATCAGGCCGGGCAATGCGCCGAGGAACGTGCGGGCCACGGCGTACCAGCCTGGGAATCGCTGCAGTTCGGTCGAACCGTCCGGGCGACGCGGATAGCCGTATTTGACTGCTTGCCAGTACGCGGCGAGCAGCACGAACCCCATCACCCATAACACCGGCAACAGACCGGAAAACAACAGATCGCCGATCGACACTCCGCTCATCGGGTGTCCATTCAAGGTGCCGGTAATGCCCTGGGCCGCGAATGCATAGATGATCATGTTGGTCGACGTCGGCATCAGCGCGCCCGCCAGCGACGAGTGTGTCGTTACGTTGACCGCGTAGGCCGCGCTGTAGCCTTCACGCTTCATCAGCGGGATCACCACGCCGCCCATTGCCGACGTATCCGCCGAAGGCGAACCGGAGACCCCGCCGAACAGCGTGCATGCGACCACGTTGGCCATACCGAGGCCGCCGCGAAAATGCCCGACCGTGGCTTGCGCGAAACGCAGGATGCGATCCGCGATGCCGCCGTGCAGCATCAGTTCACCTGACAGAATGAAAAACGGAACCGCGAGGAATGAAAAGCCGTTGATTCCCGAAATCATCGACTGCATGGCGGTGGCCGCGGGCAAGCCCTCGTACAGATAAGTCAGGACACACGAGAGCCCTAGCCCGAAGGAAACAGGAACGCCGAGAACGAGAAAAACGAGAAAACTGACGGAGAGGATGGCGAGTTCCATGATGGCTCTATTTTTGTTTCTGTGCGAAAAGCGCCAGAAGGTTCTCTACCGAGAACATTGCAATGCAGACGCTGGCAATGACCGGAATGCAATAACGCAAAGATTCAGGCAAGCCGATAATGGGAATCCGGTCTTCCGCGGTCGCCTCGACCATCTGCAGACAGCCGAAGAAAACCGCGGCCGCGAAGACGATCAGGCAAATGTGCTGAAACGCCGTCGCGACGAGTTGGCCCTTCGGCGGCAATTTCTTTACGAGCGAATCGAGTCCGATATGGCCGCCTTCGCGAACCTTGAGCGCGGCGCCGAACATGGCGATCACGATCACCAGCAGGAGCGCGATGGGCTCGACGAAATCCGGCGCATCGCTGAAGACGTAGCGCATCACGACGCTGTAGATCACCAGCAGGCTGAGCACGGCGAGACTTAGCGACGCTACGATAACCAGCGCGCGGAACAGAAAATCATTTGGGCGCTTCATGAAGCTCATTGACCCCATCCTTGCATACGACCGACCTGTCTTTAATAATCAGCAATCCTGTTCGATCCTTCGGTTCGGTAAGCACGCAGCGGCCGGGCACGCGAGTCTTCTCGCCGCCCCTTCCGCCGCTGCGATACCTCCACTCAGCTGAACCTTATTTGACGGCCTGAATCTCGTCGACGAGCTGCTTCATTTGCGGGGTCTTTTCGTACTTCGCCCAGACCGGCTGCATGGCCTTGACGAACGCAGCGCGATCGATCTGCGACGAGGCGACAATGGTCGCGCCGCCCTTCGTGACCGTCTTGCTCGCGTCGGCTTCGCGCGCGGTCCACAGCTTTTCGTAGTACGGCACCGAGTCGGCGGCCGCCTTCTTGATGATGTCCTGTTCCTGCGGTGTCAGCGTGTCCCACACCTTCTTGGAGAACACCAGCACTTCGGGGGTCATCGAATGCTGGGTTTCGGAATAGATCGGCGCGACTTCGAAGTGCTTGGTTTCTTCGTACGACGGCAGGTTGTTTTCAGCGGCATCCACCAGACCCGTCTTCAGGCCCGTGTACACCTCGGCGAACGGCATCGGCGTGGGCGTGCCGCCCATCGCCCTGATTTCGTCGACCATCAGATCGGACGGCTGCACGCGGACCTTCAAGCCCTTCATGTCAGCGGGCGAATGAATCGGCTTCTTCGTATAGATCGAACGTGCGCCGCTCTCGTAGAACGTCAGCGCGATCATGCCCTTCGCCTTGAAGGCGTCGAGAATCTTCTGGCCTTCCGGGCCGTACATTACTTTGCGGAAATGGTCGATATCGCGGAACAGGAACGGCAGCGACGGAATCATCGATTCGGGAACGATTTCGTTGAAGGCCGCACCGTTGGCGCGCGCCATGTCCAATGCGCCAATGCGCACCTGATCGATCGTGTCGTTTTCCGAACCCAGCGCGCTATTGCCAAAGACCTTCACGGAATCCTTGCCGCCGGTTGCCTTGTTGATCTGCTCTCCCATGTATTTCACGGCCATATTGGTCGGATACGTGTCGCCATGCACGTCCGACACGCGGAACACTCGCGCTTGCGCCGACACGGTGCTGAAGGCCAGCATCGAGGCTGCGACGATCATCGAAACACGGGAAGAGGCGAACTTCTTGTTCATCGTGAGATTCCTTGAAAAATTGACCATCCAATCGATTGCGGAAGGCCGCTCGCGGATGCGATATGGTTTTGCTGCGTCTCCGGCGTTACGCTTGCCACCGTTCGCGGTCACGCACGCTTTGCCGTGCTGGTCTGTGCAACGTCCCCGGCGCAGATGCTCAGCACTCCTGTCAGACAATCCGACTCTTTTACTTTTGCTTCAACTGCTTCGGCGTGCGTGTCGTGGGCGA
The DNA here is from genome assembly GCF_031570135.1 of Paraburkholderia sp. USG1. Classification (NCBI taxonomy): domain Bacteria; kingdom Pseudomonadati; phylum Pseudomonadota; class Betaproteobacteria; order Burkholderiales; family Burkholderiaceae; genus Paraburkholderia; species Paraburkholderia sp. USG1. The sequence goes on along the minus strand of NZ_JAMWXW010000021.1, from coordinate 71,079 downwards.
TTGGTCCCGCACGTTCACGCTGCCGTGTTCATACCGGTAACGCGAAATCTATAGAAAGGAATTCGTTTGGGCTCATATGTTGTACGACGACATATGAAGTCTATAAAAGGCGGTTTGAGTTGTACAGACGGTATTTACCCGCACCACGAAGCACCCGGCATCGATGACCGAATCAGGCTGGCACAGAGCCACACGTCAGCCAGCACGGTGCTGTCGAGGCAAACGGGGATCCCCGTCTCGCACGGTTTTGCTAGATAGAATGGTGGAACGACCGTAGTCTTTACACCACATTGTTGTACGATGAGTGATGAATTTACGACGAGTAAACAAAGGGCGCCGGGCATGACGAGATGCCCGGCGCCCTTCTCGCCAACGCTCCGCTTACAGCTCGCCCGCGAATTCCGGCTCGGGTAAGCCGGTGACACCGGGGCGCACGGCGAACAGATGGCCGTCGTGCTCACTCGCGTTCGCCGCGGGACGAATCGACGTCACGAACAACGTATCTAGCTCGCGCCCACCGAAAGCGCACATCGCCGGCTTGATAGCCGGCACGGCAATCCGCCGGTCCAGCTTGCCTTGCGGTGTGAAGCGCAGCAACAGGCCCGCGTCGTTGGCGCAAATCCAGTAGCAGCCGTCGGCGTCCACCGCGGCTCCGTCGGGACGGCCCGCATGATGATTCAGATCGGCAAACACGCGGCGGTTGCGCGGCTCGCCGGTCTCGCCGTCGTAGTCGAATGCCCAGATCTGCCGACGCAAAGGATGCGAGTCCGACAGATACATGGTCGTGCCGTCCGGCGACCACGCGAGACCATTCTGCGTGATGAGCCCGTCGACGACCGGCGCGGAGAGAACGCCGCGCGCATCGAATCGATAGAGCGCACCGGCCGGGTTGGCCGCCGCCATGTCCTGCACCATCGTGCCGGCCCAGAAGCGCCCTTGCCGGTCGCAACGGCCATCGTTGAAACGCATGTCGCCGCATGCGAAGTCGGGCGCGGCGAGCTGGCGCCCTGTCACCTGCACGGCTTCGCCGCTGGCCGTGGCCTCAGTGAGCGTAACGGCGAAGAGCCCCGTCTCGCAACCGGCCAGCACCGTGCCGCGATGATCGAACGCGATGCACGCCACTTTCTCCGGCAACAGCCATTCGGAGCGTTCGCCCGAATCGATCCGCAAGCGCACGATCTTCTGCGCCGGAATGTCCACCCAGTAGAGCGCCTGTTCCGCTATGCGCCACACCGGACTTTCGCCGACCGAAGCCGGCGCCTGCCCCACCGCGCCCACGCGCTCCACTCGCGGATTCGCCGCGGCGCTCATCGCTTCGGCTCCATCGGGCCGGCGAGCACGAACGGGCCGCCTTGAAAACGCTGCGTCGGATCGTCGAGTTCGACCGTGGGTGCCGTGACCGGAAATAGATGCTCGAATTCGACCGAACTGTCCTGCGGACGAAAGCCAAGGAACGCGGCTTTGGTGTTGTCCACCCACTTGGTCCGGTTATCCGACACGCCGTAGACGATCGCATGACCCACGCGATTGGTGAACAGCGAGCAGCGCACCAGTTCGATGAAGTCGCGATAGCTCAGATAGGTCACGAGCATGCGCGGATTTTTCGGTTGCTCGAACGACGAGCCGATGCGCAGGCACACCGTCTCCAGACCGAAGCGATCGAAGTAGTAACGCGACAACGATTCGCCGAAGCACTTGGTCACGCCGTACAGGCTATCGGGCCGCAGCGGCGCGTCGATATCGACCACCTCCGTCACGGGATGGAAACCCACCGCGTGATTCGAACTCGCATACACGACGCGCTTCGCGCCCTGCTTCTGCGCGGCCGAATAGAGGTTGTACAGGCCGCGAATATTCGCTTCGAGCAGCTCTTCGAACGGCGCTTCGACAGAAATGCCGCCGAGGTGAATCACCGCATCCACGCCTTCGAGCAGCGCGTGAACCGCGGCTTGGTCCGCGAGATCCACAGTCGACGCTTCTTCGTGCGCCGCCACGTCGCCGAGCGGCGCGATATCCGTGACGCGCACGATATCGGCCCACGCGGCGAGCGCGCCGCGCAACTGCTTGCCGAGGTTGCCGGCCGCGCCGGTGAGCAGCAGACGGCGGAAAGGTTTTTGTGCCGCGCTGCGGTCGAGGTTCGAGTCAGTCATGTTTCTATGTTGGTGTGAGTGCGATCAGATCGGCGTGATGAAGCGGAACCTGCGGATCGGGCGACCCATCAGGTCACCGGCGCCGGATTGAACAGCACCAATGCATTGTGGAGCTTGAGTTTTTCCGCGCAGGTCTGTTTGCGGCCGCTGGCGACGTCGAGCATCAGACGGAACAGTTCCCAGCCCACGTCTTCGATGGTCGCCGCGCCGGTCGCGATGGTGCCGGCGTTGATATCCATCAGGTCATGCCAGCGGCGCGCGAGATCCGAGCGCGTCGCGACCTTGATGACCGGCACTTCGGCGAGGCTATACGGTGTGCCGCGGCCGGTGGTGAAAACATGCAGGTTGATACCCGCAGCTACTTGCAACGTACCGCAGATGAAATCGCTCGCCGGCGTCGCCGCGTAAATCAGGCCTTTCTGCCTGACCTTTTCGCCCGGCGACAACACGCCGGAAATGGCCGAATTGCCCGACTTGATGATCGACCCCATCGCCTTTTCGACGATGTTCGACAAGCCGCCTTTCTTGTTGCCCGGCGTGGTGTTGGCGCTGCGATCGGCACCGCCGCGCTTCAGATAATCGTCGTACCACTGCATCTCGCGGATGATCGCCGCGGCGACGTCCGCGTTGGCCGCGCGCGCCGTCAATTGATCGACGCCGTCGCGCACTTCGGTGACTTCGGAGAACATGACCGTGGCGCCGGCACGCACCAGCAGGTCGGTCGCGTAGCCCACTGCGGGATTCGCGGTCAGTCCGGAGAACGCGTCGCTGCCGCCGCATTGCACGCCGATCACCAGATCGGACGCGGGGCAAGTCTCGCGCCGGCGATTGTTAAGGCGCTGCAGATGACCATCGGCCATTTTCATGATCGACTCGATCATCGACTGGAAGCCGACATGCGCGTCGTCCTGCAGCACCACGACGTCACCGTTCAGATCAGCCTCGATATCGCCGATGTCCGCGACCTCCGCCACATTGGCAGCCGCGGCGATCGGAATCGTGCCGGGCGGCATCAGGCGCTCCGGCTGCAGCTTCTCGCAGCCGAGGCTGACCATCATCACCTCGCCGCCGAAATTCGGATTCAGGCTGATATTGCGCACGGTGCGGATCGGCACCATCGCGTCGGGCGCGTCGATCGCGACACCGCAACCATAGGTGTGGCCGAGGCTCACCACGTCGTCGACATTGGGGTACTTCAGCAGCAACTCGGCCTTGATGCGGGTGACCGCATGCTGCACGACATCGGCCACGCATTGCACCGTGGTCGTGATGGCGAGAATGTTGCGCGAGCCGACCGAGCCGTCCGCGTTGCGGTAGCCCTCGAACGTGTAGCCCTCGAGCGGCGGCATCTCCGGCGCCCTGATCGTGGCGATCGGCAGATCCTCGAGCCCCGGTGGGCTCGGCATGCGGATCACGTGTTCGTTGATCCAGCTGCCTTTCGGCAACCGCTTGAGCGCATAACCGATCACCACGTTATAGCGGATGACCTCGTCGCCCTCGGCCAGATCGGCCAGCGCGACCTTGTGCCCTTGCGGCACGCGCTCGCGCAGCGCGAGACCATCGGGAAATACGGCGCCCTCGCCCAGGCCGCCGTCGTTGACGACGATCGCGACATTGTCATTGGGGTGAACGCGAATGTAGAGCGGAGATTGTTCCATTGCATCGATCCTTATGGCGCTGCACGCCTGGTGCGCCGACTATTCATACGTCATCCTACAACATGAAAGATTGCGCGGACGTTCCGTATTTACCCTATGACGGGCATTATGCCGCTAAATGATCGTTGAGTTAGCCGATTTGTTGTTGTACGATGACGTATAAGAAATCTCCGTTTCTACCCATCGAACCACTCGCGAACCATCCCGACGCACTGGATACTCATCATGACGACACCGCAGGAACTGAAGCAGATCGTTTCCGAAGGCCTCCTGTCCTTCCCCGTTACCGACTTCGACGAACAAGGTGATTTTCGCGCCGACACCTATGCCGAGCGCCTGGAATGGCTCGCGCCTTATGGCGCTTCGGCACTGTTCGTTGCCGGCGGCACGGGCGAATTCTTCTCGCTCACGCACAGCGACTATTCGAACGTCGTGCGCACGGCCGCTGAAGTCTGCAAAGGCAAGGTGCCGATTCTCGCCGGCGCGGGTGGCCCGACGCGTGTCGCGATCGCCTACGCACAGGAAGCCGAGCGTCATGGCGCAAACGGCATTCTGCTGATGCCGCACTACCTGACGGAAGCCTGCCAGGAAGGCATCGCGGCGCACGCGGAAGAAGTCTGCAAGTCCGTGCCGAACATGGGCGTGATCATTTACAACCGCGCGAATTCCAGGCTTAACGCCGATATGCTCGAAGGGCTGGCAGAGCGCTGCCCGAACCTGATCGGCTTCAAGGACGGCGTGGGCGAGATCGAGAACATGGTGTCGATCCGCCGCCGCCTTGGCGACCGTTTCTCGTATCTCGGCGGCCTGCCGACCGCCGAAGTGTATGCCGCGGCGTACAAGGCGCTCGGCGTGCCGGTGTATTCGTCGGCGGTGTTCAACTTCATTCCGAAGACCGCGATGGACTTCTACCGCGCGATCGCCGCGGACGACCATGCCACGGTCGGCAAGCTGATCGACGAATTCTTCCTGCCGTACCTGGCGATCCGCAACCGCCGCGCGGGCTACGCGGTCAGCATCGTCAAGGCAGGCGCGAAGCTGGTCGGCCATAGCGCCGGTCCGGTCCGCGCGCCGCTGACCGATCTGACGGAAGAAGAAATGGCCAGGCTGGACGCGCTCATCAAGACGCTCGGTCCGCAGTAATCCGGCTGGGGCGCATCGGACGCAGACAACACCCGGCGGCCTTGCGAGCGAAGGCCGCGCAAACGGCACCGCAAAGAGCGCCCGGCACGGCAACGTCGCCGGGCGTTTTTGTGCTGCACGAATGTATCGACAAGGTCCGCGACTGCTAGTTGCGCCGCGACGGCGCCTCGACGCCAGGGAGCCCGCTCCCATGCATAAGAAATTCAGGAGATGACCATGGAAATGAGCCGCGCGGCGAGTGCCGCCCACGTCGCGAAGCGCACCCGAGTCCGCTACGCCATCCTGCTGCTGATCTTTCTGATCACGACCTTCAACTACGCGGACCGCGCCACGCTGTCGGTCACCGGTTCGGCCATGCGAGCCGAGTTCGGTCTCGACGCGATCCGCATGGGCTACATTTTCTCCGCGTTCAGCTGGGCGTACGTGCTGTCGCAACTGCCAGCCGGCTGGCTGCTGGACCGCTTCGGCGCGCGCCGCGTCTACGCGGCGAGCATCTTCTTCTGGTCGTTATTTACGTTGCTGCAAAGCTCCATCGGCTTGCTGGGCAGCGCGGCCGCCGCCGTCACCGCGCTGTTCGCGCTGCGCTTTGCGATGGGCGCGGCCGAATCGCCGGCCTTCCCCGCCAATGCCAAGGTGGTAGCGAGCTGGTTCCCCACCAACGAACGCGGCACGGCATCGGCCATTTTCAATTCGGCGCAATACTTCGCCGCCGTGGTGTTTACGCCGTTGATGGCGTGGCTCACTCACGCGTTCGGCTGGCACATGGTGTATGTCGTGATGGGCGTGATGGGATTGCTGCTCGCGCTCACCTGGCTGAAGGTGATGAAGAACCCCGCCGACCATCCACGTGTGTCGCGCGCCGAACTGGAGTACATCGAACAGGGCGGAGGCGTGGTCAACGGGCCGAAGAAAGCCCGAGCCATCGACAGAATCGAAAATACCGGCGGCTGGTCTCTGGTGCGCCAACTGCTGAGCAACCGCATGCTGCTCGGTGTCTATCTCGCGCAGTACTGCATCAATGTGCTGACCTACTTCTTCCTCACCTGGTTTCCGATCTACCTCGTGCAGGCGCGCGGCATGACCATTCTGCAAGCGGGCCTCGTGGCTTCGCTGCCGGCGATCTGCGGATTCTCCGGCGGCGTGCTCGGCGGCATTCTGTCCGACGGGCTGATCCGTCGCGGCCATTCGCTCACGATCGCGCGCAAGGTGCCGATTGTCGGCGGCATGCTGCTGTCGGTGTGCATCATCGGCTGCAATTATGTGTCGACCGATTGGGTCGTCGTCGCCCTCATGTCGCTCGCGTTCTTCGGCAAAGGCATTGGGGCGCTCGGCTGGGCCGTGGTCGCCGATACGTCGCCGAAGGAAGCACTCGGCCTGTCCGGCGCGATCTTCAATATGTTCGGCAACGTGGCCGGCATCGTGACGCCGATCGTGATCGGCTATCTCGTCGCGAAAACCGGGTCGTTCAACGGCGCGCTGGTATTCGTCGGTATCAACGCGCTGCTCACGGTGTTCAGCTATCTCGTGATCGTCAAAGACATCAAGCGGGTGGAACTGCGCCGGCGCTAGTCACGCGGCGGTTATCGTACTTCTACGCGATGGTGCGATCTGGCCGCCATTGCGGCGCAAGACGCCTTGAACGGCGCGCCGATGCCAGTCCGCACGCCGGCTCGCAAAATGATTCGGCGTCTATATAATCAGTCATCAGACGACGGTATAATCAAACGCATGAAGTCTCTGCAACTATCTGATTCGAGGGGCGTTTTCGATGGCTACACCACTGGCATCCGCGGCACCGCCACGACGCGCTCGTAATCTTGCCGAGTTCGTCGTCAGCTACGTCACCGAGCAGATTGCGTCGAACGCCTTGAAACCCGGCGACAAACTACCCACCGAGTCCCAGCTCATGGTCACGCTGAGCGTGAGCCGGACCGTCATTCGTGAAGCCATCTCGCGTTTGCAGGCGGGCAAGATCATCGAGACGCGGCATGGTATCGGCAGTTTCGTGCTGGAACCGCCGCGCGAAAAACTGGGCATCGACATGGTGCCGGCCACCACCTTGCGCGACGTGCTGTCGATCCTGGAACTGCGCATCAGCCTCGAAACGGAATGCGCGGGGCTGGCCGCCCAGCGCGCCAAGCCGGACGACCTCGCGCGCATGCGCACCGCGCTCGATGCGATCGAAGCCACGCGCCACAACGGGCTGGACAGCGTCGACGCCGATCTGCAGTTTCATATCTCAGTGGCACGCGCTACCGGCAACCGCTATTTCGTCGATATCCTCACGCAAATGGGCAGCGCGCTGATTCCGCGTAACCGGCTCGACTCCGCAGGCATTGCGCGCGCGGAACCGGACGCGTATCTGTCGCTCGTGAACCTCGAACACGAAAGCATTCTCGAAGCGATCACCCGGCACGACGCGGAAGGCGCGCGCGCGGCCATGCGCATGCATCTGTCCAACAGCCGCGAGCGCTTGCGGCGTGCGAACGAAGCGGCTGAAGCGAATAGCTGAGTCGATTCGTCACCGCGAAGTCATCGCGCGGTGGCCGTGAACACAAAAAGAAATGGCCGGGATCGAATAGACCCCGGCCATTTTTCATTTCACACGATCACCGATCGCGAATCACCCGGCACTCAGCTGCGCGTGATCTCGCCATCGCGGCGGCGCCACAGGTTCAGCGGGTTGCCGTCGGCGAGCGCCTCGGGCAACAGATCGGCCGGGAAATCCTGATAACACACCGGGCGCAGGAAGCGCTCGATCGAAGTCGTGCCGACCGAAGTCGCACGGCTGTCGGATGTAGCCGGGAACGGGCCGCCATGCACCATCGCGTGCGAGACCTCGACGCCCGTCGGGAAGCCGTTCACCAGAAGCCGGCCGGCTTTGCGTTCGAGAATCGGCACCAGCTTCTTCGCCGCCGGCAAATCGGCGCTGTCCATCTGCACCGTGGCGGTCAACTGACCGGCGAAATGTTCGGCGACCGTGAGCATTTCCTGCTCGTCCCTGCAACGCACGATGGTCGACGCCGGGCCGAACACTTCGTCTTCCAATGCGGGCGTGGCGAGGAACGTCGGCGCATCGGTCACGAACAGCGCCGCGCGAGCCTGCGTCGGGCCGGTTCCTTCGACGCCGTGCGCCACGGCCTCCACGCCTCTCGTCGCGGCCAGCTTGCCCTCGCCCTCTTCATAAGCGGCATGGATGCCGGACGTCAGCATGGTTTGCGCGGGCTTGCCGCTCAGCGCGTCGGACGCGGTTGCAACGAAGCCCTTGAGCGCGTCGCTGTCGATTGCAATGGCGAGACCCGGATTGGTACAGAACTGACCGGCGCCGAGCACCAGCGAATCGACGAAGCCACGCGCGATGCTCTCGCCGCGCTGAGCCAGCGCATTCGGCAGAAGGAACACCGGATTGATGCTGCTCATTTCCGCGTAGACCGGAATCGGCTCGGCACGCGCCGCCGCCACGCGCATCAGCGCGATCCCGCCCGCGCGCGAACCCGTGAAGCCCACCGCCTTGATCGCCGGATGCGCGACCAACGCCTCCCCCACAGAGTTACCGGCACCGACGATCAGCGAGAACACGCCTTCAGGCAAGTCCATTTCCTGCGCGACACGCTGGATCACCCGTCCGACCATCTCCGAGGTGCCCAGGTGAGCGCGGTGCGCCTTCACCACCACCGGGCAGCCGGCCGCGAGCGCCGCGGCGGTGTCGCCACCCGCTACCGAAAACGCGAGCGGGAAATTGCTCGCGCCGAACACGGCGACCGGGCCGAGCGGAATCTTCTGCATACGCAGATCGGAACGCGGCAACGGCTTGCGCTCCGGCAGCGGCGAATCGAGCGTGGCGGCGAGCCATTGTCCGGCGCGTACGACTTGCGCGAACAGTTTGAGCTGGCCCGTCGTGCGGCCGCGCTCGCCTTCGAGACGCGCCTTTGGCAAGCCCGACTCCTGGTGCGCCCGCTCGATCAGCGCATCGCCCAATGCCGTGATGCCGTCGGCGATGCGCTCGAGAAATTCGGCGCGCACTGTCAGCGGCAACTGACGGTACGGATCGAAAGCCTGCCGCGCGAGCTCACAGGCCTCGCCAACGTGGGCGACAGAGCCGCTGCCGAAAACCGGCTCCGCGATGTCCGATCCCGTGACAGGATTGAACGCATGCAATGGTTCTTCCTCGCCGCGTACCGCTTTGCGACCGATCAGCATTTCGCCGGTGATAGACATTTCGCATTCCTTGGATAGAGACCTAAGATATAGGTCATCCTACAACATATCGAGATGTGCGCGCAACCGAAACGCTTGTCTGGCGAGGAATTCGGGTTTACGTGGCCGCCACCAGCGGTAAGGCCAATGCCAATCTGAAAACCTAGATATACGACGACCTATAACAAACTTTGACGGTCGTTGGAGCTAGCCGATCCATCGTCGTTCGAGGAAAACAGCCCATGCCTGCCCTCACGCCCTATCAGCCCTTACCCAATAGTTTTCGCCGAGCGGTGCGCGGCGGCGAAACCCTGATCGGCTGCTGGGCGTCGCTCGCCAGCCCGATCGTGACTCACTTGGCCACCGCGCTCGCCGGCGTCCAGCGCGGCTCGGGCGTCCTGTCGGCGCCTTTCGCCAGCAGGCACACCACCGCCGCCGCGATAATGTCGAACACCGCCAGCACGACGAACAACGGGCTGTAGCCGATCTGCGTGACCAGCACGCCGAACAGCGCCGTGAACGCCGCCGCGCCCAGATAGCCCGCCATGCCGCCCATGCCAGTCGCAGTAGCGACTTCATTCTTGCCGAACATATCGGCCGTAATTGCATACAGCGCACCCGACAAGGTCTGATGCGCAAACCCGCCGACGCACAGCAGCGCCACCGCCGCATACGGGCTCGCCACCAGACCGACGCAGGCCGGCCCGATCATGCACAGCGCGCCGACCACGAACACCATCTTGCGCGACGTGAAGAGCGACACTTTGGCGTACTTGTGAAACAGCGGACTCAGATAGCCGCCCAGCACGCAGCCGATGTCAGCGGCCAGAAACGGCATCCACGCATACAACGCGACTTCCTTCAGATTCATGTGACGCTCGGTCATCATGTACAGCGGAATCCACGCGTTGAAAGTCTGCCAGGCCGGTTCGGAGAGAATGCGCGGAATGCCGATTGCCCAGAAGTCGCGGCTGCCGAGCATGGCGAACCAGCTGCGCTTCGCGGCGCCGGCGTCGCTGTGCTTTGCTTCCTGGCCGCTGAGAATGTAGTCGCGCTCGGCGTCGCCCAACAGCTTCTGCTTGCGCGGATGTTTGTAGAGCACCATCCACAGCACGCTCCAGATAATCCCGGCCACGCCGACGATCACAAAGGCCAACTGCCACTCGCCATGCAACAGCGCCCAGACCACCAGCGGCGGCGCCAGCAGCGCGCCGATCGACGAGCCGATGTTGAACCAGCCGATCGCCACCGAACGCTCCTTGGCCGGGAACCATTCGCTCGTCGCCTTGACGCCGGCCGGAATGCCGGCCGCCTCGGCAAGACCGAGCACACCGCGGAAGAACGCGAGGCTGCGCCAGCCGGTCGACCACGCCGCCGCCGCGCACGCCAGCGACCATGCCAGGGCGAACGCCGCAAAGCCGATCTTGGTGCCGATGGTGTCGAGCACATAGCCGGCGACCGGCTGCATGAATGCATAGCAGAGCTGCCAGGCCACGACCACGTGCGAATACTGCTCCGTGGTGATGTGGAGGTCTTTCATCAACGTCGGCGCGGCTACCGACAGCGTATTGCGCGCGAGGTAATTGATGATGAGCCCGGCCGCGACCAGGCTGACCATCCACCAGCGGATGCCCTTGATCTTCATTACTGCGTCTCCTCGTAATTCTGGACCGCTCAAACAGGCCGCGTGGCGGAAGCGGCCAGGCCGTCCGGGCCGGCGTCATCGCGCGAATAATCGATGCCCACAAAGCCGCCACCCTGGAAGCGCTGGCCCAACGCGTCGAGCGGATTCGGGCGCGCGAGAATTTCTTCGGCGTAGACCTCGGCGTTTTGCGCCGGCTGATAGCCCAGACGCTCGGCGCCGCTGTTGTCCCACCAGCTGCGCGTATTGGCCGACACGCCCCAGATGGTCAGGAAGCCTATGTTCTCCGCCTCAACACAACGGTCGAGAAAATGCAGCAGATCGCGATGACCGAACCAGGTGCTCAGATGGCGGGGCTCGGTCGGCCGCTCGAGGCAACTGCCGATGCGCACGCAAACACTCTCGATGCCGTGCTTGTCCCAGTACATTCTCGCCAGCGCTTCACCCCACACCTTGCTCAGGCCGTAAAAACCGTCCGGGCGCAGTTCGCAGTCGAGGCTGAGATGCTCGGTAACGGGATACATGCCGATGGCGTGATTCGAACTGGCGAACACGATGCGCCGCACGCCTTGCCGGCGCGCGCCCTCGTACACTTCGACCAGCCCGCGCAGATTGTTTTCGATGATCTCGGGCAGCGGACGCTCCACGCTCGTACCCGCGAAATGGATCAGAACGTCGACACCTTCGAGCAGCCGGTCCACGACCGCGGGGTCGCGCAGGTCGCCGTGCATCACGTCCTCGCCTTCCACGAGCGGCACGAGGGCCTTCGAGCCCGCGGCCGAGCGCAGCGGCGTGCCGCGCGCGACCAACGCAGCGCGTACTACTGAGCCTAGCTGGCCGCCTGCTCCACTCAGAGCAATCTTTTTCATAGGGTTCCTTTGCTGCACCGCGCGCGATCGAACTTGGATACTGCAATCGCTTCGGTCATGACGGCATGCTCTGCCGAGCTTAAAATAGTTGTACGATAACGTACTATCATCGATGCGGAAGCTAAATTCAATTAGGCACTTACCCTTATTTCAGCCTCGACACATCCAATTCTCTCCTTGCAAACAACGCACTATGCCAATTTAATTTATGTGACGTCATATAACTTGAGGTATGCTTTTCCATCTGAATTGGGCACATGGGAGCCCCCGCGTGCCAGCCCCGCACTGCCGTCCCTCAAGGGCGCGTAGACTTGAACGCAAACGCTCACGCGCGAGCCGAGCCGCCAGCGATGAACCGGCGCCGCGCCTTCTTCGATTCCGTCGATTCCATTTGCCAGCCCCGCACACCACCCATGCTCACAGCCCACTGTTCCGTGCAATCCGTCGCCCTGCCGGCTGAATCGGGCGTCGCCCGTCTATACCAGGCACCGGACCTCGCCGACGCATACGCGGTCCGCCTGCCCGACAATGCCATCGACGATCCGGAATCGCTCGCGCGCTTCGTGTTCGGGCATCAGGCAGCGTGGGTCGCGAAGCTGATGGGATTGCGCGATGCGATCGTCGCGCGTTTCGGACTGAAGACCTCGACGCAGTTGCGCACTCGCGATCCGGCGAACGCAAAGGAGCGCGTCGACATCTTCAGGATCTACACGCGTAGCGCACACGAGATCATCCTCGGCGAAAACGACCGTCATCTCGACTTCCGCGTGTCGCTACTGCAGCAAAGCCGAGACACCCGCGAAGGCCGCTCGCGCTATCTGATCCTGTCCACCGTCGTGCATTGCCACAATCGACTCGGCCGCTTCTACATCCTCGCGATCGCGCCGTTCCACCGGCTGGTGGTCCGCTCGTCGTTGCGACGAGCGGCGCGCGTCGGCTGGCCGACTGTCTGAGCAGTCCGGGACGCGGGCACCTCATCAAGCATGGCCTGCGATTCGGCCTGCGATTCGGCCTGCGGTTCGGCCTGCGGTTCGGCCTGGAGCGCGGCTGGGCACGCCGGCCCATCCACCGCCCGCCGCACCCGTAACGTCAACGCATTACTACGATCCGATGAACTCCAGCAGATCGGCGTTCACCTTGGGTGCCTCGACGGTGCACATGCCGTGCTGTCCGCCCGGATAGACCTTGAGCGTGGCGTTCTTCACGATCTTCGCGGTCAGGCGGCCGGCGGCGTCGATCGGCACGATCTGGTCGTCGTCGCCATGCAGCACCAGGGTGGGCACGTCGATCTTCTTCAGATCCTCCGTGTAGTCGACTTCGGAGAACTGCTTGATGCAGTCGTAAAGCCCCTTGATCGAGCCGGCCATGCCCTGGACCCAGAACGAATCGATCACGCCCTGCGACACCTTCGCACCCGGACGGTTGTAGCCGTAGAACGGCAGCGCGAGATCCTTGAAGAACTGCGAACGGTCGTCTTCCACGCCCTTGCGGATGCCGTCGAACACCTCGAGCGGCGTGCCGCCAGGATTGCTTTCGGTCTTCAGCATCAACGGCGGCACCGCGCCGATCAGCACGGCCTTGGCCACCCGCTGCGTGCCATGCCGGCCGATGTAATGCGCGACTTCCCCGCCACCCGTGGAATGGCCGACGAGCGTGGCGTCCTTCAGGTCGAGGTGTTCGATCAGCGCCGCGAGATCGTCGGCGTAGGTGTCCATGTCGTTGCCGTCCCACGGCTGTTGCGAGCGGCCGTGACCGCGCCGGTCGTGTGCGATCACGCGAAAACCTTTGCTGCCCAGAAACAGCATCTGCGCGTCCCAGGCGTCCGCGGTCAAAGGCCAGCCATGCGAGAAGACGACCGGCCGGCCCTTGCCCCAGTCCTTGTAGAAGATTTCCGTACCGTCTTGCGTCTTGATCGTGCTCATCTGCGGACTCCTTTCAGGTGAAGTCTGCCGTTGCCGGCAGGTGGATGAAGCGTGCTCTCAAACCATTCGCGTGGCAGGCGGCACAGCATGCGTTACACCACACGCCGATGACGGATTCGCGACACACCCAGGCAATCAGACCGGAGGGTCGGCTTTGACTATTTCGAAGCGGATAACGGGAAAAAATACGGGAATGGCTATACGGCTTATGCGTGTGAGTAGCATGCGCTCTTTTGAAAAACGCTGCCGTCTGGCTACCGGCAAGTCAAAACGCTCGACCACGCCCCTGCGACGTTGCTGCGCCGCGGTCGATTGCCGCAGCTCCGGCCCGTCGCGCGCCGACGCCGTGCGCGAAGGCAATCAGGAAAACTTGATGCCCATCAACGGTTTGCTGTCTCAAAAAAGAAAATCAGCATAAAACAAGGTGGTTTTTTGACGCACATCGCACCGCAGCAAAGTTTCCCCTCATCCCCTACTCTTGCGCCATCTGCCCAGCGCAGTGCGCACCGACAACGGTCGACGCGCGTAGCCCGCCTTCGCGGTCATCACGCACTTCACGCTCATGAACTCCGCTCTATCGGCATTCGATCTCGCCCGCATCCAGTTTGCGTTCACTGTCTCGTTCCACATCGTTTTTCCGGCGCTCAGCATCGGTCTCGCCAGCTTCATTGCCGTCCTCGAATGGCGCTGGCTGAAAACCGGCAAGGCGTACTACAAAGACCTTTGCCTGTTCTGGTCGAAGATCTTCGCGGTGGCCTTCGGTATGGGCGTCGTGTCCGGCGTCGTGATGAGCTATCAATTCGGCACCAACTGGTCGGGCTTCTCCAGTTTCGCCGGCCCCGTCACCGGGCCTCTTCTCATGTACGAGGTCATGACCGCATTCTTCCTCGAAGCGGGCTTCCTCGGCATCATGCTGTTCGGCTGGCAGCGCGTGAGTGCGCGCGCGCACTTCGGCGCCACGCTGATGGTGGCGATCGGCACGCTGATCTCGACCTTCTGGATTCTCGCCTCCAATAGCTGGATGCAAACGCCGCAAGGCTTCGAAGTCGTGAACGGCCGCGTCGTGCCGCTCGACTGGTTCAAGATCGTGTTCAATCCGTCGTTCCCGTACCGGCTCGCGCATATGGCGCTCGCGGCGTTCATCGTCGCGGCGCTGGTGGTGGCGGCGGTGGGCGCGTGGCATCTGCTGCGCGGACGGCGCGATCCTGCCGTGAAGAAGATGTTCTCGATGGCGCTCTGGCTGCTGCTGATTCTCACGCCGATCCAGGCTTTCGTCGGCGATCAGCATGGTCTGAACACGCGCGAATATCAGCCGGCCAAGATCGCCGCGATCGAAGGCCTGTGGGACACCGAAAAAGGCGGCACCGCGCTGAACCTGTTCGGCATTCCCGACATGCAGGCGGAAACCACGCGCTATGCCGTGTCGATTCCGCATCTCGGCAGCCTGATCCTCACGCATAGCTGGGACGGCGAGATTCGCGGCCTCAAGGAATTTCCGCCGCAAGACCGGCCGAACTCGACCGTGGTGTTCTGGAGCTTCCGCATCATGGCGGGCCTCGGCGTGCTGATGATCCTGATGTCGGTCGCCGCCTGGGTGCTGCGCCGCCGGGGCAGCCTGTTCGAATCGAAGTGGTTCCAGCGCGTGGCCGTGGCGATGGGCCCGACGGGCTTCATCACTCTGCTGGCCGGCTGGGTCACGACCGAAGCGGGACGTCAGCCGTGGGTCGTGTACGGCGTGATGCGCACCTCGCAGGCCGTGTCGCCGCTGACCACGCAGCAGGTCGGCATCTCGCTGATGGCCTTCGTAGTTGTGTACTTCCTGGTGTTCGGCACCGGCATCTACTACATGCTCAAGCTCATGCGCACGGGCCCCGCTCTGCCGGGACACACGCCGCATGGCGCGCCGGAACAACGCTCACCGAACCAGACCGCGCGCCGCCCGCTCTCCGCCGCCGATCACATGATCGACGCCGCCTGAACCCACCCTGCTTCAGCAGCTACTTGCGATAGAGAAAGAACATGGACGTAACCGTAGTGTGGGCCGCGATCATCGCGCTGGGCCTTTTCATGTATGTGGTGCTGGATGGCTTCGATCTGGGCATCGGCATCGTCTTCCCGTTCTTCCCCGATGAGAAAGAACGCGACCTGATGATGAACACCGTCGCGCCGGTATGGGACGGCAACGAAACCTGGCTGGTGCTCGGCGGCGCCGGTCTGTTCGCGGTATTTCCGGCGGTGTATTCGACCGTGCTGTCCGCGCTGTATCTGCCGCTGATCTTCATGCTCGTGTGCCTGATCTTTCGCGGCGTGTCGTTCGAGATTCGCGCCAAGGCCAATCGCACGAAGCATCTGTGGGATCTGGCGTTCATCGGCGGCTCGGCAGGTGCGACGTTCTTTCAGGGCATCGCGCTGGGCGCGTTCCTGCAAGGCATTCCCGTGATCGATGGTGCGTATGCGGGCGACGCCTTCGGCTGGCTCACGCCGTTCAGCCTGCTCACGGGTCTCGGACTCGTCGTCACGTACGCGCTGCTCGGCTGCTGCTGGCTGGTGGCGAAGACCGAAGGCGATCTGCAGCGCCGCCTGCATCGCGTGGTCTGGCCGCTGACGATCGTGCTGCTCGGCTTCATCGCGATGGTGAGCCTCTGGACGCCGCTGCAGGATCCGAATATCGCGCAACGCTGGTTCCACGACGGCCTCTTCTACCGTCTGCTGCCGGTGCCGTTCCTCGTGGCGGTCTGCGCGTTCTTCATGTATCGCGCGGTGCGTGAGCGGCATCACAACACGCCGTTCGCGCTCGCGCTGCTGCTGGTGCTGCTCGGCTACGCGGGGCTGCTGGTGAGCCTGTGGCCGTATGCGATTCCGTCGAGCATGACGCTGTGGGAAGCGGCCGCGCCGCGTTCGAGCCAGATGTTCACGCTGGTCGGCGCAGCGGTGATTCTGCCGATCATCATCGCCTATACGACGATGGGTTACTGGGTATTTCGTGGCAAGGTGCGTCATGGCGACCAACATCACTATCACTAAGCAGGCCGGCTCCGGCGCAACTCGAAGCGGGACTCACGGCGCATCGCCCGCGCCGTCGCGCAAACTGCCGGGCTGGCTGTGGTTCATCGCGCTGTGGTGTTTCGGCGTGGGCTCGGCCATGTCGCTCGGTTTCGCATTCAAGATTCTGATGAATGCGACGTTATTTGCAATCAAATAGCAACTGCTTTCGTGTGATTCGATCCGGTGCGCATAACCTTCGGAATCCTGCATGGCCGGCTTCAAAAAAGGGGCGTTCGGCTCGTCTACCATGCAAGCCGGAACCTATGCGCGGGAGACCTGCCTTAGACATCACGCAGTGCATCGGACCAGATGGCGATTTAACAAATAAGCAGTCACATAAGCGGCAAACCCGAAGGTGCGCCGCGCCACCGGTCGGGCATATGATCGCGGGGTGGGCAGCAATGATGCGATTCACGAGGCTAGAAGTAAAACGAGACCCTATAACGGCGGCAGCCCACATTGGGCTGGCCCGACTCGCGGAGCCATCATGAAGTTTCTCGTAGCCGACGACCATGAACTGATCCGCGAAGGCGTCAAGGGCATGCTGCGCGGACTCGATCCCGACGCCCAATTCGACGAAGCCGACAACTGGGAAACGCTCGCGACCCTCGCGCGTCCCGACGCCGATCACGATCTTGCCATCGTCGATCTGCATATGCCCGGCATGAGCGGCGCCTCGTCGCTCGAAGTGCTGCTGAAGGCGAACCCCGCGCTGCCGCTCGTCGTCCTCTCAGCGGAAGAATCGCCCGACGAAATGCGCGCGGTGCTGGCCGCCGGCGCACTCGGCTTCGTGCCGAAGCGGCAGCCCGCCAGCGTCATGCTCAAGGCGATCGAACTGGTGCTCTCAGGCGGCGCCTACGTGCCGATGGAAGCCCTCAGCCTGCTAGGCACGCGTGACGCGCAGGCCGAAGCGGGCGCCAATCCGTCGCTGCAAGGCATGGTTGCGGGCGGCGCGCAAGCGCCCAGCCAGGCCGGCGCCGCGCTGACGGAACCCATCGCGCAGATTCAGGCGTTGCAGCCGCACCAGCAGCATCTGCTGGAAAACCTGTCGCCGCGTCAGCAGGACATCATGCGGCTCGTGCATCGCGGCTGGACCAACAAGATGATCGCGCGCGAGCTGGGCGTCGCGGAAGGCACGGTGAAGGTGCATCTGTCGGTGATTTTCCGGGCGCTCGGCGTGCACAACCGGTCGACGGCGATCGCCGTGATCAACGGCTGGCTGGAAGCCGGGAAAACCCTTTAGTGCGAGACCGGCGACAGGCGGTGTTCGCGCCGCCTGTTCGCGTCTACGTGTCTACTTTTGCGGTTCGCTTTGCGACGGCGCGCTTTCGTACCGAGTGCTCTGGGACTGGCTCTGCGATCCCATTCCCGCTCCACCTTGCGGCACGCTCGCGGCAGCCTGCATCGCGCCACTCGCCGGCCAGCCGCCCACCTCTTTTCCCGTCGGGTCCGCGCGCAGTTCCGGCGCGGCCGCCGCCCGCCCCTTGTCCAGTTCGGCCTGCTGCCACAGCATCTCCAGCGTGCGCCGCAGGCGCGCCGGCGTGACCGGCTTGTGAAGTACCGGAATCCCCTGCAAGGCGAGCGCCGCCAGTTCCGCCGACGCCATGTCGCCCGTGATGAGCAGCGTCACCACGTTGTCGTGCCCCGCATGCGCGAGCGCGTTGCGCACCGCCGTCAACGCCTGCGCGCCGGTGCGGTGATTCGCCAACTGGTAATCGCACAGCACGGCATCGGGCACGAAGCCGCCTTCGAGCGCCGCGAGCGCGTCGGCCTCGTCGCGCGCGCCGAGCACGCTGCAACCCCAACGGCCCAGCAGACTGACGAGGCCTTCGAGAATCGACGGATCGTCGTCGATGCACAGCACGCACCGCCCTTGCGCCGAGGGACCGCCCGCCACGGCTTCGTTCAGGCTCGCGACGATACCGCCCGCATCGCCCGCCTGCACCGGGAAGCGAAACGCCGAACCCCGCCCCGGCGCCGAGCGCAGTTGCAGCTTGCCGCCGAGCATCTCGACGAGCCGCTTCACCGTCGGTAAGCCCAGACCGTGACCCTGGCGCGCGTCGCGTTGCGGATTGGCGACCTGATAGAACTCCTCGAAGATGCGCTCCTGCTCCTCGACGGGAATGCCGATGCCCGAGTCGCGCACCTCGATATAGCCGCCCGCCGGCCGCCCCGCGCGGCGCACGCCCAGCCAGATCGCGCCTTCTTCGGTGTAACGCACCGCGTTCGAAAGCAGATTGCTCAGTACCCGTTCGAGCAGCACGGGATCGTCGTGCACGACCATCGTGGTCGGCGCGATGCGCAGCGCCAGGCCTTTAGCGGCCGCCTGCGGGCGGTACTGGCTGCCGACCCGTTCGAACAGTTCGGACAGCCGGAAATGCAGCCGGATCACCTGCGTCACGCCGCTTTCGAGCCGCGCCAGATCGAGCACCTGATTGAACAGCTGGTTCAGCGCCTCGACGTTGTAGACAATGTGCTCGGCGGTCTTCGCGTGCTGCGCGGGCGTCGCCGCCGCGTCGTTGAGCGAGGCCGCGAGCAGGCCGATGGCATGCAGCGGCTGGCGCAGATCGTGACTGGCGGCGGCGAAAAAGCGCGTTTTGGCGAGGCTTGCTTCTTCGGCCACCTGTTTCTGCGCGGCCAGCGACTCCGCCAGATACTGCTGGTCGACGCGCGCCTGCACGACCTGCTGGAACAGCTTGCGGTAACTCAACGCATAGACGTTGATCGCGCAGAAGAAAAACGCGAGGACGATAGCGAGAATCGTGCGGTCGAACGTATGCGTGCCGAAATGCATGACGATCGAGGGAAACAGCAGAAACGGAATCGCGGTCGAAAAATTCAGCAGGTCGAAGCCATTCGACATGAACACGCCCGCGGCCAGCGTCACGAGCATGACCGTATGCAGCAGCGGCAAATCGGTTTGCGGGCTCTGGAACGCGAACCACACCGCGATGCCCGGCGCGCTGTAGAGCAGCACGCCGCGCAGCGCATGCAGATAGATCCAGCCGCGCGGCGAGACGAGCTCGGGATAGCGGCGATTGCAGATCCACAGCGCGAGACTGCCGCAATTGGCTGCGGCATAAAAACCGAAGCAGGCGATAAACAGCGGCGGCGACGGTATGTTCGGCCAATAAATCGCCACCAGCACCGCGATCGAAAACCAGTGCGAAAAGAAAGCGATCGGATCTTGTGCGTACAGCACGCGCACCAGGTCTTCGTCGATGGCACGCTGGATCGGGTCAGCCCGCATTACGCGGTCTCCTGTTGTCGATCGTCGATCGGAGTTGGCGCTCCGGCGCCTGCTCTGGTCCCGTGCACCGGACAGCTCCGGCGCAACCCCTTTCTCTTCAGACGAATAAGATGCATTTTTCCGGATGGTTTACCCGGCAGTTTACCCATCAGCTACCACTTAATCCATATAGGCGAAGCCGCCGCCGGAAACCATACTGGGCTCACATTCTCCAGCGCGGCTTCAAAGCTCCACCATCCACACCCCGCCTGCAGTTCGGGCTCACCGCGCTCGTTGCCTTACCCCTTCTGGAGGTTTTCATGGGCGCAGTTCCTAGCCACGAGTTCGTCCGCAATCTCGACGATGCGATTCTGCCGGATTTGTGGCGCCGGCGTACCCGGTTATCCGGCGACGAAATGGTGTCGATGGTCGAACTGGTCAAGCGGGCATTGCGGACCTATCACCCGCTCGAGTTGCAGGCGCTCGGCGAGGACAAGGAAGAACTGGTCGCCCAGTTCATCTACGCGAAAGTCCTGCGCCTCGCGCCCGGCCATACGGAAACCCGCGCCTGCGCCGACAGCGCGCCATCCAACGGCTACGCACTGTGCGCGTATTTCCGCCGCTATCTGATCGACTGCCTGCGCAGCGCCGGCCATCAGCGCAACGTATCGATGGAAAACGAAGGCATGGCGCAGGAAATCGATCTGCATGCGCAAGCGCTGGAAGACCCGGTAAAAAGCGTGCTGCTGCAATACGGCCTCGACGAACAGCGTGTGCGGCTCTCGGCACGCGCCTTTATCGAGAGCCTCGACGAGCCGGAGCGGATCGTGCTGGCCGGCAGCCTCGGCTGGTGCTCGGAAGGCAAAGGCGGTCTTTCTGCAGTCGCAGCGCAGCATCGGGTGCCCTCTTATCACTATCGCGCCGTCAAGCTCGGCGTCACCATGAAGAAGACGGCCGGCGCCGAGGATTTTTCCAATACCAAGATCGGCCGCTGGCTCGCGGACGAGCTCGGTATCGAGATCGACGTCGACAATCGCCCGGCTATTCTGCTCGCGCTGAACCTGCTCGCCGCCGAATCGAGCGACAGCGAAATGAACGAAGCAGCCGCCTGACAGCATGCGGCCACGCGAGCGCCGGCCGGCCGCGCCGTCTCAAGAGACCGCGGATGCGGCACAACAGAGTCGTGCGCCACGTACGATGCGCCTTTTTTTGTTCGCGCGCACCACCTAGGATAAAAAAGCCGTCGCCGCACGCCGTCTTGCTTCCGAAGTCCTGGTTGTCTTTCCCCGCACTCCATTCCAGACGAGGTGGTCGTGATGAACCGCTTATCGAGCGCCGTGACCGCAATTCAATCGCATTACGACGTGGTCGTGGTGGGTTCCGGCTACGGCGGCGCGATTGCCGCGTGCCGCATGGCGCGCGCCGGGCGCCGCGTATGCGTGCTCGAACGCGGGCGCGAATTCATGGCCGGCGAATTTCCCCGTACGCCGT
The DNA here is from genome assembly GCF_031570135.1 of Paraburkholderia sp. USG1. Classification (NCBI taxonomy): domain Bacteria; kingdom Pseudomonadati; phylum Pseudomonadota; class Betaproteobacteria; order Burkholderiales; family Burkholderiaceae; genus Paraburkholderia; species Paraburkholderia sp. USG1. Next base: position 49,733 of record NZ_JAMWXW010000021.1, on the reverse strand, counting down.
TTCAGGGCGCCGCACAGGTGCAATACAACACGGCGGTGGCCCATATCGGCTCGCCGCTGGCATTGCTCGAAGTGCACGTGAACGAAGACGTGAACGCGGTAGTCGGCTGCGGTCTGGGCGGCACCTCGCTGATCAACGCGAACGTCGCGCTCGAAGCCGACCCGCGCCTGTGGGACGACGCACGCTGGCCGGCCGCGTTGCGTGCCGACAAGGCCGCGCGCGACAAAGGCTATGCGCTTGCCCGTGCGATGCTGCAACCGTCGCCGGTGCCGGAGGATTATCCGGCCTTGCCGAAACTGCAGGCGCTCGAAAAGTCGGCGCGGGCGCTCGGCATGGAAGACCGCTTCACGCGCCCGGATATCACCGTCACTTTCGAGGACCGCGTGAACGCCGCGGGCGTCGAGCAGAAGGCTTGCGTCGGCTGCGGCGACTGCAATTCGGGTTGCAATTACGACGCGAAGAATTCGACTCACATGAACTATCTGCCCGACGCCGTGGCCCACGGCGCGCAGATTTTCACCGGAACCGCCGTCCATTCGGTCCGGCGCGACGCGGCCACGCGGAAATGGATCGTGGGCTACCAGTTGGTGAGCCTTGGCCGCGAAAGCTATGGCGCGCCCGATCTGTTCGTGAGCGCCGATATCGTGATCGTGTCGGCCGGCACGATCGGCTCGACCGCACTGCTGCTGCGCTCGCGCAATCAGGGGTTGAGCGTCTCCGGCATGCTCGGCAGGCATTTCACCGGCAATGGCGACGTGCTCGCCTTTGCGTACAACACCGAGCCCGTGATCAACGGCGTTGGCTGGGGTTCGCACGAGCCGGGTGATATCCCGCCGGTCGGGCCGACCATTACCGGCCTCATCGATCATCGCAATATGGCCAACGTAAGGGACGGCTATGTGATCGAGGAAGGCTCGCTGGCCGGTCCGGTGGGCGCGGCGCTCGTCGGCCTGCTCGGCGCCGCCGCGCCGCTCGAAGGCGTGGATGTCGCGCCGCGTTCGTTGCCGGAACAGATCGCTTACGACGCCCGGGTGTCCGAGAGCTTTCTGCGCGGCCCCTATCACGGCGCGCTCAATCACACGCAAAGCTACCTCGTCATGGCGCATGACGACGAAAACGGCCAGATCGACGTGGACGACAAAGGCCAGCCGCGCATCGTGTGGGAAAACGCGGGCAAGCAGCCGATCTTTCAGGTGGTCGAGGAGGCGCTCAAGCAGGCCACCGTGCCGATCGGCGGCAAATACCTGCGCAATCCGATCTCCACCGACATTGTCGGCAACCGCACCGTCACCGTGCATCCGCTCGGCGGCTGCGGCATGGGCGAGGACGCGGAGCACGGCGTAGTCGACCACATGGGCCGCGTGTTCAGCGGCGCCACGGGCACTGCGGTGCACGACGGTCTGTACGTGATGGACGGCGCCGTCATGCCAATGTCGCTCGGCGTCAATCCGCTCCTCACCATTTCCGCGCTGGCCGAACGCAATTGCGAGCTGCTGCTGGCCACGCATCCCGTGACCGCCGACTCGGCCGACGGCGCGGCCGCCGCGCCGAGCTTGCCGCCTGCGCCGACGCCGGAGCTCGCGTCGTCGTCGTTGACGCCGTCCTCGCCGCAGAAGATCGGTCTGCAGTTCACCGAAACGATGATCGGCACCTACACGCCGGTCGCGGCGGGCGAGGTCGGCGCGATTCCGATCGAGTTCACGCTGACGGTCGAATCGGAAGATCTCGCCGATATGATCAGCAATCCGCAACATCTGGCACGAACCGCCGGCACGCTGACCTGCCCCGCGCTCTCCTCGCAGCCTATGACGATCTCCAACGGCACCTTCAATCTGTTCGTGGTCGATGAGTCCGACGTGGACGAGCGCAACATGAATTACCACATGACGCTCAATTCGACCGAAGGCAAGACGTACTATCTGAGCGGGCAAAAGATCATCACGCGCACCTCGCCGATCAATTTGTGGGAGCAGACCAACACGCTTTACGCGGAGATTCGCGAATCGGCGCAAGCCGATGCACCGCTGCTCGGCAAGGCGACGCTCATCATCACGCCCGAGAATTTCCTCAAGCAGCAACGCACGCTCGAAGTCACCCATGCGCCCGATCTAAAGACCCGCCTCGAGTGGACCCTGAAATTCGGCAAGTTTTTCGCGGGCGTGCTGTTCACCGAATATGGCGGCGTGGCCGCGCCCTTGCAGTACTACGACCCGAAGGCCGAGCCGCGTCTGAAGCGCGCGCTGCGCGCGCCGGCGCCGCAGGTGGTCTTCTTCGACACGCCCGATGGCACGACGCTGAGGCTCACACGCTACCTCGATCCCGCGCTCAAAGCCGCGCGCCCGGTGCTGCTGATTCACGGCTCCGGCGTATCGAGCCGCATCTACTCCACCGACCTGATCGCGACCAACATGGTCGAATATCTTTGCGCATCAGGCTACGACGTGTGGCTCGTCGATCTGCGCGTCAGCATCGAAATGCCGAGCGTGCTCGTGCCGACCAACGTCGACAAGGTCGCGCGCGAGGACATTCCGGCCGCGGTCGCCAGAATCCGCGAACTGACCGGTGCGCCGGAAATTCAGGCGCTGGGGCACTGCATGGGTGGCCTGGCGTTGAGCATGTCGTTGCTGTACGGACTTGAAGGCGTGCGCTCGGCGGTCATCTCGCAGGTGTCGGCGCACCCCGTGCCGGGTACGTTGCAGAAGATCAAGGCCGGCCTGCATATTCCCGACATCATGCAGCATCTCGGCGTGCGCGACCTGACCGCCTATACCGAACACGAGTCGTGGCCGCAAAACCTGCTCGATGAAGCGCTCAGGTTCTACCCGCTCGATCACGACGAGGGTTGCGGCAATCCGGTCTGCCACCGCGCAACGTTCCTGTACGGCCTGCTCTACGAACATGAAAAACTCAACGAGACGCTTCATGCGAACCTGCAGGAATTGCTCGGCGTGCACGACGTTTCGGTATTCAAGCATCTCGCCGCGATGGTGCGAGCCGGTAAAGTGGTCGATGCAGCCGGCGAGGACGTCTATCTGGCCGGAGCGGACGGCATGAAGGGGCTGGAAGGCATGCGCCGGCCAATCGGCTTCATTCACGGGGAAAGGAACGAAACCTATCTGCCGGAAAGCACGCTACGCACTTACGATCTGTTAACCGGGCATTTCCCCGAGCAGCCCTACGAGCGGCACATCATTCCCGGCTATGGACACATCGACTGTATCTTCGGCAAACACGCCGCCGTGGATGTCTATCCGGTGATCGCGAAGTATCTGGACGCGCATTGACGAAGAGCGGGCGCGCCGTCACCACACGCGCAGGCGCAGGCCGCTCAGAACAGCTTGCCCGGATTCAGAATGCCGTGCGGGTCCAGCGCGTGTCTGATCGCGGCCATTGCAGCCAACTCCGCCGGCGAGCGCGAAATCGGCAAGAACTCGCGCTTGAGCAAACCAATCCCGTGTTCCGCCGACACCGAACCGTGCAGCGGCCCGAGCATGTCGTAGACGAACGCGTACACCGCATGATGATCGACGCCGCGGATCGAATGTCCGTCCACGGTGACATGCAGATTCGAATCACCAATATGCCCGAAGAAATACGACGCATTGCCCGGCCAGCGCTGATCGAGCGCCGCGCGGCAGCGGTCGACGAAGGCGCCGATCTCGCCGATCGGCAGGCTCACGTCGAAGTTGATCGCATCGAGCCGCACCGGAAACTCCGCCGTGCATTCGCGAATCGCCCATAGCGCGCGCACGTCGGCCACCGACTGCGCGATCACGGCGTCGCGGATCGCGCCGGCCTCCAGCGCTGCGGTCAGCGCGGCGGAAAAGCGCTCGCCGCCGTCGTCCGAATCGAAGCTCGCGTGTTCGATCAATGCATAGAGCGGATGCCCGTCGGCGAACGGTGAGCGCGTGCCGGTCAGCTTCACTCCGAAGTCGTAGAAGTCCGGCCACATGATTTCGAACGCGCCGATATCGTTGCCGAATCGCGTGGACAAACGGCGCAGCAGGTTCACGGCGGCGTCGTAGCCGTCGAGCGCAACCAGCGCGGTATGGCGCGCGGCACGCGGCGGATGCAATCGCAACACGGCGCGCGTGATCACGCCAAGCGTGCCCTCCGAGCCGATGAACCAGTGTTTGAGGTCATAGCCGGTATTGTTCTTGACCATCTTGCCGAGCGACGTCAACACGTCGCCATTGGCCAGCACCACTTCGAGACCGAGCACCTGGTCGCGCGCGGTGCCCGACTGGATCACCCGGTTGCCGCCCGCGTTGGTCGCGAGATTACCGCCGATCTGGCAGGAACCGCGTGCGCCGAGATCGAGCGCGAGTTCGAAGCCGGCTGCGGCGGCGGCTTCCTGTGCGGCTTGCAAGGTCGTGCCGGCGCGCACGGTCAGCGTGGCGGAAGCGGCGTCCACTTCTTCGACGCCGTCCAGCCGTTCGAGCGACAACGCAATGTCCGTGGCACGCGCAATCGCGCCGCCCGCGAGGCCGGTCATGCCGCCTTGCGGCACCACCGGCTGATGGGCCGCGTGACAGATGGCCAGTGCCCGCGAGACCTGCTCCGTGGTGCGCGGCAGGAGCAATGCCGCGGGCCGCGTCGGCTCGTGGCGTGTCCAGTCGGTCATCGCGCGTTCGCTGATCTGCTCGCCCACGCGTACGCTGTCTTCACCGAGCGCGGCGCGCAGCGCATCGAGTGTTTCGCCAAGCGGTGCTGCGTGATGCGCGGTACTGTTGTCTGTCATGCAGGGGTTCCTTGCGCGCCTTCGGCGGCGCGCTTCTTCCGATAGCCCATCGAGTCGTTGATACGCCCGAGAATATAGTCGCCCGCTGCGACCGGCTGATACTTGAGGTCGGTTTCGTTCGTACCGAGATCGCGCGGATCGACCAGCGCACCGTAAGTCGGATCATAAAACGTCGCGATCGAATAGCGCTCGCGCCCCGACGCATTGATCACGCGATGCAAGGTGGAACGGAAGCGGTCGTTGGTCCAGCGTGCGAGTAGATCGCCGACGTTGACCACGAAGCTGCCTTCGACCGGCGGTGCATCCACCCACGTATCGTTGGCGATTTCCCGCACCTGCAGGCCACCCACCTGATCCTGCCACAACAAGGTGATGCAGCCATAGTCGGTATGCGGCGCGACACCGAACTGATCTTCGTCCGATTGGGGCGGCTGCGGCGGATAGTAGACCATCTGCGTGCGCTGCATCCGTTTGGTATAACGCGGCGCGAAGAATTGTTCCTCCACGCCGAGGCTCACCGCCACCGCGCGCAGCAGATCGGCGCCGCACGCCCCTACCGCTTCATAGTAACCGTACAGCGCGGGACGCAGCTCCGGCATGAAGTCCGGCCAGTTATTCGGTCCGCGCAGCGCCTGACCGGCCAGCACGTCGGGGTCGTCCTCCGGCAATTCGAGGCCGATGCTGAAGAACTCCTTGTAGTCGGGACGTTTGGCCTGGTACATGGTCGCGTCGCCGAGCGCATTGAAACCGCGATGCCGGTGATTGACCGCCGCGCGCCGCTTGGTCTCCACCGGAAACGCGAAGAAGCGGCGCGCCGCCTGCGCGGCGGCGTCGATCAGCGCTTGCGGCACGCCATGATTGACGATGTAGAAGAAGCCGATCGTCGTGCACGCTTCACGAATTTCCTGCGCCACGCGCTGTAAAGCCTGCGGGTCGCCCGCGCGAACGCCGGCGAAATCGATGATCGGAATGCGGGTCACAGGCATCGCATTGCTCCTGAAGGATCGGCTGAATCGACTGATGAAACAGGCACATGAAGACGCACATGAGGCGGGCGCATGAACCGTCTGTTGAAAGACGCCTTCCGCCTCACGCATTGCTGTTGTATATACCGCCAAAAGCGCACTCGCAAGCAGCTTGTCAGCCCCTCGCATAAGGGCTTTTCTCTACTCGCGTGTTTATTTATTTTGCGCGAAAACTGCGGTATATACTGCCTCGCATGACTCGCGCCGAACCCGCTTTCGTGCACCACCTTCGCGCGACACCGCTTTGCCAACCGGAGAATCCCATGAGCATCCTTGCAGGCTGGAAGTGTCGTTTGGTCATGCTGGCGTTGTGCGCGGCAAGCGTCACCGCCCACGCGGAAGACCAGCTCGCCAAAGTGAAAAAAGCCGGCGAACTGGTGGTCGGCACCGAGATGCAGTTCGCACCTTTCGACTTCCTTGAAAACGGCCAGCAAGCGGGCTTCAACAAGGATCTGTTCGCCGAGGTCGGCAAGGAAATGGGCGTGAAGGTGCGCTTTATCGACTTGCCGTGGCCGAGCGTGCTGCCCGGACTGGAAGCGGGCAAGTTCGACATGGTGGGCGGCCCGCTCACCGTCACCAAGGCGCGCATGGAGCGCTACACGTACACGCTGCCGATCGCGGACGCCACCGACGCGCTGCTCAAACGCGCGAACGACTCGTCGCTCAAGCAATCGTCGGATATCGCGGGCAAGACGGTCGGCGCCGGCAAGGGCTCGGCACAGCTCGACCAGTTGAAGGCCTACGTTGCCACGTTGCCGAAGCCGCCTGAGATCCGCGAATACGTCGACAACAATCAGGCTTATGCCGATCTCGCCGCGGGCCGGATCGTGGCGGTGGCGAACTCCATGACCAACATTGCGTATGTGGCCAAGCAGCGGCCGGAAACATTCGCCGTGGTACAGCCGCCGTTCGGCGCCAAAGTGTACTTCGCCTACTGTTTGCGTAAAGACGCGGACAGCAAGCCGCTCGCCGACGCCTTCAACGCCGCGCTCGTGAAAATGCATAACGACGGACGCCTTGCCGCGTTGCAGAAGAAATGGTTCGGCGTCGCAATGGACGCGCCGACGACCATGCCTGCGCCGAACTATTGAGCCTGTTTATCGCTCCACGCTTTGTCAGGCTAACGTTCTGATTTCGATGCACGCGTTTTGATGCAGGCGATGCGGCCCGCGCAATGAGCCGCATCGCTCTTCCGTTCTACCGAGTGCGAAGCTTATGTTCAGCACGACCGTCTTCCTCCAAGGCTTTCCGCTGCTGCTGCACGCGGCGCTCGCCACCATCGGCATTTCGCTGACGGGTCTCCTGATCGGTTTCTTCGTCGCGATCGGCGTGTGCGCGGCGCGGCTTTCGCCGAACCGCGCGGCGCGCATGTTCGGCGGCGCCTATGTGTTCTTCTTTCGCGGCGTGCCGATGCTGGTGCAACTGCTGCTGGTGTACTACCTGCTGCCGTTTGCGGGTATAAACGTGTCGCCGGTTGTAGCGGCGATCAGCACCGTGTCGCTATGTTCCGCGTCCTATATCGCCGAGATCCTGCGCGGCGGTTTTCTCAGCATTCCGCCGGGCCATCTGGAAGCGGCGCGCATGCTCGGCCTGTCGCCGTTCGACATGCTGCGCCGCATTCTCGTGCCGCAAGCATTCCGTTTGACGCTGCCTTCGCTCGTCAATGAAATGGTGCTACTCATCAAGGCTTCGTCGCTGATTTCGGTGGTGGGCGTGGCCGAGTTGACGCGCACCGCGCAGAACATCGCCGCCAGCACCTATCGGCCGCTGGAAGCGTACCTTGCCGCCGGGCTGATTTACTTCGTGATCTGCGGTGCGCTCACACTCGTCGCGCACGCTGCCGAATACCGCTTGCAGCACGCCTGAGCGGCCCTGCGTTCGACACCGAATCCACGCCATGCAAAAGCTCGATCCCACCGTCATCACGCACAATCTTCAGCCGATCGCGGCGGGCCTCGCCACGACGCTCGGCACCTGGGCTGCGGGCGTCGTGATCGGCATGCTGATCGGCTTTCTGATTGCGGTGCTGCAACTCTTCTGCGGCCGCTGGGTGCGCGGCATCTTGCGTGTATATATCGAACTGTTTCGCGGCACGCCGTTTCTCGTGCAACTCTTTTTGCTGTATTACGGCGGGCCGTCCTTCGGCCTCACGCTCGAACCGATGACCGCCGGTGTGCTCGGTTTGGGCCTGTACGGCAGCGCGTATTTCGCCGAAGCCTTCCGCTCCGGCTTTCAATCGGTGCCACCCGGTCACCTCGAAGCGGCGTCGTGTCTCGGCCTCACGCGCTGGCAGGCGGTTCTGCGTATTCAGGTGCCGCAAATGCTCGTGCTGATCGTGCCCGCGCTGACCAATCTGATCATCGTGCTGAGCAAGGAAACGGCCGTATTGTCCATCGTCACCGTGCCCGAGCTCACGTTCGTGCTCACCGGTATCGGCTCGGCAACCTTTGCCTTCGTCGAAACGCTGCTTGTGCTGTGCGTGTGCTACCTCGCGCTGGTCGAACTGACTTCGCGCGCGGGCATGTGGGCCGAAGCCCGCATCGCGCGCTTCATGGCGTGAACGGAAACGGGACTCTCTTATGACCATCATCACCGACATGCCCTCTTCCGCGTCCACTGCCCATGTCGAATCAACGTCCGGTGCGCCGTTGATCGAAGTGCGCGACCTGCGCAAACGCTTCGGCGAAGTCGAAGTGCTGCGCGGCGTCGATCTCGAGATCGCGCGCTCTGAAGTGGTGTGCATCATCGGCCCGTCCGGCTCGGGCAAAAGCACGCTGCTGCGCTGCCTCGCCGCGCTCGAAACCTACGATCAGGGGGACGTTCGTATCGAAGGCGAACTGCTCGGCTATAGCGAGCGCAACGGCAAGCGCGTGCGCGCCTCGCAAAGCGAAATCAACCGCGTACGGCGCAACGTCGGCATGGTGTTTCAGCAATTCAATCTGTGGCCGCACATGACAGCGCTCGGCAACGTAATGGAATCGCTGCTGCGCGTTCGGCATCTGTCGCGCGACGAAGCGCGCCGCCGCGCCAACGCGATGCTCGAAACGGTGGGCCTCGCGCACAAGGGCGACGCGTATCCGGCCAAGCTCTCGGGCGGCCAGCAGCAGCGCGTGGCGATTGCGCGGGCACTCGCAATGGAGCCGCACATCATGCTGTTCGACGAGCCGACCTCGGCGCTCGACCCGGAACTGGTCGGCGAAGTGCTGCAAGTGATGAAACAGCTCGCGCGCGACGGCATGACGATGGCCGTGGTCACGCACGAAATGGGCTTTGCCGCACAGGTCGCGGATAAAGTGATGTTCATCGACCAGGGCCGTATCGCCGTGCAAGGCAAACCGCGCGATGTCTTTCACGACGCCGGCCAGCCGCGCTTGCGGCAGTTCCTGCAGAACTACTTCGACCGCAACGCTTTCTGGACACGCGGCCCCGACGACGCGCAGCCGCTATGAGCGCGCGCCGCTTTCCGCCTGCCTCACGCGGACACTGACGCAAGGGCCGCCGATGTCCTCCACCGTTCGCAGCCGGGCTCACGACAAGCCGCTTTCCGCCGCGGCGATGAAGGCCGCGCGCGCCGCGACCGACGCGCCGGCCGCGCGCTACGAACAGGTCAAGAGCCATATCCGGCACATCATCGAATCGGGCGAGCGCCACGCGGGCGACCGCCTGCCGTCCGAGCTCGATCTGGTCGCGACGCTCGGCGTGTCGCGCATGACGGTGAATCGCGCGCTGCGCGAGCTCGCCGAAGAAGGGCTCGTGACGCGCGTCTCCGGCGTCGGCACCTTCGTCGCGCAGACCAAGCCGCAATCGACGTTGCTGATGATCGCCCATATCGGCGACGAGATCCGTTCACGCGGCCATGAATATCGCTGCGACACGGTGCTGTTGCAGCGCGAAACAGCCTCGGTGATCGTGTCGAATGCGTTAGGGCTTGCGCCGGGCGCTTCGGTGTTTCATGTGATCTGCGTGCATCGCGAGAACGGCTTGCCGGTGCAGCTCGAAGATCGCTATGTGAATCCGGCCATTGCGCCGGATTTTCTGCTACAGGATTTCTCGGCGATCAGGCCGTCGGAATATCTATTCGAGATCGTGCCCGCGCACGACGTCGAGCACGTGGTCGACGCGGGCCTGCCCACGCGTGCCGAGGCCGAACTGCTCGAAATGCGCGTCGAGGAGCCGTGCCTTACGCTGATGCGCCGCACGTGGACGAGCGGTGTGGCGGTCACCTTCGCGCGTTTCGTGCACCCCGGCTCGCGCTACCGGCTAGGCTGCCGCTTCTCGCCGGATCTGTCGCAACGCCAGGGTTGAAAACGCGCTTCGTGTCGAAGCACGCTAGACGTTCCCCGCCAGATGAAAACGCGACGCCGGATGCCACAGTTGCACCGACGTCGCCACGTCGTCACCCACCCATGTGCGACGCCAGAGTTGCAGGCACGGCTCGCCGATATCCATCATCAGATGCCGGCGCACGTATGCGTCCGGCTTCTGCGCATAGATGCGGAACTCCGCGCGCTGGATCGGCGCGAGCCGCACCATGTAGTGATTCGGCGTTTCGATCGTGAAGTCCTGTTGCAGATAATCGGGGAACACCTTCGGGTTGACGTAGCGGTCCTCATACTGGATCGGCTCGCCCTCCTCGCCGTGCACGATACACGAGTGAAACGCCGGCCCGCTGGCGAGACCGAGCGCTTCGAGCGCGTGCGGGTCGTCGCTCGGTTCGAGCGTCAGTACACGCGCCGAATGGCGGTGCCCGCGCGCGGCGATTTCGTCGGCGATGTTGCGGATTTCCAGCACCGTCGATTCGTAGCGCTGCGGCGCGACGAACGTGCCGGAGCCTTGCACGCGCGTGAGCACGCGCTCGGTGGTCAGTTCGCGCAGCGCGCGCGACACCGTCATGCGCGCGACGCCGAATTCCTTGACCAGTTCCGCCTCTGACGGGATCAGGCCACCCGGTTTCCAGTCTCCTTCGCTGATGCGCCTGATCACGTAGCGTTTGATCTGCTCGTAGGCAGGCATCGCTTTCACGGGTGTCTCCTGCTTGCGATCAGGGCGGCCCTGCATCTCTGCGCCTGGCGCGTTTGTAGTTGTGTTCACTCCGACCTCGTGGGTGGTACGCGGGTTGTACCTGGCTGGTACAGCCCGGCCGGCTCGCCGGCGGGTAGCCCGCTCACCGGCACTGTTTCGATCATGCCATGTGCGCGGCGGCCTGCCCGTCGTTGACGGCGATACTCACCGCCGCGCGGACGTGGCCCGCGGCCGCCAGGCTCGTGATCGTGGCGGGCGTCGCCATGCCCAGACCCTCGGCGGACGTGGCCGGCCGGGGGCCAATGTTACCAGGGTTCGGCAACGGCGGCGGCGCTTCGTCGGCGATCATGCGAAAAGCGATGCTCATGTCGTCCGCGAGCGGACGGTCGTCGCGGTAAGCCGGTACGACGCGACGCACGCGCTGCCAGAGGGCTTCGGTGTGCGGTGCGCGCGGCGCGTCGATACTTTGCAGGTCGTAGGCTTGCGCCGCCGCCAGCAATTCGATCGCGACGATGCGCCCGGCGTTGTCGATGATTTCCAGCGCCTTCAGCGCGGCGGGCGTGGCGTGGCACAGGTGGTCTTCCTGCAGGCCCGAAGTGACGCCGCCGTCGAGGCTCGCGGGCAGCGCGAGACGCCGGTTCTGCGCGACCAGCGAGGCGGCAGTGTACTGCGCGATCATGAAGCCCGAGCAGGTGCCGCCCGGCTCGGCGAGAAACGCCGGCAGGCCGCTGACCAGCGGATTGACGAGGCGATCGAGGCGCCGCTCGGCCATCGCCGCGACTTGCGCGATCGCGGTGGCGAGACTGTCCATCGCCAGCGCGATCGAGGCGCCCACCGCGTGCGCCTGCGAATACACGCGCGGCTCTTCCGGCGTGCCGGCGACGATCGGGTTGTCGGTAATCGACGCGAGTTCACGATCGACCACGTCGGCGGTCGCGGTGAGCACGTCGCGTGCGGCGCCATGCACGTGCGGAATGGTCCGCATGCTCAGCGGATCCTGCGTGCGATGGCCGATTACCGCCGCGAGAATGCCGCTGCCGGCCAGCGCGGTGCGCATCCGCTCGCCGACCTTGTTCAGTCCCGGCGAGATGCGCAAGGCGAGCGATTCCTCGTCGAACGCCGCGAGCTGGCCGCGCAGATTCTCGAAGCTCATCGAGGCGACCATATCGGTCCAGTCGAGCAGGCGTTCGGCCCGCGCGAGCGCCAACGCGGCGAGACCGGTGACGCACGGCGTGCCGTTGACCAGGCTCAAGCCCTCCTTAGCTTCGAGCACCAGCGGTTCGAGGCCGATACGTTGCAGCGCGTCGCGTCCGTTGAGCCGCTCGCCGCGAAAGCGCGCATAGCCCTCGCCGATGCAGACGAGCGCGATATGCGCCATATGGCTCAGATAACCGACCGAGCCGAACGCCGGCACTTCCGGCAGGCAATCCGCGTTGAGCAGCGCCATCAGTTGGTCCGCGACTTCGAGGCGAATACCTGAGTGTCCATGCGCGAAGTTGTTGACTGCCGCCGCCATGACCGCGCGCGTTTCGGCGGCGCCGAGCGGCGCGCCGACGCCGACCGCGTGGCTCATCAGGATGTTGCGCGACAACGTGCGCTGTTCGCCCGGCGAAACGATGACGTCGCACAGTGCGCCTACGCCGGTATTCACGCCATACGCGCGAATCCCTCGCTCGACGATCTGTTCGACGAGCACGCGCGCCGCCGCGATGCGCGCGCGGGCGTCGGCGGAAAGTTCGAGCGGCTCGCCGGCGGCAACCGCTGCCACCTGAACCCAGTCGAGAGGACGATTGGAACGGATCACGGCCATGTCAGTGCTCTGGTTGGTCAATTACCTGGTGATGCTGATCAGTTGGTGGTGCGGTCCTGATGGCTCGATACGAACTGGCGGAAGCGATCCGACTTGCATTCGACGAATACTTCGTCCGGCGTGCCGTCGGCCTCCACTTGCCCCTGATGCAGGAACATCACGCGATTGGACACGTGGCGCGCGAAACCCATCTCATGCGTGACAACCAGCATGGTGCGGCCCTCTTCGGCCAGCGAGCGCATCACGCGCAGCACTTCGCCCACCAGTTCGGGGTCGAGCGCGGAAGTCGGCTCGTCGAACAGCATGACTTTCGGATGCATTGCCAACGCGCGTGCAATCGCCACGCGTTGCTGCTGGCCGCCCGACAGATGCGCGGGATAGTGGCCGCGCTTTTCCGCGAGGCCGACTTTCGCGAGCAGCGCCTCGGCCTCTTCCACCGACTCGGCGCGGCTGCGTTTTTGCACGCGCATCGGCCCTTCGATCAGATTTTCCAGCACCGTCATATGCGACCAGAGGTTGAAGTTCTGGAACACCATGCCGAGTTGCGAGCGCACCCGGTCCACCTGGCGGCGGTCGCTCGGTTGCAACCTGCCGTCGCCGCGGCGCTTCATTTTCAACTCTTCGCCGGCCAGCGCGACCGAGCCGTCGTCGGGCGTTTCGAGCAGATTCAGACAGCGCAGGAAGGTGCTCTTGCCGGAGCCGCTCGCGCCGAGAATCGAGATCACGTCGCCCTGGTGGGCGTCGAGCGAAATGCCTTTGAGCACGTGATGATCGCCGAACGATTTGTGAATGTTCTTGACCGACAGTGCAACGGGTGCCGTAGCGTTCATGGGATTCTCCAGATTCATCCAGGATGGGCGGCCGTTCAGGGCGCGGCGCGGCGTGCTTCGGTGGAGGTGGAAACCGGGCGGCTCGCCGCGGCCTGCGGGCGTGCCGCGCGCAGGTGGCGCGACAGACGCGTTTCGAGCAGGCCCAGCAGGCGCACGATCACGAAATTCAGGAACAGATAGATCAGCGCGGCGCAGATGAAGACTTCCGTCGTGCGATAGGTTTGCTGGATGATCTGCTGCGCGACGCCGGTCACTTCCCACACGGTGACGAGACTCGCAAGCGCGGTGGATTTGACGAGCAGCACGGCTTCGGTCGAATACGCGGGTAAGCACTGGCGCAACGCGATCGGACCGATCACGCGGCGCAGCAGCGCGAAGCCCGACAGGCCGATCGAATAACCGGCCTCGATCTGGCCGACCGGCACCGTCATCAAGCCGCCGCGAATGATTTCGGCGGTATAGCCGGCCGTGCATAGCGCGAGCGACAACACCGCGCACATATAAGGCTCGCGCAGCACAGGCCACAGAAAGCTCTCGCGGATCACGCCGAACTGGCCCATGCCGTAGTACACGAGGAACATCTGGATCAGCAGCGGCGAGCCGCGAAACACGAGGATATAAGCGCGCGCGAAGCGGTTCGGCAGCCAGTGCGGCGACACGCGCATCGTGACGATCACGAGCGAGAGCAGGCCGCCGAGAATCAGCGAACAGAAGAACAGGCCCAGCGTGGTCGGCACGGCCGCGAGCAGTTGCTTGAGCGTGTCGAACAGGAAGTCGAAGTCGAAATGCATGGTGGCCGCCCTCGTCAGTTACGCGCGAAGTTGCGCTTGAAGGACCGGCCCACGCGCGCTTCGGCGCGATTGAAGACGCGGTTCGAGATGCTGGTCATGAGCAGATAAAGCGCGCCGCCCACCACGAAGAACGTGAAGTATTGATGCGTGGACCCCGCCGCCACCTGGCTCGTGCGCAGCAATTCGGCGAGCCCCGTCACGGAGATCAGCGCCGAGTCCTTCAGGCTCAGTTGCCAGACATTGCCGATGCCGGGCAACGCGAACCGCAGCACTTGCGGAATCAGGATGCGGCGCGCCATCGTCAGCGTCGGCATGCCGATCGCGCGCGCGGCTTCAAGTTCGCCGCGCGACACCGCCAGCACCGCAGAGCGGTACACCTCGGCCTGATAGGCGCCCGAAATCATGCCCACGGCCAGCGCGCCGATCACGAACGGCGGCACGCCGACGAAACCTTCCGCGCCGAACCACTGGCCGACTGTCGTGACGAGCGTCGAGCCGCCGAAATAGAACAGATAGATGACGAGCAGTTCAGGCACGCCACGAAACACCGTGGTGTAGATATCGCCGATCACGCGCAACGTACGCAAACGCGACAGCTTGGCCGCGGCCACCAGCGCGCCGAACACGGCGCCGACCGCGAGCGCCGCGAGCGTGAGCGCGACCGTCATCAACGCCGCGAGCAGCAATACGCCGCCCCAGCCTTCCGGCCCGAAGCCGAGCATCTGTATCAGAGCCATTTTCTACCTCTCATCCATGACGGCGGATCGAACCGGCCGGCGCGCGCCGCATCGTCTGAACGCGCTCAGGAAAACGCCGGGCTGCCCGCAGGTTGTGCCGCGCGCGAAGCGAGCGGCCCGCGGGCGCCCGCTAAATCAAGGCGTGACGTCGGTCTTGAACCACTTGTTGGAGAGCTTCTTGACGGTGCCGTCGGCAAGCGCGGCGCTGATCGCGGTGTCGAACTTCGCTTTCAGATCGGCGTCCTGCTTGCGGAATGCCAGACCTTCGCCCGGCCCCCAGATCGGGCCGCCGATCTTCGGGCCGGCCATCACGATCGACGCGGTTTCTTTCTTGTCGATGTTGGCCGCGTAGTACGTCACGTCGTCGAACGAAGCGTCGATGCGGCCGTTGGCCAGATCCAGATCGCGCTCGGGCGAGGTCTTGTAGACTCGAATCGTGGCGATGTCCTTGAAGCCGTCATTGATAAATTTGGTGTAGACCGTGCCCGACTGGATGCCGATGGTCTTGCCCTTCAGTTGCTTGCGCAAAGCGTCGACGGTCGGCTGGTCGGTCTTCGGATCGCCCGTCAGCTTGACGACGCCCGCGCCCGGCGCGGCTTTGGGCAGAATCTTCGCGTCGGCTATGGCGAACGTGGCGGGCGTGGCGGCGTATGGCTTCGAGAAGGCGATGATCTTTTCACGCTCCGGCGTGATCGAGATCGCATCCATCAGGACGTCGAATTTGCCTGCCTGCAGACCGGGAATCATGCCGTCCCAGTCTTGCGCCACGAGGTTGCATTGCAGCTTGATGCGCTCGCACAGGTTGGCGACCAGTTCAGGTTCGAAGCCGCCCAGCTTGCCGCCCGGCAAGGTCAGATTCCACGGGGCGTAGCCGCCTTCGAGCGCGATCGTCACCGTCTTCCAGTCTTTGGCCTGCACCGGTGCCGCGAAAATCGCTGCGGCGCCGATCACGGCGCCGATCAATGCTTTTGCTGCCGTCGTGCGCTTCACTTTCACGTCCAAACTCCTTTGATTGAGGAAACCGTCGAACTGAGTGTTTCACCGCTGCTTAATTTGTATAGACAAGTCTGCATGAGTCAAAAAGCCGTCGCAAGAAAATTTGTGGAAAATTGACGGGGTCATCGGGTAAGCCCCTAGGCGATGCGGTACGACGCGGGTTGACGGGGAGTTTTCAACGTGTGCAACGTGATTGGCATGCGCCGCCGCATGGGCCGGCGCAGTTTGTTTTGTCTAGACAGGTTGATGCGTGACAAGCCGACACGCGGGCGGCAACGGCGGCCCGATACGGCCTACCAGACGAACGGCACGAACCGGTAACGCACGCGCGACATGTAGTCCGCGTAACCGTCGAGTTGCGCGGCCAGCATCCGCTCTTCGCGCACCGCGCGCCAGCCGATGGCGAGCACCATGACCGGCACGAAGGCCAGACCCCACCACGATCCCAGCAACAACGGCGTGCCGACGAACATCAGCAGGGCGGCGGAATACATGGGATGACGGACATGCGCGTAAAGGCCGGTGTCGATCACCTTATGTCCGCGACTCGTCTGGATCTTGACGACCGGCGCGGCATAGCTATTGGCCTGGAACACGAAACGGCACATGAAGAGGCACAGGAACACGCAGAGCGAGCCAAGGCTGACCAGCGCGACCGGCAGTGGCGCGGTCCAATGAAAGCGCATCGCGTCGAACGCCATCAGCACCAGCCAGCCGCACCACGTCACCGAAACGCCCACCATGAAAATGCGGTCCCAGCGGCTTTGCTGCTCCTGCACGAACGGCGACAACCGCTCGGCAAGCAAGCCGGGATCATGGCGCGCCAGCCACAAACCGATCCACAGGCTCAGCACGCCCAACTCGATCACGTACCACCACGCGGCCGGCCATGCAAAGGTGCCCGCCGCGCCGAACAGCAGCACGCCCATGCCCACCAGCCAGACCACGGTTTGGAAAATGAGGCGTGCGATCATGGCCGTTCGTTGCTATGCGGTTGCGACCGGCGTGCGCACGCGCTCGAATATCTCTGCGATGTCGAACTCGCCGGTGTTCAAGCCGAACAGATCGCGCAGACACGCGGCAAGTTCACCCGCGCTCCTGAGTTGCCGCTCGCTGATGAGCCGGCCGTCCGCGGCGCGCTCGCTCAGTTGATCGTTGAGCAATGCGAGCCGCGCTTCGGGCAACACGCGGCACACGATCAGGGTGCTCGCAAAAATCGCTTCCGGCGAGGTCGACGTGTACCAGTTCGAGGTTTCGTAATCGATCCACTCCACCGGATGCAGATCGAAGCGGTACACCCTCGCCCAGCTTTCGTCACGCGCCTGCACTTCCAGATAGAGCGCCTCGCGCGATGCATCGGCAAGACGGAACGTGCCGAGTTCGGTGGGCTGCGCGAGGCCCGCGGTCAGCCGCAGCGGCGCGGTCAGCGTCACGCTGCCGAAGCCGACGTCGGCGATCCAGGCTTCGTCGTTCAGGTCGATGCGCAAAACCATATGCGTGCGCGGCGGAACGTCGTCCGATTCGCGGCCCCAGAGCACACGACCGAGCAATGGCGTGACCGTGAAGCCCAACTGAAGCAGCACGTCGGCGAACAGCGCGTTCTGTTCGAAGCAGTAGCCGCCGCGATGCCCGGTGACGAGTTTGCGCTCCACCGCCTCGAGATCCAGTTTCACAGGACGCCGCGTGAACGGGTTCAGGTTCTCGAACGGGATCGCGCGCGGGTGCAAGCGGTGAAGCGTGTGAAGCACTTCCAGCGTTGCCGCGCGCGGACCGTCGTAGCCTATGCGGGCGAAGTAGTTTTCCAGATTCACTGTGTGAGACATCGGCAGGCTTCCGGTATGGTTTTGGGCGCCGGACGCTGATCCGTTCTGGGCGACCGTGCGGTTTCGGGAATCGATCATAGCCGCTTTTGTGGCCGGCTCGCTGCCGCGGTCCTTCGCTGTTTTCGTAGCACCGGCCGGCGCCGCCCGTGCGAGGGCGGCGCTTATCTCCGAAGCCGCGTGTTACTGTCCGCCCTTTAACGCCGAGGTCGCAATGGACGGCACGCTGATGCCGTGGCTCGACGCGAACTGCACGGCCGAGCTCAGCGTCGACATCAACGATTGCAACTGGCCCGGCGCCGATTGTGCGATGTACGAGGCGCTCTGCGCCGTCTGCGGATTCATGCCCGCCTGCAGCAGCGACGACGGACTCATCTGGCCGATGCTGCCGAGCCCCGACTGCAGGCTGGAGTACTGGCTCACGCCCTTACCGAGCGAAGACAAACCGTCAGTAAAGGCCTCCTTGTTGATCGGCGTAGCCGACGCCGTGCCGCCTGCCCGGCTCGCGAAGGCCTGGGTCAGCGTTTGCGAGAGCGACTGCTGCGTGCTGCCGACCTGGGTCAACTGACTCACCGAAGGCGTGCCGCCGCTCAGCAATCCCGCCGCCTGCTGCGCCTGTCCTGCCGCACTGCTCATACCCATCGCGGAGGCAAGACTCGACTGCCCGCTGAGCACCTGCTGGTTCGCGCCCACATAGGTCTGCAACAGTTGCGACACGCCGCCCGACGACGCCGTCGCCCCAGCGCCCGCCGAACTGTCACCGCCGCCTATGCCGAACTGCTTGAGATTCAGCTGCGCATTCGACACGCCGCTCACCAGCAAACCGCCGCTCGCCAGCAACGAAATCAACACCATGCGTTTGTTCATATCTATCTCCTGAATGGGCGTTATGGGTAGGTGTGCGGATTCGACAGCACACCCCGCAACGCGTTCGATAGGACCACCACCATACGGTTTCATTACGATCACATTCACCGCGAATTACATGCAAATAGCCTTTCGTAGCAGTGCGTAAAGAGCAAAGTTATATGTCAGTAATATTGATGCGAATCGTTCTCATTTGTGTTGACGCACCTATTTCGCATGCGTACGATCTCGCCATCTGCTGCAGTTGGTGTCGCGAACCGATGCGGCAAAATCGCGGACACGCGGCGACGTGCCGCAACGGTTCAAATCAGTCGATACAACACCAATAAGGATTTCGATGAAGTTCGCCCATTTCAACGGACCCCGCGTGAAAGCGCGTCCGTTTCGCGATTCCGTGCCACGCGCCAGTGCGGCGCGCCGTTCGCGCCTCGCCTGTTTGCCCTCCATGCGGCGCGCCGCGCTTTGCACGGCGTTCGCGTGGGCTTCGCTGACAGCCGGCGCGGCCATGGCCGAAGCCAATCCCGACGCCACGCCGGAAGCGCCCGAGGCCGACCTGAAGATTCAGGCGACCCAGACGAACCAGTGGACCGGCTTCTGGAATCGACAGCAGATGCTCGGCGACATCGGCGGCCTGCGCCCCTGGCTCGGCAAATACGGCGTGACCTTCACGCTCACCGAAACCAGCGAAGTGCTCGCCAACCTGCGCGGCGGTCTCGCGCACGGCGCCGACTACGACGGCCTGACGACCGGCACCGTGCAACTGGACACGCAAAAGGCATTCGGCCTGCCGGGCGGCCTGTTCAATGTCAGCGCGTTGCAGATTCACGGCGCCAATCTCAGCGCCAACAAGCTCGGCACGCTGAACACGGCGAGCGGCATCGAAGCGGACGACGCCACTCGCCTGTGGGAATTGTGGTATCAGCAGTCGTTCCTGAACAGGCGCATCGACGTGAAGATCGGTCAGCAAAGTATCGACCAGGAATTCATCACCAGCACGTATTCGGCGCTGTTCGTCAACACGATGTTCGGCTGGCCTGCCCTGCCCTCGTATGACATGCCGTCCGGCGGCCCGGCGTATCCGCTGTCCGACCTCGGCGTGCGCGTGCGCGGCCAGATCACGCCTTCATTGACCGCGCTGGCCGGCGTATTCGACGGCGATCCGCTCGGCAACAACCCCGACAACAAGAGCGGCACCAACTTCAACCTGCACAACGGCACGCTGTTCATCGGCGAATTGCAGTATGCGATCAACCAGCCGGCCGACGGCGAAATGGTCGGCGCGGGCGGCGGCGGTTTGCCCGGCACCTACAAGCTCGGTGTCTGGTACAACAACGGCAGCTTCGCGGACCAACGCTACGACAACACCGGCCTGTCGCTCGCCAGTCCGGCCACCAGCGGCGTCGCCCAGAATCATCACGGCGACTACAGCATCTACGCGGTGGCCGACCAGATGATCTGGCGTCCGGACCCGGACGAGGCGCGCAGCATCGGCGTATTCGCGCGCGTGATGGGCGCGCCCGGCGACCGCAACCTGGTGAGCCTCGCCGCCAACCTCGGCGTGGTGATGAAAGCGCCGTTCGCCGGCCGCGACAACGACAGCGTGGGCCTCGCGCTCACCTACATCAAGGTCGGCAATCACGTGAACGACCTCGATCTGGACAGCCGCGCATTCAGCAACGGCCCTTATGGCGTGCGCACCAGTGAAACCACGCTCGAGGCGACCTACCAGTATCAGGTCAATCCGTGGTGGCAACTGCAAGCCGATGCGCAATACACCTTCAACGCCGGCGCCGGCCAGAATCCGAACGATCCGACGCAACCGCTGCGCAACACGTTCGTCATCGGCCTGCGGACCAACATCAATTTCTGATGACACCCGCGCCCAATTCACACGCTACCGACAATATCGAATCCCATGCTTTCGATCATGACCGCAACCCCCGCTTTGTGCGCAGGCACGGAGGCTCAATCGTGAACAACCCCACGCGCAAGTTTTCGCCGCGCGCCGCGCGGGCCCTGATCGCCGCCGCTGTCGGCGCAGCCGCATTCGTGAGCGCCGGCAGCGCGCACGCCGAACCGCAAGGTTTCCTCGAAACCGTCAAGCATCACACCACGCTGATCAACACCGTGCCGGGCAACGGCGACCAGAATCCGTACGCCGTGGTGGTCGCGCCGGTCACGGCCGGCACGGTCAAGCAAGGCGATGTGCTGGTCGGCAACTTCAATAACTCAACCAATCTGCAGGGCACCGGCAGCACGATCATCAACTATCACCCCGACACCAAAGAGATGACGGTGTTCGCCACGGTGCCGCGCGACCTGAAGGAATGCCCCGGCGGCATCGGCCTGTCGACCGCGATGACGATGCTGAAGTCCGGCTACGTGATCGTCGGCAGCACGCCGAGCAACGACGGCACCACCGGCACGAAGGGCGCCGGCTGCCTGATCGTGATCGATCCGCAAGGCAAGGTCGCCTCGACCATCAGCAGCCCGAACATCAACGATCCGTGGGGCAACATGGCGGTAGTCGACAACGGCACCAGCGCGACGCTGTTCGTCAGCATGGCCGGCTTCGGCGTGGGCGGCGCGGACGGCAATCCGCCGGTGTTCAAGCAGGCCACCGTGCTGCGTCTGGATCTCGACGTGCCGGCCGGCAAGCCGCCGGTCGTGAAGAAGGAAACGGTGGTGGGCAGCGGCTTCGGCGCCCAGGCGGACAAGGGCGTGTTCCTCGTCGGCCCGACCGGCCTCGCGCTCTCGGGCGATCAGAAACTGCTGTATGTCTCCGACGCGATCGGCAACCGCATCACCGAAATCGACGAACCCATGACGCGCGACACGAGCGCGGGCGTCGGCCGTCAACTGACCGCCGACGGCCTGCTGCACCGGCCGCTCGCGATGGTGACCGCGCCCAACGGCCACCTGCTCGTGACCAATGCGCTGAACGGCCAGATCGTGGAAATCGATCCGGCCAGCGGCAAGCAGATTTACGCGCGCTGGATCGACACCGACAAGGCGCAATCGCCCCCGGGCAACGGCGACCTGTTCGGCCTCGCGATGACGCCTGAAGGCGACGGTTTCTACTACGTGCAGGACGACGTGAACACGCTGGTGCTCGCGAAGTAAGTCGCGCATTCCAAAGCCAAACGAAGGTGAAGTAACCATGGCAAATGATCAACCCCCGCGGCCCTCACGGCGCGGGTTCCTCAAGGCGGGCGGCGTCGCGGTCGCGGCGGGCGCGAGCCTCGGCGCGGGCCTGGCTGCGCCGCAGAATGCGCTCGGCAAAACGCAGCCGCATGCCGCCGCCGATCCGCAGATGGCCGTCGAGCCGTTCTACGGCGCGCATCAGGGCGGCATCGTCACGCCGCAGCAAAGCCACACGTACGTCGCCGCACTCGATCTGACCACCGAGAAGCGTGACGACGTGATCGCCCTGCTGCGTGCGTGGACCGAGGCGGCCGCGCGTCTCACGCAAGGCGGCACGGCCGCGCCGCTGCCCACGGGCGATGCCGGCGACAACAAGGCCGCGCCCGATTCCGGCGACGTGCTCGGCCTCGGCCCGTGCGGGCTGACGATCACCTTCGGCTTCGGCCCCGGCCTCTTCACGCATGAAGGCAAGGATCGCTACGGCCTCGCCGCGCGCCGCCCCGCCGCGCTCGTCGATCTGCCGCGCTTTAACGGCGACCAGTTGATCAAGGAGAAAACCGGCGGCGACCTGTACATCCAGGCTTGCGCGAACGACGCGCAGGTTGCGTTTCACGCTGTGCGTCAATTGTCGCGCATGGCGTACGGCACGGCGGCGATGCGCTGGGGCCAGTCCGGCTTCCTGTCGGGTCCGCGCGGTCAGACGCCACGCAATCTGATGGGCTTCAAGGACGGCACCAACAATCCGTCCACCGCGAAGCCGCAGTTGATGAACCAGTTCGTGTGGGCCGGCGCCAGCGCCGACGCGCCGTGGATGGAAGGCGGCACCTACACCGTGGTGCGGCGCATCCGCATCACGCTGGAGCACTGGGACAACACCGAACTGGACTTCCAGGAACAGGTGTTCGGGCGCCACAAGTACAGCGGCGCGCCGATCGGCAAGAAGAACGAGTTCGACGCCGTCGACCTGAAGGAAGAGGACAAGGACGGCAATCCGGTGATTCCGGAGAACTCGCACGTGCGTCTGTCGAATCAGGCGAGCAACAACGGCGCGCAGATTCTGCGCCGTTCGTACTCGTATAACGACGGCACCAACTTCTATATCGAACGCTGGCCGCCATGGCGCCAGGAAACGGAGTACGACGCGGGCCTCATCTTCATTGCGCATCAGAGCGACCCGCGCACCGGCTTCATTCCGATCAACGACAGACTCGCGAAGTTCGACATGATGAACCAGTTCACGACGCATGTCGGCAGCGCGATTTTCGCCGTGCCGCCGGGCGCGAAGCCGGGTTCGTATATCGGCGCGGGGTTGTTCGAGACCTGAAGCACGCAGGGCAGTCAACAAAACACAAATCAACTACAACATCACAACGGACTCTGAATCATGGCTTACAACTCGTTTGGCACTCGTCTGCGTGTTCTGGGCAGCGTGGCCGCGCTCATGCTGGCCGCTTTCGCGACGATGCCCTCGGCGGCTCAGGCCGCGTCGATCACGCTGTATAACGCGCAGCACGAGCAGGTCGTCAATCTGCTTGCCAGGGACTTCGAAAAACAGTCGGGCATCTCGGTGAAGATCCGCAACGGCGAAGGCCCGGCGATGGCCGCGCAGATCGTCGCCGAAGGCGCCGCCACACCCGCCGACGTGTACTTCACGGAAAACTCGCCGGAGCTGATGCTGCTCGAAGAGAAAGGCCTGCTGAGCAAGGTGGACAGCTCGACGCTCGCCACCGTGCCGGCGCGTTTCAGCTCGCCGAGCGGCGCATGGGTCGCGGTGACCGCGCGTGAAAACGTGCTCGCCTACAACACCACCAAGGTCCAGGCAGCGCAACTGCCGCAATCGCTGTTCGATCTCGCCAGGCCGGAATGGAAAGGCAAGATCGGTATTGCCCCGAGCGACGGCGACTTTCTGCCGCTCGTCTCCGCCGTGCTCGCGCTGAAGGGCGAAGCGCAAACGGTGCAATGGCTCAAGGGCCTGAAAGCCAACGCGCAGATTTTCGACGACGACGAAGGCGTGGTCGCCGCCGTGAACCGCGGCGGTGTCGCGACCGGCCTGATCAACAACTACTACTGGGCGCGTCTGCATGCCGAACTCGGCGATAGCAAAACCCGCAGCGCGATCTATCATTTCGGCAACGGCGACGCCGGCGCGGCGGTGAACGTGTCGGGCGCCGCGGTGCTCAAGTCCGCCCACAACGCGGACGGCGCACAGAAGTTTCTCGCGTACCTGGTCAGCGACCGCGCGCAACAGTTGATGGCGAACAGCCACGTGATGTTCGAATATCCGCTGCACGCAGGCATCGCACCGGATCCGATCCTCAAGCCTTTTGCCGAACTGAGCCCGCCGCCGCTGACGATCCAGCAACTCGGCGACGACAGCCAGGCCGGCAAGCTGCTGCGTCAGGCAGGCCTGCTGTAAATGAGCGAAGCTTTGTCAGCCGGCCCACCGGCTGTCTCCCCTATCCCGGCGCGCGCCCGTTCGCGCGCGCCGCGCGGTCTGTTCGCGGCAGCGGCACTCAGCGCTTTGCTGGTGTTGCTGCCGATTGCGTTTACGTTCTGGCGCGCAGCGAGCTTCGGCGCGGCCGAGGCGGTCGATCTGGTGTTCCGCCCGCTCGTCGGCGAGTTGCTGGTCAACACGTTGATGATCACCGTCTCGACCACGCTGGTTTCCGCCGTGATCGGCACGGCCGCCGCATGGTTCGTCGAACGCACGCACTTGCCCGGACGCCGCGCGTGGGCCGTGTTGAGCGCCGCGCCGCTCGCCATGCCGGCGTTCATCTCGAGCTATGCGTGGGTGTCGCTGAGCCTGGATCTGCAGGACTTCGCGGGCGCGTTGCTGGTGCTCACCTGCGCGTATTTCCCGCTCGTCTATCTGCCGGTCGCCGCCGCCCTGCGCAGCATGGATCCCGCGCTCGAAGAAAGCGCGCGCGCACTCGGCTGCAACCGATGGACGACCTTCATTCGCGTGGTGCTGCCGCAACTACGCCCCGCGCTGCTCGGCGGCATGCTGCTGGTGGCGCTCGGCGTGCTGTCCGAATTCGGCGCGTTTACGCTGCTGCGTTTTCGCACGTTCACCACGCAGATCTACGCGGAATTCCGCACCAGTTTCGATGGCGGCGGCGCTTCGCTGCTCGCGTGCCTGCTGATCGTGATCTGCCTGATCGTGCTGGCCTTCGAGTTTCGTGTGCGCGGTGCGGCGCGTTATGAACGCGTCGACCGCGGAACACGGCGCGCGGTCCTGCGCTACGACCTCGGCGTATGGCGCTGGATCGTCGTCGCGGGCTTTGCGCTGCTGTCGGTCACGACGCTGGGCGTGCCGCTCGGCATGATCGGCTACTGGCTCACGCAACCGGGCGCGGCCGCCGTCACGCCGGCCGACGTTTCGCCCGAACTGCTGTTCAACGCCACGCTCTCGTCGCTCGGTTTCGGCCTTGCCGCCGCGTTGCTGACCACGCTGCTCGTCGTGCCGCTCGCGTTCCTGCTGGTGCGCTATCCGACCCGTTTCGCGACGCTGTTCGAACGCACGGTGTTTCTCGCGCAAGGCGTGCCGGGTCTGGTGATCGCGCTGGCGATCGTGTCGCTCGCGGTACACGTGCTGCAACCGCTCTATCAGAGCGCAACGCTGCTGGTGATCGCCTACGCGATGCTGTTCATGCCGGTGGCGCTGGTCAGTGTGCGCGCCGCCTTCATGCAGGCGCAGCCGCGCCTCGAAGAGACCGCGCGCGCACTCGGCCTGAACTGGTCGCAAACGCTGTTTCGCGTGGTGTTGCCGCTGGCGGCGCCCGGACTCGGCGCGGCCGCGGCGATGGTGTTCATCTCGGTCGTCACCGAACTGAACGCGACGCTGCTGCTCTCTCCGCTCGACACGCAAACACTCGCCACCCAGGTCTGGGCCGACACCTCGACGATGGCGTTCGCCGCGGCCGCGCCGTATGCGGCGCTACTCACCGGCATTTCGCTGTTCGCCTCGGGGCTGCTGTTCGCGCTGCTCGGCAAATCGGCGCTACTCGGCGAACGCGGCTGACGCGCCGCGCTTTTACCATCGGATTTTCATGAGCGAACTTCGTATCCGCGGGCTGCAAAAATCATTCGACGGCCTGCCGGTGCTGCACGGCATCGACCTGTCCGTCGAGCGCGGCATGCTGCTCGCGCTGCTCGGTCCGTCGGGCAGCGGCAAGACCACCCTGCTGCGCCTCTTGTGCGGTTTCGAACGCGCGGATAACGGCAGTGTCGAGATCGACGGCCGCCGCGTGGCCGGCGACGGTCTGCATGTGCCGTCGGAACAGCGCCATATCGGCTACGTGCCGCAGGAAGGCGCGCTGTTTCCACATCTGTCCGTGGCGGACAACATCGTGTTCGGCCTGCCGCGCGCGCAACGCCGCGCACGGCATCGCGTGGCCGAGTTGCTGGAGCTGGTCGGCTTGCCGGCGAACTTCGGCGAACGTGCGCCGCAACAGCTATCGGGCGGCCAGCAGCAACGCGTCGCGCTGGCGCGCGCGCTCGCGCCGTCGCCTACGCTGGTGATGCTCGACGAGCCCTTCTCGTCGCTCGACGCCGCGTTGCGGCTCGAAACCCGGCAAGCCGTGGCCAGCGCGCTGGCCGCGACCGGTGCGACAGCCGTGCTGGTGACGCACGATCAATCCGAGGCGTTGTCGCTCGGGCATGAAGTGGCGGTCCTATGGAACGGCCGGCTGATCCAGACGGCGACGCCGGAAACGCTCTATCGCCGGCCGGTGACGCGCGAGCTGGCGTCGTTCGTCGGCGAAGCGGTGTTGTTGCCGGGCGTGGTGAGGCAGGACCGCGTGAGCTGTGAACTGGGCGAGTTGCCGTTATCCGGGCCGGTCGGCCAGGGCGCGGTCGATGTGATGGTGCGGCCCGAGCAGATCCGCCTGCTGCGCGCCGAAGAAACGATGCCCGACGGCGCGGGGATTCACGACGCCGTGGTCACCGAAGTGACCTTCCAGGGGCAGGACGCGGGCGTCGCGCTGCAGTTGCGTTCCGACACGCGGACGATGGTCCGCGCGCGCGTGCCCGGTTATCTTTGTCCGCGGCCGGGCGAGCAGGTGCGGCTCGCGGTGGACGGCGAGGTGACGGCTTACGCGCGAGCCTGAGGCCGCTGCGACAGATCCTGCATCATCTGCGCGGCCAGATAATCGCAGGTCGGCCGATCCGACTTGGCGCTGCGCGCCACCACGATTTCCAGCGGCGCGATCTTCGGCAGGCCTTGCGCCTCACCGAGAATCGTTAGCCGCGGCGGCACGCTGCAACGCGTGAGCGCAATCACCGACAAACCCGCATCCACGGTTGCCACCAGTCCCATCAGGCTTGCGCTGCTGAATGCCGCGCGATAGCGGATCCGCGCGCCGTCCAGCGCGGCCAGCGTATGCTGGCGCGCCACGCAGCCCGGCTCATAGAGTCCCACCGGCAGCGGCGACGCCGCCAGCACCGGCGTGTCCAGCGACGCGCCCACCCACACCATCGGCTCGCTGCGCACGAATTCGCCGCGCAACTTGCGGTCGCGCGTGACGAAAGCGAGATCGATCTTGTTATCGGCCAGCATCGGCGCGAGCGACGTGCTCTGCGCGCAGACGATCTCGATCTCCACGTGCGGATACAGATTCGAAAAACGCCGCAACACGGGCGACAGCAGCGAGGAGACGTAATCATCCGGTGCGCCGAGCACCACGCGGCCGGTGACTTCGGGCCGCACGATCGCCGACCACGCCTCCTCATGCAACGCCAGCACGCGCCGCGCGTATTCGAGCAACGTATTGCCCGGCCGCGTGAGCGACAGATTGCGCGTGTTGCGGGCGAACAGCGTTGTGCCGAGCATGGTTTCGAGCCGCTTGATCTGCATGCTGACGGCCGCCTGCGAGCGATGCACGGTCGCCGACGCCTTCGTGAAGCTGCCCGTTTCCACTACCGCGACGAAGGTGCGCAGCAGATCGACGTCGAATTCGGGGTGCATGATTCATCAATTCCGCTTATGGAATTGCTCAATTTAATTCGTTTGTCGGAGCCGTGCAAGCCGCGCAATACTCGCGACATCAGATCAAGGAGACCACGGCGCATGTCCCTCACCGAACGTCAACAAGGCGCCATCACGCTGGCCTGCGGCGGGCTTCTGATGGGCACGCTCGGCATCTTCGTCGAGGAAGCACAGCTCGGTGCGCTAGTGCTGGTGTTCTTTCGCTGCCTGTTCGGCTTTCTCTCGCTGGCCGCGTATTGCGCGTGGAAAGGCTTCTTCACGCACGCGCATTTCACGCGACGCACCGTCACGCTGGCACTGATCACGGGCGTGCTGATGGTCACGCAGTGGGTCGGTTTCTTCGACGCGATTCATCGCACCAGCATCGCGGTCGCCACCGTGGTGTTTCATGTGCAGCCGTTCTGGGTCGTGCTGATCGGCGCTGCGTTGTTCAACGAGCGGCTCGGCATGGACCGGCTCGGCTGGATCGCGGCCGCTTTCGCGGGACTCGTACTCGCGTCGGGCGTCGCGGCCACGCAGAATTTGCAGGACCATACGAGCTATCTGATCGGCGTCGGCGAAGCGCTGGTCGGTTCGGTGCTGTACGCGAGCGTCACGTTGATCGCCAAAGGGCTCGGCGGTTTGCGCCCGCATCTGCTGACGCTCACGCAGTGCGCGGTCGGTGTCGTGTGCCTGCCGTTCATCGCGCCGCTCACCGCCGCGCATATTAGCCCGATGCAGTGGTTCTGGCTGGTCGGCATGGGCGTGCTGCACACGGGGCTGTCGTATGTGCTGATTTACGGCGCGTTGCCCAAGCTGAGCACGCCGGTCATCGCCGTATTGCTGTTCGTGTATCCGCTGACCGCGATCGTGGTCGATGCCGTTGTGTACGGACGGGCGTTGTCCATCCCGCAACTTACGGGCATGGTGTTGATCGTGGTGGCGAGTCTGGGCGTGAATCTCGGATGGCCGCTGCTTTCGATGCTGCGGCCTGGCTGGCGGGCGCGGCGGCAGGTGGATTGAGATGCCGGTGCGCCCGGCCGGGTCGAAGCGCTGCATAAAAACCCGGGTGTTTTCACCCGGTTTCGCTCAGCTGTCGTAGTGGAAGCGACAGGCGATCACGTAGATCTTTCCGTCTCGCGGCAAGTAGACAAGGCGGTCGGCCAGCGTGATACGGCGCGACCACAATCCGTTCATACTGCCCATCAACGCCTCTGGCTTCCCCGTGCCGCAATAAGGATCGCGCCTGCACTCCTCCAGCAGCGTATTGATCTTGCGCACGACCTTCCGGTCGGTCTCTTGCCAATACAGGTAATCGTCCCACGCGTCGTCGGTGAACATAAAAATGCTGTCAGCCCTTGCGGCCTCCTCGTTGCGGCTTTTGTGTCTGTTCATCGGTCAGCAGTTCGCGCGCAGTCGCACCGCCGGCGTTCAGTTGAGCGATAGATCGGGCGAGCCGCTGGGCGTTCTTCGACGAACTCAGCAGATACAGGGTCTCCTGCATCGCATTGAAATCCTCGAGCGAAACCATGACCACGTTTTCGCCCGTCTGCCTCGTGATCAGCATGGGCATGTGATCGCGGCAGACGTCGTCCATCGCCTGCTTAAAGCCGGCACGCGCCTCGCTATAAGTAAGGACGTTCATTCGTTTTCCTGACTGGGAGGTTGCCCTCCAGTCGCTCCTGTCAAAAGTTAGGGACGATTCCACTGTCGACGGATGCCCGTACGAAGCGCGACCATATGCAAAGCCGGTGGCTCGAGGCAAAAAGGCACCTCGAGCCACCGGCAATCATTGTACCGGATCCTGTACAGATTGGGCCATTCGAAACTGTAGAAAAAACTACGTCTCTAACGGATGGAAAGGATGCCCGCTTGCAGTTCTGCCCGCCACTCGGCCAAACGGCCAACTTCACTGCGGCAACACCTCGCCCTTCGTCTCCGGCGCGAACGGAATCACGAACAGGCCGACGATAAACACGAGCGCCGTCAGC
The DNA here is from genome assembly GCF_031570135.1 of Paraburkholderia sp. USG1. NCBI lineage: Bacteria > Pseudomonadati > Pseudomonadota > Betaproteobacteria > Burkholderiales > Burkholderiaceae > Paraburkholderia > Paraburkholderia sp. USG1. The sequence goes on along the minus strand of NZ_JAMWXW010000021.1, from coordinate 19,994 downwards.
GCCACCGGCACGCCGAGCGTATGCATATGCAGCACCGCCGCGCCGAGCAGAAAGTTGACGCCCGCGCCGACGAACCGCCCGAACGAGGTGCAGAACGCAAACGCCGTCGCCCGCACGCGGGTTTCGAACTGCTCCGGCAACCACAGGCTGAACAGCGCGAAATTGCCGCCGAAGAACCCCAGCACGAAGAGCCACGCGATGAACGGCGCGAGTCCATTGGGCAAGTAGAACGCCCAGCCGAAACTGCCGACGATGGCTATCGCCATACCCAGAAAGTAAATCGCCAGCGTCTTCTTGCGGCCGATGCGCTCGGCGAGCGGCGGCAACGCAAGACAGCCGAGAATCGTCGCGATGGACAGGAGCCCCGTGGCCAGCGACGCCGTTCTGATCGCGTCGTTTTTGGCCATGCCGGCCTTGGTCGCCAGTTGGATCACGGCGGACGGTTCGTACACCGCGCCGGCCCACAGCCCGATGATGGCGATCGTTAGCAGGATGCATGCGACCCAGGTGCGGCGTCGATACACCGGCCCCATGATTTCGCGCAGCGGCTTGGTGCGTACGGGGCGCGCCTCGGCCTTCTGCCACTTCTCCGACTCCTTCACGCGCAGCAGGATCAGAATCGCGACCACCACCGGCACCGCGCCGGTCAGGAACATCGCGCGCCAGCCGTAATGCACGCCGACCGTGTAGTTCAGCGCCGCGGCGAGGAAGAAGCCGGCGTAGTAGCCCGTTTGCAGATAACCGGCACCCATCTTGCGGCGATCTTCCGGCCACGCTTCCGCTACATACGTGCCGGCCAGCGCCCACTCGCCGCCGATGCCGACACCCGCAATGAAGCGATAGATGCCGAGCTCCCATACGTTGTGCGAGGTCGCCGCGAGCCCCGTGAAAATCGCGAACGTGAAGATGGTGCCGGCCAGCACCTTGGTGCGGCCGAAGCGATCGGCGAGCGGCCCCCAGATGAACGACAGCCCCCACCCGACCAGAAACAGTGCGAACAGGATCGAGCCGGCGAGACCGACATTCGCCGGCGTGGCCGCATAACCCGAGCGCGGCAGCAGCTCGGTCAAAGCCGGCGTCAACACCAGCGCGTAGATGAACGAGTCCATCCCGTCGAGCGTCCAGCCTGCCCACGCGCCCCAGAAACCTGCGATCTGCGAACGATTCAGCGGCGTGCGGCGCCGCGTGACCGACGTGCGGTCGGTTAGTGAATTCATCATGCTCCTCCGGTCCAATGGTTGGCGTACGTAACGAAAAACAACGGATTAGCGCGTTTGTCGATGAACCGGGCGTCCTCGCAAGACCGTCGGTCAGAGGACGTCGCGGACAGAGCGGCGAAAAAAATTTCGGGTTTGCCCGCCTGTAAATCGCGTCTTTTCATATATAATATTTGATATCATGAACGATGTAATAGATGGTTTTCCCCTGGACGCCCCGGCGCGCAGCCCGCTCTTACCCGCGGCGCCGCCGCGTGAGAGCGCGTCCCGCGTCATCGCGGAGGCGCTGCGTGAGGCGATTGTCAACGGCACGCTGGCGCCTGGCGCGCCGCTGCGGCAGGACGCGATCGCGCGGCACTTTTCTGTCAGCGCAATTCCCGTGCGCGAGGCCTTGCGTCAGCTGGAGAGCGAGGGTTGGGCCAAAGCCGCGGTTCATAAGGGCGCCACGGTCGCGCCTTTGTCAGCGGAAGAAGCGCGCGAAATCTACGAGATCCGCTCGGCGCTGGAGAGCCTCGCCATCGGGCTCGCCATTCCCCGTCACACCGCCGCCACGCTGCGCGAAAGTGCCAGGCTGTGCCGAGCCGCCGAACGCGAGGCCGACCCATCGCTCTACGTCGAGCGCAATGTCGCGTTTCACATGAGCCTGTATGGGCCCGCCGCCCGTCCGCAACTCGAGGACATGATCGGCACGCTGCACCGGCGCGGTGAAAGATATCTGCGCCTGAAGTTCGGCTTGCCGTCCTACAAGGGCGAGTCCGACAATGAACATGCCGCCCTGCTCGATGCCGTGCAGCGCCGCGACATTCCCGCCGCGCAGCAGTTGGTCGTTGCGCATCTGCTGGGCACGGGCGACCTGCTTTACCGTTTCCTGACCGAGCGCGCACAGGCCGAAGCCGCGCACGCGAATCAACCCAGGCCGCGCGGCAGACCCCCGCGCGCCATCACCGGGAACTGAGAGAAGCCGATGAACCGACCCGCTGAAACCGCCCCCCCCGCGCGTTCGTGGACCACGCGCCGCGACGAAAAGAACCGTCGCCTCGCGGCCATCGCCCCCTGGCTCGAAGACGGCGTGCTGCCGCCGGGCCGCATCGTCGATGCGCTCGAAACGCTGATTCGACCGGGCGATCGCGTCGCGCTCGAAGGCGACAACCAGAAGCAGGCCGACTTCCTGTCCCGCTCGTTCGCCAGGGTCGATCCGCAAAAGATTCACGACGTGCATCTGCTGATTTCGAGCATTGGCCGTCCCGAGCACCTGACGCTATTCGAGCGCGGCATCGCGCACAAGGTCGATTTCTCGTTTGCCGGCCCGCAGAGTCTGCGGGTCGCGCAACTGCTCGAAGACGGCCAGCTGGAAATCGGCGCGATCTATACCTACGTCGAGTTGTACGCGCGCATGTTCGTGGATCTCACGCCGCACGTCGCGCTGCTGTGCGCGGAAAAGGCCGACCGTCACGGCAATCTGTACACCGGCGCGAATACCGAAGACACGCCCACCATCGCCGAGGCTGCCGCGTTCCGTCATGGCATCGTGATCGTGCAGGTCAACGAGATCGTCGACGAACTGCCGCGCGTCGACATTCCGGGTTCATGGGTCGACGTGGTCGTGCAGGCGGACCGGCCGTTCGCCGTCGAGCCGCTGTTCACGCGCGATCCGCGCCATATCGGCGACCTGCAGGTGCTCACGGCGATGATGGTGATTCGCGGCATCTACGAACCGTACGGCGTAACGTCGCTGAATCACGGCATCGGTTTCGATACGGCCGCGATCGAACTGCTGCTGCCCACCTACGGCGAATCGCTCGGCCTGAAGGGCAAGATCTGCCGCAACTGGACGCTCAATCCGCACCCCACCATGATTCCCGCGATCGAATCGGGCTGGGTCGACAGCATTCATTGCTTCGGCAGCGAGGTCGGCATGGAGGCGTATATCGAGGCGCGTCCCGACGTGTTCTTCACCGGCAACGACGGCAGCCTGCGCTCGAACCGCGTGCTGTGCCAGCTGGCCGGGCAATACGGCGTCGATCTGTTCATCGGCTCTACCCTGCAGATCGATGCGGACGCGAATTCGTCGACCGTCACGCGCGGGCGTCTGGCCGGGTTCGGCGGCGCGCCGAACATGGGCCACGATCCGCGCGGCCGGCGTCATTCGAGCGAAGCGTGGCTCAAGCTGCTGCGCGACGAGGGCCCGGTGTCGCGCGGCCACAAACTCGTCGTGCAGATGGCCGAGACCTACAAGAAAGGCGGCGAGCCGACCTTTGTCGATGAACTCGACGCCGTCGCGGTCGGCGCGAAAAGCGGCATGCCGATCGCACCCGTGATGATCTATGGCGACGACGTCAGCCACGTCGTCACCGAGGAAGGCATCGCGCATCTGCACAAGGCCGAAGGCATCGACGAGCGGCGCGCGGCGATCGCCGCCGTGGCCGGCGTAACGCCGATCGGACTGCGCGCCAAACCGGAGAAGACCTCGGAGTTGCGCCGGCGCGGCATCGTCGCGTATCCGGAGGATCTGGGCATTCGTCGCGGCGAGGCCAAGCGCTCGCTGCTGGCGGCGCGCAGCATCGACGATCTGGTGACGTGGTCGGGTGGCCTGTATGAGCCGCCGGCGCGCTTCAGGAGCTGGTGAGCATGGCGCCCGCTGTTTTGAGTGCGCGAGACGAAGCGCCGGCGCCGCGCGCTAACGCTGCACGCGCGCCGGCAGTTGATTCGCCCTTCGAGTTTGGCGGAACCGTCGGGCTGGCCGGCGTCGCCGAGGTTGGCGAAGCTGCCGGGGTCGCGGAATGCGCCAATGGCGCCGACATTTCGCACGAGGCCGCTCGCGCCGCCCGCCTCGCGCCCACCCTTTCCGACACACAGTTGGCCCGCTACGCCATCACCGCGCTGATCGACGAGGCCCAACTGACCCCCAAACCTGCGCTGGTCGACCGGCGCGGCAGCGGCGCCCATCGCGACCTCGATCTCGACACCATGCTGCGCTCCGCGCACGCGCTCGAACCGACCTTCGCGACACTCGCGCGCGCGGCGCGCCGCCGCGGCGAACCGTCCGCGTTGTTGCGCACCGAGCTCGCACAGATCGGCCGCGCGGGGGAACTCGACATGCTGCATGCCACGGGTGGCACCAACGCGCATCGCGGCGCGATCTGGATCGTCGGGCTGCTGGTCGCGGGCGCGTCGTTGCCCGCCGGGGCCGTGCGTCCGAATGCGTCGCGGATCTGCACGGGTGCCGCGCAGATCGCCTGCTTTCCGGACCGCTTCGCCGCGCCCGCCGACAGTCACGGCGAACGCGCGCGTCAGCGCTATCACGTCGGCGGCGCGCGCCGCGAAGCGCAAGACGGCTTCCCGCACGTCATCGAGGTCGGCCTGCCCGCGTTGCTCGCGGCGCGCGAGCGAGGCATCGACGAAAACGCCGCGCGCGTCGACACGCTGCTCTCGATCATGGCAAAGCTGGACGACACCTGCCTGCTGCATCGCGCGGGGTTGCCCGGTTTGCATGCCGGACAACACGGCGCGCAACGCGTGCTGGACGCGGGCGGCAGTTCGACGCCGGCGGGCCTCGAAGCGCTCGCCGCACTTGAACACAACCTGCTGACGCTCAACGCATCGCCCGGCGGCGCAGCCGATCTGCTCGCCGCCACCCTCTTTCTCGACATGCTGGCCCATCACGACGCCAACGGGAGCCCGGACACATGGAACATCTGACCTTCGACTATCCGGCGCAACGCGCCGTCACGACCCGCGCGCATGTCGGCGTGGTGGGCTCGGGCGATCTGGAAGTGCTGCTCTCGCCCGCCGGCCAGGCTGGCGCGCTGGCGGCGCATGTGGTCGTACGCACCAGCGTCGACGGCTACAGCCACATCTGGAAAAGCGTGCTCGACCGCTTTTTCACCCGCTACGACGGCGCCGCGCAAATCGAAATCAACGACTTCGGCGCAACGCCCGGTGTGGTCGCGTTGCGGCTCGCGGAAGCCGTCGAAGCCGCCGAACAGGGAGACGACGCATGAATACGGTTGCGAGCACCCATCCCGCGCCGCTGCTGCGCGAAAGTTTCATCGAACTGCCGGCGCGCGAACGCGCCCGCTCGCTGCTGGATGCGGGCACCTTCCGCGAACTGCTCGGCCCGTTCGACCGGATCGAATCGCCGTGGCTGCCGTTGCAAGGCGTCGTCTGCCAGGCGGATGACGGCTGCGTGATCGCGCGCGGCACCATCGGCGGCGAGCCCGCCGTGGTCGCCGCGATCGAATCCGCGTTCCAGGGCGGCAGCATCGGCGAAGTGTCGGGCAGCAAGATCGCCGCCGCGCTCGAACTGGCGTTGCGCGACTGCGAACGCGGCAAGATCGTGCGGCCGGTCGTGCTGTTCGAAACGGGCGGCGTGCGGTTGCAGGAAGCCAACCTCGGCCTCGCGGTGATCGCGGAGATTCAGGCGGCCATCGTCGCGTTGCGCCGGCATGTGCCGGTGGTCGGCGTGATCGCGGGCATGGTCGGGTGCTTCGGCGGCATGTCGCTGGCCGCGGCGTTGTGCTCGTACCTGGTCGTCACGAAGCAGGGGCGGCTCGGCATGAACGGCCCCGAGGTGATCGAACAGGAGGCCGGCATCGAGGAACTCGACGCCAGCGATCGCCGCCGCGTGTGGCAACTGATCGGCGGCGAACAGCGCACGGCGACCGCGCTCGCCGATCAACTGGTCGACGACGACGCCGACGCGGTGCGCGCCGCCGTGCATGCCGCGTTCGCGCAGGGTGTGCCGGCCGCGCATCGCAGCGAACAGGTCGACATTTTCCTGAACCGGCTCGCGCAGATCGATCCCGCCACCGTCACGCCGGAAACCATGCGTGACGTATTCAACCGTCACGTGCAGAACGCGCGGAACACATTGCGCAAGGAGCAGGTATGAGCGACGTACAACCCAGCCGCGGTGCGCGCTGGTTCCGGGCGCTTGCCGGCGAATCGGTCAGCCACGCTCCCGTGTGGAGCGCCGACGCGCCACTCGGCGGCGAAACGGCCCACTTCTTCGCGGTCGTGCCCGATCCTTCCAACCGCTTTCCGCGCGCGACCGATAACGTCGTCGGCCTCGAACAGGGTTGGCGGCTCGCGCGCGCCGTGCGCGACGCGATGGCACGAGACGAAGCGAGTGGCACGCGCCGCCCGATCGTGGCGATCGTCGATGTGAAAAGCCAGGCGTACGGCTATCGCGAGGAGATGCTCGGCATTCACCTCGCGTGCGCGGCCGCCGTCGACGCCTACGCGAGCGCGCGCGACGCGGGTCATCCGGTGATCGCGCTGATCGTCGGGCCGGCGATGTCGGGCGCTTTCCTCGCGCACGGCTATCAGGCCAACCGCATCGTCGCGCTCGACGCGCCCGGTACGATGGTTCACGCGATGGGCAAGGAAGCCGCCGCGCGCGTCACGCGCCGCACGGTCGAAGCACTCGACGCGCTCGGCGAAACCATCGTGCCGATGTCGTACTCAATGGCGTCGTTCGCCAGGCTTGGACTGCTCGACCAGTTGATCGACGGCGTCGATGCCGACGCGCCGGACGCCGCGCAGATCGAGCGCGTGCGCCAGGTGTTGACCGCACAGATTCGCAGCGTGCGCGACGACGGCCGCCGCAACCTCGCGCATCGGCTGGAATCGGCTGAGGCGCAGAAGAATCGCGCGGCGTCGATCGAAGTGCACCGGCGTCTCGCCGAACAATGGGATGCCGTGTAATGCAGGCGTGCGCCGCGCCGCCGTTTGCCATCGACCACGCGTTGTCGTGCGACGCGCGATGGCGGCCGCACGACTTGCTGCGCCTGCAACGTCTGCAGCCATTCGATGCTGAACCGGCATGGGTGCGCGACGCTTTCGGGCGCGCACCGTATGCGGTGGTCAGACGCGCGCTGGCGGCAGACGGGTTCGTTGCGATCGGTGTGCGCGGTGCCGGGCGGTCGCAACGCTACGCTACGTGGGCGTTGTCGGCGGATGTGGTGACTGCGGTGTCGCCGGAAACGCTCGCGTCACGCGCTCCACTCGCCGCGCGCACCGCATTGCCCGCTTTCGCCGCACTCGCCGCGTTGCAGGACGATGTGGCCGGCCCGTTGGGCGCATTCGTCTGGGGACCGACCGGCAGCGCCGGTTTTGAACTGGCGACACAGACACCGACGGTGACGGCATCGAGCGATCTCGACCTGCTCATTCGAGCCTATGAAAAACCGCTCGCGCGAAACCTCGCGATTCAATTGCAGGACTATCTGCAAGCGCTGGCGCAACGCGCCGGCGTTCGCGTGGACGCGCAACTCGACACACCCGCGGGCGGCGTGGCCCTGGCCGAATGGGCAGCGGGCAAACCACGCGTGATGGCGCGCCACGCAAGCGGTCCGTGCCTGATTCCCGATCCGTGGGCTACCGCGGCGCACGGCGACAACGCCTGATGCTCGCCCTGCTTTTCCCCGGACAAGGCGCGCAGACCGATGGGTTCCTGCATCGTCTGCCGCAGCACGATGCAGTGCGCGACACGCTCGAGGAAGCTTCGCAGGTACTCGGCGTCGATGTGCGCACGCTGGACACGCCGGACGCTTTGCGCTCGACCGTCTCCGTGCAGATCGGCCTGACGGTCGCGGGCGTGGCGATCACGCGCGCACTGGCTGGCGAACAGCTCGTGCAGCAGATCAGCGCGGGTTTATCGGTCGGCGCATACGCGGCGGCAGTCAGTTGCGGCGCGATTCATTTCGCAGACGCGTTGAAGATGGTTCGCCGCCGCGCCGAACTGATGGAGACCGCGTACCCATCCGGCTACGGTCTCGCGGCAATCTCGGGATTGACCGAGTATCAGGTGGAAACGCTCGCCGCGCGGCATGCGGATGAAGACCGGCAGCAAGTCTATATCGGCAACGTGAACGCACCGCGCCAGATTGTCGTGGCGGGCGCAAACGACGCGCTCGACGCCTTCATCGCACGCGCGCTGGCCGCAGGCGCACGCAAGGCCACGCGCCTCGCGGTGAGCGTACCGTCGCATTGCGAATTGCTCGCGCAGGCCGCGGACGGCTTGCTGGCCTACGCACAGGAAATACCGTTTCACGCGCCGCACAGCACGTATGTCGGCAACCGCGGCGGCCGCCCTTTGTACACGGCGGACGCGATCCGCGACGATCTCGCAACCAATATGCGCTACACCGTGCGCTGGTTCGACGCGCTCACGGTCATGCAGGAAATGGGCGCGCGCGTGCTGATCGAAGCGCCGCCGGGCCAGATCTTGACCGACATTGCGCGCGAATATTTTCCGAATACCACGGCGCTCGCCGCCAGCACCTTCCCGTTCGATCGACTCGCCGCCACTGCAAGACGACGTCTGGACGCCGACTAAGCGAAGCTGCCCGATTCAAGGCCAGGACAACACGGGCAAGCACCTGCAGCGACCCGTCGGAGATACGAACCGCGCCAGCCGCGAGCGGCCCCCGGCATCAGCGAGGACCCGCGCGCGGCGTCACCCAGCGAAACGTCAGATTGATCCGCTCCCCCGCTACGCGCGGCTCCTTCGGCACCCTATGCCGCCAGTCCGCCTGCGTGTTGCCTTTCATTACCAGCAAGCTGCCGCCCTTGAGCGAAAAAGACTGCACGACACCGCTCCTGTTGTGCCGCAAATCGAACGTGCGCGCGACGCCCAGGCTCACCGACGCGATCACAGGCTGAGCGCCGAGTTCGGGCTCGCGGTCCGCGTGCCAGCCCATGCTGTCGGCGCCGCTGCGATAGCGGTTGATCAGCACGCTATTGAAATGCGCGTCGCAAACCGACTCTGCGGCCGACTTCAGTTCGGCAACCGTCGGCGTCCACGGTTGCGGCACGTTGCGAATGCCCGAGTAGACATAAACCGCGTCGGGCTCGCCTTGCCAGGCGGTCAGCCGCGGCAACGGCACGCGGCCTGCGGGCGTGCCCATCATGTCCTGACGCCATTCGACTTCGTCGATGAGTTGCGTCAACGCCCGCACCGCCGTTGCGGGCGGCAGCCAATCGGGATACCAGTCGACGTCGGGCGCCGGCGGAGCATCGGAAAAATCCGCGAAGAAATCCGTCATGAGATTGCCTGAGTATGAGCGCGCGTTCAAAGCGTAACGGGATGAGGATGAGAACCCTGGTTATTATGGCGGCAACGACGACAGCGTTCACGCAGGCACGTTGCGGTTTCATCCGCAGCAGTCATATTCATTCCTCGCACGCCACCTTCAAGGGACACTCAACATGATTCTCTCCGACCAGGCGCTCGATCAGCTTTTTCGCGAAGCGCGCACGCATAACGGCTGGCAGCCGGAACCCGTCGACGACGCCGTGCTGCGGCAACTCGTCGAACTCGTCCTGCTCGGCCCGACCTCGGCCAATTCGAGCCCGGGCCGCTTCGTCTTCGTCAAAACGCAGGAAGGCAAGGAGAAGCTGCGCCCGGCATTGTCGGCAGGCAATCTCGAGAAGACGATGGCAGCGCCGGTCACGGCGATCGTCGGGATGGACATGGCGTTTTACGAGCATCTGCCTAAGCTGTTTCCGCACGCGGACGCGCGCAGTTGGTTTGCCGGCAACGACAAGACGATTGCCGACACGGCATTTCGCAATTCGACGCTGCAAGGCGGCTATCTGATTCTCGCCGCCCGCGCGCTAGGCCTGGATACGGGTGCGATGTCAGGTTTCGACGCCGCCAAAGTGGACGAAGCTTTCTTCGCCGGCACGACCGTGAAGTCGAACTTTCTGATCAATCTGGGCTACGGCGACCCGTCGAAGCTGTTTCCACGCAGCCCGCGCTTTGCTTTCGACGAAGCCGCGCGGATCGTCTGATCCGTAGCCTCCGACCCGCTGCCGAGTCCGGTCAACTGAAGAGCGCCACGTAAAACACCACCGCGCCGATCAGCGCACCAACGAAGCAGAAGCCCTCCTCGGCCTCGTCGCCGCCCGACCGAACCCACGCTCCGACGACGCCGAACAATCCCGCGATACCCAAGGCGACGCATAGCATCACCACGTAGAACAGCGCGGTCTTGCCCAATTCGGAAAAATCGATGTTGCGCACGCCGAAGTACAGGCCGATCGCCATCACCGATATGACCACGAGCGGCAGCATGACATGACTGCCTTCGTATCCGACATGATGCGTATGGTGCGCGTGACGGAACGGGTTGCCTGATCTGAGCAGTTTCATCTGTGCCTCCTGCCTTCGCCTCTGCAGGCGATAAACGAACCGCTAGCAGACCGCCAGGGCCTTCTCTGAGACCCTTGCCTTAGCTTTGCTGCAAGCCGGTTCTATTTCAGAATAGTCCACGCCCGAACACAATTCAAAGCCCATTTAATTCGAGCGCAACAGACGGCCGGATGAGCCAGATACGGCGGCCTGGATGCTGCAATGCAGTACCATGCAGGCGCCTTCCCACGGGCAGCGGCTCGCCACGTCAGCGGCAAATTTGACGCCGCCGGCAGGCGATTGCACATCTCGGTAGAATGGGTCGGCTCGTTCGCCCCGACATTGCCGCAACGCACGAGTAGCGCCGCCCTTCCGCTCGTGCCGGCCCCTTCCCGCCCTGATCCTCTCTATGCGCCGCTCATCGTTTCTTGTTCGCATCATCCTGATTGGCATCCTGCTGCACATTTACGTCGGCTTTCGTCTGATTCCGGACATGCCGATCGATACCGCCGGCCGCTGGCTGTGCGGGTTGTGGCTCGTGCTGTCGATCTTTCTCATTCCACTCGGCATGCTGGCGCGCACGATCAAACAGCAGCCGCTCAGCGACCGGCTCGCGTGGGTCGGTCTGCTGGTGATGGGTTTCTTCTCCTCACTGCTGGTCCTGACTTTCGTGCGCGACCTCGTGCTCGCCTCGCTTCTGACCGTCGATGCGATCTGGCCGAACACCGTTGCCATCGCGCACTGGCGGACCGGCTCCGCAGCGGCGGTGCCGTTGCTCGCGCTGCTCTCTACGCTTGTCGGCCTGTTCAACGCTCGCCGTCGCGCGAAGGTGGTGACGATCGAAGTGCCGATCGACGATTTGCCGGCCGCGCTCGACGGCTTCACGATCGTGCAGATCAGCGACATTCACGTTGGACCGACCATCAAACGCCGCTATGTCGATGCGATCGTCGACGCGGTGAATCGCCTCAAGCCGGATCTGATCGCTGTCACCGGCGATATCGTGGACGGCAGCGTGCCGCAATTGACCAGACATACGCAGCCGCTGTCACGGTTGAGCGCGCGCCACGGCGCCTTTCTCGTGACGGGCAATCACGAGTATTACGCGGGCGCCGACGCCTGGATCGACGAATTCCGGCGCCTGGGACTGAACGTTCTGCTGAACGAGCACGTGGTCGTGGACCACGACGGCGCGCGTGCCGTGATCGCCGGCGTGACCGATTATTCAGCGGGCCATCACGACCCGGCGCACCGCAGCGATCCAGTCGCGGCGCTAGCGGGCGCGCCTGGCGACGTGCTGATCAAGGTACTGCTCGCCCATCAGCCGCGTTCAGCCGAAGCCGCCGCAGCAGCAGGCTTCACATTGCAGCTCTCTGGGCACACGCACGGCGGCCAGTTCTTTCCGTGGAATTTCTTCGTGCGGTTTCAGCAGCCGTTCACCGCGGGTCTTGCGCGGCTGAACGGACTCTGGGTGTACACGAGCCGAGGCACCGGTTACTGGGGACCGCCGAAGCGTCTGGGCGCGCCGTCCGAAATCACGCGCTTGCGCCTCGTGCCCGGCGAGCCCGACTAGCGAACCCGACGAAGGGGGACGTTACTGCGTGGGCGCCACGGCCACGCTGACTTGCGGCGCGAACGCCACCGCCACTTGCATACCCGGCGTCACGCCGGCGGTCCTGGCCGGATCGCGGCCCTGGATATGGAACACCGAACCGTCCGCGCCTTTGAGCGCCATGATTCCGGAAGCATGGTCAATGGCCTCGACGCGGGCGGTCACTGTCTGAACCGTGTTCGACTGCCCGGTTTGAGCCGCCGTGACTTGCCCGTCCGCACTGCGCGTGACGCTGATCACGGCGTTGCGCATCATGCGGATGTGAACCTTGCCGCCCTGCTTGATCTGCGCAAGATTTCGCGTGTCGGTAACGTTGAACGACGCTTCGCCGCCCTGCGCGTCGAGCACCGTAACCGAATGGTTGGCCTGATCGACCGCCTTCACGAGGCCGTCTGCCTGCAGCGTGCTGCTGCCTTCAAACGGCGCGGGCAAGCCGGACGCGAACGACACAAAGGGAGCGGCAGCGATCAATGCACCGGCGATGACTCCAAGAACTTTAACTTTCATACATTCCTCAATTCGAATGAGCGGCGGAAGCGGTGACGTTGCGCGGATCGCGACGCACGAGCGAAACCGCGTGTCCCGGGTTATACAGACAGTGTGTTTTCCGGGATGGCCGTCGTCAACCTTCGGAGTCCGTATTTGTGTGGGAATAGTTCCTCAATCAGCACGGAAACTTCCTCAAAGATGACGTGCAAATCATTCGTCGCCGCACCCAATGGCGGCTTGACTTATCTTTGCAGAGGCGCCTAAAATCCGCCCAATTCATTTACCCGGAATCACGATCTTGGACAGTAGCAGTAGTACCCGTCGAGCTTCGATTCGCCCGATCGCCTGATCGGCAAGATTTCCGCGCCAACCTTTTTCTGTCGCCGTCTTGCCTTCAGGCGGCGGTGCACGTCGTAGTACCCATACCCACTTGTTGCAGTAAAGTCGCAGTGAGTTCCGCATGGCTGAATGCCATGCCGACAGTCCTTGCCTTTCAGCGCCGCGAGGTTTTGCTCGCGCGCCCGGTTCACGCCTGTTCGCGCCCGTGCCCATCGGGACGGACGCGCCGGTGTCACGCGCAAGGTTCACACTGCGCGAACTCTCGCCTCACCCTTGTTGACCGATGACAGTTGAATTCCTCTTGCGGCTTCTCGCCGCCTTCGCCTGCGGCGTCGCGATCGGCCTTGAACGGCAGATGCGTCAGCGCAATGCAGGCCTGCGCACCATCACGCTGGTCGCGAGCGGCGCGTGCCTGTTCGTTACGCTCGGCGTGCTGACCGGCAACGGTACGAGCGGCATCACGCAGATCGCCGCGTACGTGGTCTCCGGCGTCGGCTTTCTCGGCGGCGGCGTGATCATGCGCGACAAGGGTTCCATTCAGGGAATCAACACCGCGGCGACCTTGTGGTGCTCCGCCGCGGTGGGCGTGCTGTGCGGCGCGGGTCATTACGGACCGGCGCTCGCGGGCACCGTGGTCGTGCTGCTGACCAATACCGTGCTGCGTGAAGTCAGCCGTATGATCAACGCGACGCCGGTCTCGAACGCCGACCTGGTCCGCGAATACGTGTTGACGATCGTCTGCCGGGAGGCCGACGAGATTCATATCCGTACCGCCGTCTCCAATTCGATGTATTCGACACCGCTGTCGTTTCAAAGCCTGACGAGCGAGGACGTCGAAGGTGAGCCAGGCCGCATTCGTGTAACGGCAACCCTGAAGATGCATCCCAAAGATCAGTCGAAGCTCGAACAGATGGCCAGCCGCATCAGCATGGAAAAGAGCGTCTCCAGCGTCAGCTGGACGGCCAGAGAAGCGGAGCCCACGCCCGAATAAGCGCAGCGCGTAAGTCCCCTATATTGGCGCCTATCGTCTACACTTAGTTTGCAATAGATTCAGACAATGTTAATTCCGCGTCCTGAATATGGACTGTCCCATAACCTTCGACTAAGCTCTGTCACCGTGAATTTTTCACACTTAACTAGGGAGTCTCGATTATGGAACACGGCATCATTGCATGGCTCATCATCGGCGCGATCGCTGGCTGGCTGGCAGGCGTGCTCGTCAAGGGCGGCGGCTTCGGCCTGATCGTCGACATCATCGTCGGGATTGTCGGCGCGTTCATCGGCGGCTGGCTCGCCGGCGTGCTGCATATTTCGCTGGGCGGCGGCTGGATCGGCTCGATCATCACCGCGGTCATCGGCGCGGTTATTCTATTGTTTCTTATCCGGCTCATCCGGCGAGGTACTTGAACGCCGCATCTGACGTTTTATGGCGTCAGGGGCGAAGGCCACCTGACGCCGGCTCGACTCAAAACCCTTCCGAACTTAAAGCCCCGCTTCCTGCGCCGGCAACATCGAGCCGGTGTCACGCAACCGCGTGTGCCACGCGAATGCCTGATCCAACTGGTGCGGCGTTTGCCCACCGTTCTTCAAAGCATCCCGGTAGTAGTCGCGCAGCAGATCGCGATACAGCGGATGCACGCAATTTTCGATGATCAACGTGGCGCGTTCGCGCGGCGCGAGGCCGCGCAAGTCGGCAAGCCCCTGCTCCGTCACTACCACGTCCACGTCGTGTTCGTTGTGATCGCAATGCGGCACCATCGGCACGATGCTCGAAATGCGGCCACCCTTTGCCATCGACTTGGTCGCGAAGATCGCACACGACGCGTTACGCGCGAAGTCGCCCGAACCGCCAATGCCGTTCATCATGTGCGTACCGCCCACGTGGGTCGAATTCACGTTGCCGTAAATGTCGAATTCCAGCGCGGTGTTCAACGCAATCAGACCAAGCCGGCGGATTACTTCCGGATGGTTGCTGACCTCTTGCGGACGCAAGACGAGACGATCGCGGTAGCGTTCGAGCTCGCTGAACACCTGCGCCTGGCGCGCGGCCGACAACGTGATCGACGCACCGGAGGCGAACGTCACCTTGCCGGCATCCATCAGGTCGAAGGTCGAGTCTTGCAGCACTTCTGAATAAATTTCGAAGGCCTCGAAAGGCGAATCGACGAAGCCGGCCAGCACCGCATTGGCGATCGTGCCGATGCCCGCCTGCAATGGCGGCAAGTTTCGCGGCATGCGCCCGTGCGACACTTCGTACTGAAAGAACTCGATCAGATGACCGGCGATCAATTCGGTTTCGGCATCCGCCGGCAGCACCGTGGACGAACTGTCCGGCATATCGGTGATGACGATCGCCGCGATTTTCTCGGGCGGGATCTCGATCGCCTTCGTGCCGACGCGATCCTGCGGCCGCACGATCGGCAGCGGCTCGCGGTGCGGCCTGCGGCCCGGAATCCAGATGTCGTGCAGCCCTTCGAGCGCGAGCGACTGTGCAAGATTGATCTCGACAATGACCTTGTCGGCAAGAATCGCAAAGCTGGCCGAATTGCCGACCGAGGTGGTCGGCACAATGCCGCCGGTCTCCGTGATCGCGGCGGCTTCGATAATGGCGATGTCGAGTTTGCCAAGCTGGTTCGCACGCAGCATCTCGACGGTTTCAGACAGATGCTGATCGACGAACATCACTTCGCCGCGATTGATGGCATCGCGAAGCGTCTTGTCCACCTGGAACGGCAGGCGCCGAGCCAGCACGTGCGCCTCGGTCAGCATGCGGTCCACGTCGTGACCGAGCGAGGCGCCGGTCATCAGCGTAATGCGCAGCGGCTTGCCTTCCCGACGCGCGCGCTCGGCGAGCGCAACGGGGACGGCCTTGGCGTCGCCCGCGCGGGTAAAACCGCTGGCGCCGACGCGCATGCCATCCTGAATCAGTAGTGCCGCCTCGGCAGCCGAAGTGATTTTTCCGCGCAGCGCGGCGCAGCGAATCCGGTCTTGGTACATGAAACTCAGTCTCTCCATAATCACCAGTCCGGCCCGTTGATGCGCACGTCTGCGGTGTGCTTCACTCAGTGGCCGGATTGTCGCCCCCGCCGCGGCGTCACGACATGACGGCGTCGCGGCCGGGTGCTTCGTCGCGCGTCAATTGTCGCGACAGGTCTTGCACGTACTTCAGGGTGATGCGTGACGCGGCTTAACTGCCGAAGTAGATGTTGCAGAAGCTCACCGGTCCGACGCACTCTTCAGCTTTGGCGGCCGGTGCAGCGGCGCGGCCGCGCGTGTCCGCGTTGGCGTCGCGTTGCGCAGCCGCTTGGGCGGACTGCTGTTGCGGGGCGGCGGGAGCCGTTTGTGCCTGAGCGCCGATAGCAGACAAACAGCAGGCGATCAAGGCGATTTTCAACACATTCATTTCGTTCTCCAGGACTTACGATTACTGCGATGCAGTAATGAAACTATATGGTTACCACTCACGCAGATAAACGGGGCCGCCCGGAAGTGATCTTTCCATCCTGAAGAAGGATCGGCGCACGGGACAGATCGTGGCGCGCAGGGGGCAACGCCGATAAGTCAATCGCTCATGAGTCAATCGAACATGAGTCAATCGAACATGAGTCAGCGCACATTGAAAGGCGCGTCCTTGTCGAGCAACGCAGTGCGGATGAAGTGCAGGCAACTCAGAATGCGCTGCAGGTCGTGACGCTTGTCGCGATCGGCATGAACCGTTTGCAGCACGTCTTGCGCAATCCAGGTGGCCGAGCGCACGGATACCAGCGCGCGTTCGAGACTACGCGCGCCGGCGCACTCGAAAAGCCGCGCGAGGTCGTCGCGGGTTCGCTCGACGGTACTGTCCCATCGCGAATGGAGTGCGTGCGCGTAATCGGCGCGCACCGCCTCGTTGCGCAGATCGACTACGGCGTGTCCCACTTCAAGTGTCGCGAGCATCCAGCGCGAGGCATCACGGCGACGCCGGGAGCGTCGCGCCCACAGCACACGCAGTTGCGAAGTGAGATCGTGCGTGCTCGACTGAAAGCGTTGATTGAGTCCCGGCAACTCGTCCTTGCATGCGGATACCGCTTGCGCGCGCAGATCGCCGAGGATTTTCCCGATGAGCCAGGGCATATCGGCCGGGAAAACAATCGCGAAGACGAGCGCCGCCAACAGCAGCGACGCGGTGAGCGCGATGCCATTGTTGATCAGCAGATCCGGCACGTAAGTTACGACGTTGTCGGGTCCGGCGAGCAGGCAGAAGAACACCGAGAAGCCGATCCCATATCCCGCCGCAAGCTTGGGGGTGGCGACGAATGCACCGAGCGCAAGCACCGGCGCAGCGTCATGCGCAGCAGCGGAAAGCCGTCGATGTTGGGATACACGTAGCAGGTGAAGAGGTAACCGGTCATGGTCGCCAGCACCGCGCCGACGCCCATCTGTACGGCCATCTTCCAAGGGTTCGGCGCGGTCGACGTCAGCGCGCATACCAGCGCCGCGCCGATCACCGCAAGGCCGCCGCTGGGCCAATCTGTCGTGATCCAGAACCAGCCGGCGATCGCCATGACCACAGCCGCACGGATAAAAGTCGACGCGACGACAAAGCTGTTGGTTTTGCTCACGTAGCGACTGGTGGTCCGCGGCTGGCTCCCCGGCTTGCGCAGCGTCAGAGATGAGTAAGTCCTCGAGTAGCGGATCCATTCGTCGACGAACCGGTACAGCAGTTCCGCCGCCGTATCGAAGTCCGCAGCGATTCAGCGGGCGAGGCTTCCAGCGGCCGTCTCGTTTCGCGCACGAGCCGGGGCAAACTCGCCTGAAAGTGCTGCAAGCGGGCCGCCATTCGCGATGCATCGACTGCAGCATCGGGCTGTTGGACCATGAGCGCGGCGAGTTCGCTGAAATATGGTTTGATCGCCGTGGCGATCGGCGCCGAACCGTTGACGCGCAGACGCTTGAGCAGTTGATGCAGCGCGTGCAGCCGCGCGCAGGCATCCATGAACTCGCTGTTCAGACGGCCGAGATGCTCGCTGCGTGAATGCATGGCCGGATCTTCGAAGGCGGCAAAAGTGCGCGTCGCCTCGAAACCGACGATCTCATCGACGAGATCCGCAAAACGCCGCTCAAATTGGCCACGCTCGATGCCGCGATCCAACACATCGGCGGCGAACGCTGTAAAATTTGCGTATCGAATCTGCAGCGCGTGCCGCAGTGCGAGGCTGGATCGCTGTGGCACGATCAGCGCGCTCACCGCGCTCGAGGACACGATGCCGACCGCTACTTCCGCCGCGCGCGTAAGCGCCGCCAGAAACAGGTCGTGAGGCGCCGTGATATTCGGGATGCCGATCAGCGCAGCGGTATAACCCGCGAGCACGAAGCCATACCACCTGAAATGCCGAAACCGGACCGCTGCCGCAATACAGGCGCTGACCCAGCCGAGCATGTACAACTCGGGCTGCTGGACGAACAATGCGCCCAGCACCAGTGCAGCGACTGTGCCCGCCGCAGTCCCGAGAATCCGGTAGAGACTCTTGGCGAGCACCATTCCGCTGAACGGCTGCATCAGCACGAACACAGTAGTCATCGCAATGCCCAGCGCCAGCAGACCGGCGGTCACCGTTTTCAACAGATGCAGCCAGATCAGGTCATCGCTATCTGCCCAGTCGAGAACAGCCCGACTGAGTGGCCGCAACATGAAGCTCCACTGCCGGACGGAATCGGCCGTCGGTTCGATCGCATGTTCGCGCTTTATCTGAAAGCAATGCAGCCGGGTTGGCCGCCGAAAGAAACACCGGCGAAGACTGCTCACTCCGGCAGGCAAGGCGCCGATTGTAGGAGCATGCTATGCGTGCATTAAGAGGACAGGCGCGGAACGTTCCTTCCAAAACGAACAACAATGCGCATCCGAGACAGGCGGACAATACGGCCTCTGCCGTGAAATAGAAGGATTGATGGATACGTTACAAAATATGCGAGTGTTCGTGCGCGTGGTCGAAGCCGGGAGTTTCACCGGTGCCGCGCAGTCGCTCAATTCAACGACCGGCGCGATGTCCCGCGCGGTTTCGGAACTCGAAGCTCATCTGCGGACCCGGTTGCTGAACCGCTCCACGCGACGGCTTGCGCTGACCACTGCGGGCGAGCGCTACCTGAAGCGATGTCAGCAGATACTTGCAGATGTCAGCACGGCGGAAGAAGAAGCCAGTTGTGCGCACGAGCGCCCGAGCGGCGCTTTGCGAATGCATAGCTTTGCCAGCATCGGCCAGCACTA
Organism: Paraburkholderia sp. USG1; assembly: GCF_031570135.1. Classification (NCBI taxonomy): domain Bacteria; kingdom Pseudomonadati; phylum Pseudomonadota; class Betaproteobacteria; order Burkholderiales; family Burkholderiaceae; genus Paraburkholderia; species Paraburkholderia sp. USG1. The sequence continues at coordinate 957 of NZ_JAMWXW010000021.1, read as the reverse complement.
CGTGTTGCCGGCCATCTCGCGCTATCGCGCGCTGTATCCGGAGGTGACAGTCGAGCTGACGTTGTCGCAGCGCATGCCTGATCTCTTTGAAGGCAGCGCGGACGTCGCGGTGATCGGCGCTTCCACTTTGCCTAATTCGGATCTCGTGTCGCTTCCGCTCGGAACGACCTTCAGCATCTTGTGCGCTTCGCCCGCGTATGTGCGCGCCCACGGCGCGCCGCAGAAACCGGCCGATCTGGCACACCACGAGTGTCTGATCCTGCACACCCCGGCGTTTCCGCCGCACGATTGGGTGCTCGAAGGGCCGAATGGCTGCGAAACGATGGAGGTGAATGGGCCTGTGCACGTGAACATCGCCGAGTCGCTGATCGTCGCGATTCGCGAAGGAATGGGCATTGGCATGCTGCCGCTATACGCGGCAATTTCCGGGTTGCGTGATGGAACGTTAGTGCGCGTATTGCCGCAATATACGGCGCAGAAGATGAATATTTACGCGCTGTATCCGTCGCGCAAGTTCATCGATGCGAAGACGCGGACCTGGGTCGAGTTCTTGCGTACACATCTGCCCAAAGTCATTGCACGCGACGAAGCATTGCTTGCAGAAGTCGACAAAGCGCAGATTAGCGATGGTGGGATACCCGCTGGTGCGAGCAGCGGCGCGGATATCTCGGCGCAGTAAGTCATGGGGCAGATCTGATGCTGGGCGCCGCTGGCTGTGCGTGAGTACGGCAGCGGCGCGGAGTGGGCGGAGAGCGGAATGCCGCGGGTGAATTGCGCCGTAGCGGTTGCTGGACGCGGGTAGCGGAGCAGGTCGGGTTGTTCGTGTCGGATTCGTGTCGGGTTTTCGCGCTGATCCGGTTCTGTAAGGGCGGTGTGGAGGGGTTGGTAAACGCAGAAACCCCACCTTTTTGGGGTGGGGTTTCTGTCTGCTGCGGGGGAGCCTGACGATGACCTACT
>NZ_JAMWXW010000020.1:0-148667 GCF_031570135.1 Paraburkholderia sp. USG1 | reverse complement strand
GTCGGGAGGGTCGGGAGGATCAGGTGGATCTGGCATCGGACATCCGGGAGGCTCTGACGCCTCCCCGCCCGAGTCGGGCGCAGGTGGCGGCGCCCTGGGCGAATACGACGGCCCTCCCTTGGACTCCACCAGCCCATTAGTTCTCGATCTGACGGGCTCAGGAATTAACCTGACACCACTCAATACAAGCGCTCCTTACTTCGATCTGAACAACGATGGCTTTGCCCGTCAGACCGGTTGGATTGGCGCGGGCATGGGACTGCTCTGCTTTGACCCGGACGACCGGGCCATCACAAATATTACCCAACTATTTGGCAACGAAACCACTGACGGCTTCGACATCCTGCGCAAGCTCGACGCCAATCACGACAACATCATCAATGCGTCCGATCCTGCCTTTGCAAGCCTGCGGGTGTGGATCGATACCAACGGGAACGCGACCTCTGATCCAGGCGAACTCTACACACTCGGCCAGCTTGGCATCGCCTCCATCAATCTGAACAACACGGTGGTCAGCGAGAGCATCGCGGGTAACAGGATCAGTTCCGTCAGCAGCTTTACGTTGACCGACGGCACCACTCACGAAATCGCCGACGCGTGGTTTACCAACAGCACGATGAACACCCGGCCAGTCACACCCGTCGAGGTGACGGCAACCGCGGCCACGCTCCCACAACTGGCAGGTGCGGGAACATTGCGGGACCTGCGTTCGGCCATGTCGCTCGACCCGGACTTGCAGAGTCTGGTGCAGGCCTTCGTTGCACAACCCTCCGGTACATCGACCTCCAGTATCGAGGCAGCGGCACAGGCCATTCTCTTTCAGTGGGCGGGGGTAACTTCGCTCGCCCCTGCATCGCGGGGTGGCTCGATTGACGCGCGGCACCTTGGTTTCGTGGAACGGTACCTGGGCAAGTCGTTCAACTCAACCGGCGACGGCGTGAATCCCGGAATCCGGGCATCGAGCTACCTGGAGCAAAGCTGGAACGATCTGTTCGATGCGGCGCTCGCGCGCCTTGTTCTGCAATCGCCGCTGGCGGCCAGTATCGCGCCTGAGTTCAGATATGACGCTTCCACTGATACGGTCCAGGCAACTGCGACATTTGCGCCAGCCCTGGAGGCGGCTCTCCAACGGCTCGGTACGCTCACTTCTGCGAACCTTGCTTCATGGGACCTGCTATTACGCGTCGCAGACGCAGCCCGATTCGACATGGGCATGTCCACGTCGTTATTCGAGAAATACGTTGCCGCTGCGACAAACGACACTATTGCCTCGGTTGCGAATGCCATCGCAGTTGGGCTGCAGATCAGTTTTGACAGTTCCGGGCGCATTCAGGAAACCGGCAGCACGATCTACCACGACTTCTATGCAGGCCCGGGAGTCAGCGTGCTGATCGGCAATCGCGCAGGCAACGACCCAAGCGGCACGCTGCCTGGGCATGACGTCTTCCACTACTCCGCTGGTGATGGTGTCGTGGAAATTCGTGAGAGTGATCCGAACTCCAGCAAGCCTGCCAATACCCTCCAGTTTGGTCCAGGAATTGATCCATCATCAATCAGGGCAAAGGTGCTTGCCAACTGCGACATGGTATTGACCGACGGCGTGGCAGGTGACCAGATCACATTGAAGGGTGAATTCCGCGACGCCGGCGCGGGTGTCCAGTTCGTACAATTTGCCGATGGCACGACTTGGACGAAATACCAACTGATCCAGGCTGCTGCGCTCTCTGGCACAGCGGGCAATGACAAGCTGTACGGGACCAGCAATGCAGAAGTGTTCGACGGCAAGGGCGGCAACGATTTCGTTCAGGGCGGCGGCGGAGGCGACACGTTCCTGTTTGATGCGGGCTACGGGAAACTCGAAATTTCTGAGGCAGACAACGGCAGCAATCCCTACAACGTACTCGCATTCGGGCCGGGCATCAGTGCCTCATCCGTCTCCGTGCGCACGAACAGCAACTCAGGCATTGTATTGACCGATGGTATCGCGGGCGACCAGATTACCCTTGACCTGGCCATGCTCCTTTATAACAACGGCGTGCAGGCAGTGCGCTTTGCCGACAACACGGTCTGGACACAGCAGCAACTGCTGCGCATGGCAACAACAGGCGCTGCAACTGACGACAGGATTTACGGAACTTCCAATGCGGAAGTATTCGATGGGAAAGGGGAAACGATTATGTCCAGGGCGGCGGCGGCGGGGATACGTTCCTTTTCAATGCAGGCTACGGAAAACTGGAGATATCGGAATTAGACACGGGTAAAACACCGCATAACGTACTGCAACTGGGCGGAGGAATCACGGCGTCGTCCGTCTCGGTACGTGGCACAGCCAATTTCAGCATCGTGCTGACAGACGGCATCGCGGACGACCAGATTACGCTGGATGGGGAAGCAAGCAACCTGGCAAATGGTGTGCAGGAAGTGCAGTTCGCCGATGGCACCGTATGGAGCAGGCAACAGATGTTGCAGATGGCGGCAACAGGCACGACGGGCGACGACAAACTCTATGCCGCATCCATCGGCGTCGTGTTCGACGGCAAAGGTGGCAATGACTATATCCAGAGCCTGGGCGGTGGCGACACGTTCATTTTCAACGCGGGCTACGGGAAACTGGGGATATCGGAATATGACTCGGGCAAAACACCCAATAACGTGCTGCAACTGGGTGCGGGAATCAGCACGTCATCGGTTTCAGTGCTGACATCGGGCAAGAATCTGGTGCTCACGGACGGCATGGCGGGCGACCAGATCACGCTCGACTCTTTCATGTACGGCAGTTCCTACGGCGTGCAGCAAGTGCAGTTTGCCGACGGCACGACATGGAGCAGGCAGCAGTTGCTCCAGATGACACCCGCGCTCACCGCGACCCGCGCCGATACACAGGTGGACAACCTGATCGCGGGTATGGCGTCTTACGGCGTGGAACCCGCGGCCAGTTCGCAGACGCCCTACACGGTCCAGCAGCAGCCCCAGGTCATGCTCTCAGCAAACCTGCACTGACGCTCCTTTCCCCGCTGCCCACGCATCCGCGGCTTTCTGCCTCGCGGATGCGAATTCACCTGCATCCCTTGAACGCTCCCGAACTCAAACAGCCGGTGCATGATCCATCGCTCGCATGTCTCGTCATCATCGCGCGATTTCATGGCGTGGCCGCTGACGCTGCGCAGTTGAGCCATGCCGCCGCCCGCAACGGTGAACCCTTCGACAATGACGCGCTGATACTGGGTGCCCGCTCAATCGGCCTGAAGGCTACCCAGGCGCCCCTACGAATCGACCGTCTCGACCGGACACCTTTACCGGCGCTTGCCTTCGACAGGGACGGCAGGCACTTCATCATCGCACGATGCGACGGCAAAACTGTCTTCATTCTTGAGGCCGACGCTCCCGCTCCGACAGTGGTGTCGTTCGACGCGCTCACGGTCCGCACTACCGGGAAAATGTTGCTATTCGCGTCCCGTGCCTCGCTTGCCGGTGAACTTGCGCGCTTCGATTTTTCCTGGTTCATTCCAGCGATCATCAAGTACAGACGACTTCTGCTGGAAGTGCTCGCCGTGTCGCTGGTGCTGCAGATTTTCGGGCTCGTTTCGCCACTGATGTTCCAGGTAGTGATGGACAAGGTTCTCGTGAACCGTGCCTACAACACGCTTGCCGTTGTAGGCGTCGCGCTTTTCGTAAGTTCGACCTTCGAAGTGCTGCTCACGGGCCTGCGCAATTTCACTTTCTCGCACACGACCAACCGGATTGACGTTGAGTTGGGCGCACGCCTGTTCCGTCATCTGCTGGCGTTGCCCTTGCCGTATTTCGCGGCCCGACGCGTGGGCGATACGGTGGCCCGCGTGCGTGAACTGGAGACTATCCGCAACTTCCTGACCGGGCAGGCGCTGACCGCTGTCATTGACCTGGTATTTTCGTTTGTGTTTCTCGGGGTGATGTGTCTCTACAGCGTACGGCTCACGTTGATCGTCGTGGCGTCGTTGCCGCTCTATGCCTGCGTTTCCGCCGCACTGGTGCCTGCCCTGCGCCGCCGTCTGAACGAGAAATTCGCGCGCGGTGCGGACAACCAGTCGTTTCTGGTCGAGACTGTTTCCAGTATCGAAACGGTCAAGGCAATGGCCGTCGAGCCGCAGTTCATCAGGAGATGGGAAACGCAGCTCGCCGCTTATGTCGCATCGGGGTTCCGGGTGACGGCGCTCGGCAACGTGGGGCAGCAGCTTATCCAGTTCACCGGCAAGCTGGTCACGCTCGCAACGTTGCTGCTGGGCGCGAAGCTGGTCATCGATGGGCGGCTCACCGTGGGCCAACTGATTGCGTTCAACATGATGTCGCAGCATGTCGCCTCGCCCGTCCTGCGTCTCGCACAACTCTGGCAGGATTTCCAGCAGATCGGCATTTCAATGGGGCGCCTGGGCGACATTCTCAATACGCGCAACGAACTGGCGCAGAGCCGCCAGGCGCTCCCTGCGCTGGTTGGCAATATCCGCTTCGAGAACGTCCGTTTCCGCTACCGGCCCGACGGCCCACCCGTTCTCGATGACCTGTCGCTCGACGTGCGCGCTGGCGAGGTGGTCGGCATTGTCGGCCGCTCCGGTTCCGGCAAAAGCACGCTCACCAAACTGCCGCAACGGCTTTACCTGCCCGAACAGGGCACCGTGCGAATCGACGGCATCGACCTTGCGCTCGCCGAGCCTGCATGGCTGCGCCGACAGGTTGGCGTGGTGCTTCAGGAAAACGTCCTCTTTAACCGTTCTATCCGCGAGAATATCGCGCTGACCGATCCGGGCGCACCACTTGAACTTGTGATGCGCGCGGCAACACTGGCCGGCGCGCATGAATTCATCTGCGAGCTACCGCAGGCGTACGACACGCAAGTCGAAGAGCACGGCGGCAACCTGTCGGGCGGCCAGCGCCAGCGCCTCGCGATTGCGCGGGCGTTGCTCACCAATCCGCGCATTCTGATTTTAGACGAGGCAACCAGTGCGCTCGACTTCGAAACCGAGCGCGTCATCCAGAACAACATGCGTGCCATCTGTGCGGGGCGAACCGTCATTATTATCGCTCACCGCCTGAGTGCGGTAAGACATGCAGACCAGATCATCGCAATGGACAAGGGACGGATTGTGGAGCGTGGCGCGCACGACGCTTTGCTCGCGCACGGCGGCTATTACGCCCACCTCCTCTCTCTGCAAAACAGTTGATGATGCGAGTCCATCTTGAGGCAATCGCCGATCTGATACGTCGATACTCGGCCGTGTGGCGGGCCGGGTGGTCGATCCGCGACCAGCTGGATGCGCCGGAAAAGCTCGGATACGAACTGGCTTTCCAGCCCGCTCACCTCGAACTGGTCGAAACGCCCGTTCATCCTGCGCCTCGTTGGGCAATGCGCATTCTGGTGATCCTCGCCATGTTGATCCTGCTGATCGGTATCGTTGGCCGACTCGATATCGTCGTGACGGCAAAAGGCAAACTCGTTCCCAACGAACGCGTCAAGATCATCCAGCCGGCAATTACCGGCGTTGTGCGGCAGATTCTGGTTCGTGATGGGCAACGCGTGAATGCGCAACAGGCATTACTGGTTCTCGACGCGACACAGGCAGCGGCTGATGCAGACAAGGCCCGCTCGTCGCGGATCGATGCAGCCCTGGCGTCCGCCCGCGCCACGGCACTATTCGATGCAGTCAAAACGGGACGTGTCCCGGCGCTGCGTACGGTGGATGGTGCATCGTCAGAGCAACAATCTCAGGCACAGCATTTCGCCGAAGGACTGTACAGGGAGTACGCGGACAAACTCATGGCGTCGCAAGCCGAACTTCTCAAGCGGGAAGCCGAACTCGCGACGACCCGCCAGGAAGTGGCGAAGTTGCGCGCAACCGCACCGCTGGCACGTCGTGAGGCCAATGATTACCGATACCTTGCGCGCGACCAGTACGTCGCGCAACACGACTATCTGGGCAAGGAACAGTCCGCATTGGAACAGGAACACGAACTCGCCGCGCAGCAGAGCCGCGCACGCGAACTGGCTGCGGCGATAGTCCAACAGCGGGCGGCGATCGGACAGACGACCTCGCAATTCGCGCGTGAACAGCTCGATGTACTCGACAAGGCCCGGCAGCAGTTTGCGCAGTACCGCGCCGACGAAACCAAGGCCGTGACGCGACAGAGCTTGATGACGCTCTACGCGCCGGTTTCCGGCACCGTCGAGCAGCTTGCTGCGCACACGCCCGGCGGAGTCGTGACAACGGCACAATCGATCATGGAAATCGTGCCGGACGACGCGGTGGAAGTCGAAGCAAGCATTGAAAACAAGGACGTGGGATTCGTGAATGTCGGGCAGGATGCCATCGTCAAGATTGAGGCCTTCCCTTATACCCGCTACGGCTACCTGACCGGTAAGGTCACGTCGGTATCGAACGACGCAGCGCAGAACCGGGACCGGAAACTGGGCCTGACTTTCACAGCACACATTCGCTTGCCGACCAACCAGATCCAGGTTAATGACAAACCGGTCAGACTCACGCCTGGCATGGAAATCACGGCAGAAATAAGGACCGGGCAGCGCAGTGTGGCGGCGTATTTTCTTGACCCGCTGATGCAGACGGCCGGTAAGAGTCTGCATGAACGTTAAACTCACGAGCGGCGCGAGCCGCCGCTACATTCACGCGCTGCGGGCGTTGATATGGCTATCGGTTCTGGGTGTCGCGCCGGGTACCGTGAAGGCCATCGATGTTTTTCGCACCGACACCTTGGTTCCGCGCACACCTGCGAGTACATTCGCAAACGACGCCGCCTATCCCTGCCAGTTCGGCCAACTGGAGATGCCGCTCCATCTGGCCGAAGCGGTGAATCGTGCCCTGTGTGAAAACCCGGCAACGCGGGAAGCCTGGGCGAATGTGAAGGTGCAGGCCGCGGCGGTCGGTGTGGCGAAGTCGGCCTATCTTCCGACCCTGACAGCGAACTTGCAGGACGTGCGCGATCACACGGCGACAGACGTGAGTGGTTATCCCCGCCTGAGTTCGGCGAATCGCTCGACGGTCTATTCCGGCTCGATCTCGGCGAACTGGGTGCTGTACGACTTCGGGGGCAGGAAAGCCGCGCTCGCCAACTCGCAGGCTCTGCTCGCAGCCGCGCGGGCCAACCAGGACGCAACCTTGCAGACGGTCTTCGCCACTATCGCGACAGACTACTACGCAGCACAGGCGGCAGCCGGCAAGCTGGCCCTGGCAGAAGACGCGGAAAGTATCGCCTATGACAGCTTTACTGCCGCGTCGGCACGCGTGGCCCACGGCGTCGCGGCGATTTCCGACCAGTTGCAAGCCCAGACTTCCTACGCACAGGCAACGTTTAACCGTGCAAAAGCCGAAGGCGATTTGCAGACCGCGTTGGGCACGCTTGCCTCAGACATGTTTCTGGCGCCGGATCAGCCTGTCACCATGCCGGCGGCCGACGATGGCGTGGTGCCGGACCAGGACGCCACGGCATCGATCTCCAGCCTGATTGAAGAAGCTCAAAGCATCCACCCTGCTATTGCGGCCGCCAGAGCGAAGCTCGACGCGGCGATTGCCGATGAACAACGGACGCGCGCCGAAGGGCTGCCGAATCTGAGTCTGATTGCGAAATACAGCCAGAATAACCAGCCCGCCAGTCTGGGGCTCGGACAGCCTGAATTCGCCGCAACCGGGCGCGACGGGTATATCGGCGTGCAGTTGCAGATTCCATTGTTCGAAGGGTTGAGCCGCACGTACAAAGTACGTGCGGCTCAAGCCCAGGCGGAAGTGCAGGCGGATTCGCTCGACGAAGCACGACGGCAGATCGCGCTCGACGTGTGGAAGAGCTATCAGGCGTTGCAGACGAACATAAAGAGCGTGAGCAACACCGCTACCTTAAAACAGATTGCACAGCGTTCTTTTGAAGTTGCAAAGCGCCGCTATGCGGTGGGCGTGGGGAGCATTCTGGAATTGCTGAACGCACAGAAGGCGCTTTCCGAGGCCAGACAGCAACGCATCCAGGCGCTGACCGACTGGCGCGTGGCACGGCTCCAACTGGCCGCGAAGATTGGGCGTCTGAATGCCGGCGATTTGCCCACGGAACACAGTCCGACGCACTAGTCAGGTCTGACGCGGCTGCATGGCTGTACGCCGGCCGATTCGCTCGCACGAGCATCCCACAAAAAGCCCGATGCGAGCGCCTGAAGATTTGCGCCCTACTTCTCCTCCCCCTCGCGACTCTTGAACAGCCGCGCGCTCGACAGAATAGCAAGCGCAATCGCCACGCTAAGAATCGCCGTAGCTTCGCGCCCCAACCCCGCCGCCACGCCGACGCCTGCGCTCAACCACAAGCTCGCTGCCGTCGTCAGGCCACGCACCTCGCGTTCGGCACTGAGCTTGATGATCGCGCCCGCGCCGAGAAAACCGACGCCGGACACGAGGCCTTGCAGCACCCGGCTCATATTGTCCTGCGAAAAACCGGCCTGCAACGGCACGACCACGAACAAGGCCGCGCCGACCGACACCATCATATGCGTGCGCATGCCGGCGTCGCGCCGTGACATCTCACGCTCGAATCCGAGTATGCCGCCGAGTATCAATGCGAGTCCGAGGCGCATCAGCACCTGCGTGACGTCGGCCGCGCTGCCGAGATCGGAGAATTCTGCGCGTGCAGTTCCCCACACCACCTGCCACCAGTTGGTCATTACATTTGCCCGACGTTCCGGAAAACGCCAAGCATACGGCAATATCGCCGCGCCGCGTGCTTCACCCCGCCGAGGTCTTCTTTACGAACGCGCTCACTACGGCCTCCAGTTCTTTCGTGATTGTCGTCATCACGCCGGCCACCACGGCGAATTCGCGCCCGGTCACGTGCGCGCGGCTCGCCACGATCTGTCCGTTGAACGAAACGATATGCGCTTCTTTCGCGATCGCCTTGATCCGCTCGATCAGTTGCTGCTGCTCTTTCTTCTGCAAGCGCGCTATCCGCCGGCTCTCCTGCTCGTACACGGCCGTGACGCCGTGCAGATGCGTCAGCAACGGATCGACGGAATCGACCAGGGCCTTCAATGCATCGTCCGCGCGCGGCGACGCACGCCCGATCGCCTCCAACGCGGTCGAAGCCAGTGCGATAAATTCCGCGATCTTCGCGGCCACTTGGCCGCTGCCGTGAAATGCGTCGCGCAGCGCCGGGGAAAACAGTCCAGGCAAGCCGTCGCGGCCTCGCGTCAGCGCCGTATGACTGTCAGCGAACGTGTTCAACGTGTCGCGCGCAATCGCGAGCGCACCGTCGAACTGCTGGAACGCCAGTATCGCTTTCAACACAATGCGCTGCGAGAGCATCCGCTGACGCCCCGCCATGTTGATCAACGAGCTCAACACCTCGCTGGAGACGTCCGCGTCGGACAGTGGCGCCTGAACCCGTTCTGTCGTGATGCTCATGTCAACTTCTTATGATGGTTGATCGGCTCTGTCGCGTGTGACCCGGCTTCCGCATCAACGCGGCGGCCGGATCGGGAGCGCTACTCCGCTCCACGCCACACCACTACTCCGTTGCGTGCGCATGCATCACGCCGGAGTGCATCGACCACGCCATCCACGGGCGGCGCAGCGCGACGATCGCGAGGAACGCGCATGCGGCCAGCACGCCGAACGTTGCAAAGCCCATCTGATAGCTGCCCGTGCTTTCCTTTGCGATACCCATCACGACCGGCAGATAGAATCCGCCGATGCCGCCCGCGGCGCCGACAATGCCCGACATCAGACCCGTGCGGCCGGCCCAGCGATGCGGCACCAACTGGAAAGTCGCGCCGTTGCCGAGACCGAAGGCCACATACAGGACCAACAGCAGCGCAATGCCGCCCGCCATTGCAGGCATGGCTGCGGCGAACACGAAGTCGCACAACGAGATGATTGCGAGCAGAAAAGTCAGCGCGCGCACACCGGACACCTTGTCGGCGATCAGGCCGCCGAGCGGACGCACCATCGCGCCCGTCGCGGCGAGCAGCGCCATGAAGAGACCGGCGTCGATCTTCGAGAGCTGATAGAGGTTGGTGAGAAGCAGCGAAACATACGAGGACATGCCGACGAAACCACCGAACGTAATGCTGTACACCAGCATGATCGCCCACGTGTCACGCTCGGCCAGCACCGCGCGATAGCGCTTGGGCAGCACCGCGATCGCCAGCAAAGCGCCAATCACGGGCAACAGCAGCACACCGGTCTTGCCGGAGCCGAACATGCCGGCTTCGACCAGCAGCACCAGCACGATCAATCCGACCAGCGTCACTGCAAAGCTGCCGGATGCGCGCAGCACGCTGCCCGATTTCACGCCGGAATCGTTGGCCCAGAAATAGAGCGTGATTGCCGCGATCGCGAGCAACGGCAGTGCGCCGCCGGCGGCCATCTGCCAGCCGTAGTGCGTAGCCAGTTGCGGGAACAGGAAGCCGTCGAGCACCGCGCCGATATTGCCGGCCGCCGCGAGGCCCAACACGAGGCCTTGCACCTTCGGCGGATAGTTGCTGCCGGCCATCGGCAGCGCCACGGCGAAACTCGCACCGCCAACACCGAGGAATACGCCGAGCACCAGCAGCACGGTGTACGACGGCACAGACGGCATCAGCGGCAGCACGATGGTCGGCACCGCCGAAAGCAGCACGCCCATCAACGCAATGCGCTTGCCGTGCGCGGACTGATACAGGTTACCGAGCGTGACACGCAGAATGGCGGCCGAAAGCACCGGCACCGCCACCAGCAAACCTTGTTGCGCGGGCGTCATCGCAATGCTCTTGCTGATGAACGGCGCGAGCGGTCCATACAGAACCCAGACGGTAAAGCCGGTGTCGAAATAGAGGAAACACGCCACCAGCGCGCGCCAGTCCCCACTCTTTAGGGAGCTCATCACGTTTTTCATCAGATATCCTCACAATGCTGATTGTTCGACTATCCGGCAGATCGCGCCACGCGCTACGCACCGGAATGATCACAATGTTGAAAACCGGCATGAACAGGCAACCTCCATGCCATCCGGCTCCTTCTTTTGAAGCATTACTGCGTACTCTTTGAAACCTTGAAATGTCGACTGCGCACGCGGCGCTTGAAACAGTCCGGCTATCAATAAACATCGCGTGCGTACCGTTTTTCCTGCGCGAGGCGGCCCACGTATTCGAGTGCCTTTTCGTCACTCATGCCGCCGTGTCGCGCCACGACTTCCTTGAGCGCCGCATCGACATCTTTCGCCATCCGGTTGGCGTCGCCGCATACGTAGAAATGCGCACCGTCTTCGAGCCACGCCCACAATTGCGCACCCTGCTCGCGCATGCGGTCCTGCACGTAGACCTTGTCCGCCTGGTCGCGTGAAAAGGCGACGTCGAGTCGGGTCAGTACACCGCTGTCGCGCATCGATTCGAGTTCGTCGCGATAGTAGAAATCAGACGCGGCGTGCTGCTCGCCGAAGAACAGCCAGTTGCGTCCTGTGTCGCCTCGTGCACGCCGCTCGTGCAGAAAGCCGCGAAACGGTGCAACGCCGGTGCCGGGACCGACCATGATCATCGGCGTGTCCGAACCATGAGGAGGACGAAAGTGTGCGGACTTCTGCACGAACACGGGCACGTTGACATCGAGAGCACGGTCGGCGAGAAAAGTCGACGACACGCCTTTGCGATGACGGCGGCCGTTGCTGTAACGCACTGCGGAAACCGTCAGATGAACTTCGCCCGCATGCGCTTTCGGACTCGACGCAATCGAATACAGCCGGGGTTGCAGACGCTTGAGCATGCCGGTCAATTCGCTTGCCGTGAGACTCACAGGAAATTCATGCAGCACGTCGGCGATCTGCTGGCCCCACAACCACTGTTTGAGGTCGGCCTTGCGATCCGGCGCCAGCAGATCACGCAGCGCGCCGTTATTGCTGCGTGCCGCAACAAACGCAAGCAGGTCCGGATTCGGCCGCGCGATCTCGTAGTGTTTGCCGAGCGCATCGGCAAGACGCATCTCTCCGGCGCCCGCCACGTTCACCGCGGCGTCCGCGCTCAGACCGCTCAGGCCGATCAATTCGTCGACCAGTTCGGGACAGTTGCTCGGCCAGACACCGAGTGCGTCGCCCGCTTCGTATTCGAGCTCCGAGCCGCCCGTATGCAACGAGACGTAGCGCGTATCTTTTGCCGCGCCCTGCTTGTTCAGGCGCAGATTGCTGACGAGCCGCGACGAGGCCGGCCGCGTTTTGGTGGGCACCGTGCCCGGCACCACGGCATTGACCATACCGCCCGCCGGCACGGCATACAGCGCGGCATCTTCTTCCTTGATCCGCACGATGATGCGTTCAAGCCACGCGTCCGCGCTTTCCTGATACTCGCTATCGCAGTCGACGCGATCCATCAGCCGCAGCGCGCCTTGCCCGGCGAGCCGCTCGTCGAGACGGCGGCCGTGACCGCAGAACTGGTCATAGTTGCGATCGCCGAGCGCGAGCACCGCGAAGCGTACGCCGTCGAGCCGGGGCGCGCCCTCGCCGCTCAATTGCGTCCAGAAACTTTGTGCGTTGTCGGGTGGGTCGCCATCGCCGAAGGTGCTTGTCATCAGCAGCACGTATTGGGCTTTGGCGAGCGCCGCAGCGGGATAATCCGCCATGCACGACGTGCGGATTTCAAATCCCGATTCCATCAGACGGGTGGCATAGCTTTCGGTCAGCGACTCGGTGTTGCCGGTTTGCGAGGCCCACAGCAGAGTAACCTTGGGACGCGCGCGCACGATCCGCACGCCGGACGCGTGAGACGCATCCGCATGTGACACCGCAAGCGTAGCGGCCGACGCGGCGGGAACCATCGCGCTGCGGCTATACAGACCGGCAAGCAAACCATCCACGTACAGACGGCTGGTCGTATCGAACGGCGCATTGCCGGGCAGAACCGGCGTGCTGTCGATACCTTTTGCTTCCGCTGAACGCAGTCCGCTGACGAAGCCGGCAAGGTAGAGCCGCTGCTGGTCGGTGAATGAAGGCGCGGGTGTCGGCAGCAACTGCAACAGGCTCGTGAGTGCATCGATACGGGGCATATCCAGATCCTCGGCGCTTGCCGATACGGTGTTCACGGGCGCCACGCTCACGGCAACCGCAACGGATGCATCGGCGATCGTTGTATCGTCGTCATTCAGAAGCGGCTGCCTGCTGTCGGCCGCCACCGGACTCAGCGCGACCGCGCAGAACTTGAGTTCGGGCTGCTGCGAGATCAGGTCGACGGCATCGCTGGTTACGGCGTTGATGCACAGGTCGTCGCCGAATACATCGTTCCAGTGCATCGGCGCAAAGCAACTGCCCGCGCTCACGCGTTCGGTCACGACAGCCGGCAACACCGCGCGGCCCCGGCGCGAACGAATCTCCACCGGGTCGTGTGGCTTGATGCCGAGCGTGGCGGCATCTTCGGGATGAATCTCGACGAACGGGGCCGGGTTCAGCTTGTTGAGCATCGCGACCTTGCCGGTCTTGGTCATGGTGTGCCATTGATGCTGCAAGCGGCCCGTATTCAGTACGATCGGAAACTCACGATCCGGCAATTCCGCCGGCGCTGCATAGGCACGCGCGAAGAACACCGCCTTGCCGCTCGTGGTGGGAAAAACAAGCCGCGGACGGCTGCCGTCCGGCAATTCCTTGAGTGCCTGGCTCACGCCGTCGTTGAGATAGCGAACCGGATTGCGCTCCGCTGATTCGTCCGATGCAAGCGGCCACTGCAACGGCATTTCCTTCAACCGGCGATGGCTCGCGCCGCGCAGGTCGTAGCCCGTCTTCGGATTCGACACGCGGGTGATTTCCGCGAAAACTTCCTCGGCGCTCGCGTAGGTGAAGCTTTCGGCGTAACCCATTTCGCAGGCGATACGCGCGATGATCTGCCAGTCCGGCAGCGCGGCGCCCGGCGGCTCGATGCCCTTTTGCATCAGCGTGAGATTGCGCTCCGAGTTGATCATCACGCCTTCGGCTTCAGCCCAGAGCGCGCCGGGCAATAACACGTCGGCATAGCGGTTGGTCTCGGTGTCGAGGAAAGCGTCTTGCGCGATCACGAGTTGCGCCGCACGCAATCCGTCGATCGCGTTCTGGCGATTCGCCACGCTCGCCACCGGATTCGTGCAGATGATCCAGCACGCCTTGATCTCGCCCGCCGCCATGCGCGTGAACATGTCGATGGTGCCGTTGCCCGCTTCGGGCTTGAGCGTGCCCTTCGGAATGCGCCATAGGTCTTCGATAAACGCGCGGTCTTCTTCGACCAGCACCGAACGCTGGCCCGGCAAACCCGGCCCCATGTAACCCATTTCGCGGCCGCCCATTGCGTTGGGCTGGCCGGTCAACGAAAACGGCCCGCTGCCGCGCCGGCAGATCTTGCCCGTCGCGAGATGCAGATTGCAGATCGCGTTGGTGTGCCATGTGCCGTGCGTGCTTTGATTCAGGCCCATCGTCCAGCAACTGATCCACTCATTGGCGCAGCCGATCATCTGCGCGGCCGCACGGATATCCTCGACGGCAAGGCCGGTGATCTGCGCGACTTTCTCCGGCGTGTAGTCGGCGAGAAACGCGGGCATCGCCTCCCAGCCTTCGGTGGCCTCGGCGATAAAAGCGGCATCCGTATGGCCGTTTTCGTGCAACAGATGCAGCAGGCCATTGAGCAACGCGAGATCGGTGCCCGGCTTGATCTGCATGAAAAGATCGGCCTTCTCCGCCGTCGTGTTGCGGCGCGGATCGACCACGATCAATTTGGCGCCGGCCTTCACACGATCCATCATGCGCAGGAACAGAATCGGGTGACAGTCGGCCATATTCGCGCCGATCACGAAGAACAGGTCGGCGTGGTCGATATCTTCGTACGATCCCGGCGGCCCGTCCGCGCCGAGCGAGAGCTTGTAGCCGCTGCCCGCGCTCGCCATGCACAGGCGCGAATTCGATTCGATGTTGTTGGTGCCGACAAAACCTTTGGCAAGCTTGTTGACGAGGTATTGCGCCTCGATCGACATCTGCCCGGAAACGTAGAACGACAGCGCGTCCGGTCCATGTTCATCGAGCAGGCCGCGCAAACGCGCTGCCGTGGTGCTGATCGCCTGCGTCATGGGCAACGGCACCGGATCCTGACCGCGCGCATGACGCACGAACGCGCCCTCCAGACGTCCCGACTTGCGCAACGCGACGTGCGCCGACTGGCCCTTCGTGCACAGCCGTCCGAAATTGGCCGGATGCTCCTTGTCACCGGAGATTTTCACCACCTGGCCGCCCTCGACGTGCAGCACCATGCCGCAGCCAACGCCGCAGTAGGGGCACACGGTTTTTACGCTGGTGGATGACATGGCGGGCAACGTGGTTCGAAAAAAGTTTCAGACGATCAGCCGCTCAGACGGCGACCCACACCTGGCCGTTTTCCACTCGCGCGGCGAACGCGTCAACGGAATACGCCGGTGTTTCCAGACACTCGCCGGTCCGCAGGTCGAAGTGATGCTTGTAGATCGGCGAGGCGACCACGATGCGTTCACCGAGGCTGCCGATCAGCCCGCGCGAAAGCACCGCCGCCTGCGAGCCCGGGTCGAAGTTTTCGATCGCGTAGACGGTGACGTCAGCGTCACCGCCGCCGGTCACGTGAAAAACCGCCACCTGCTCGCCGTTGACGAGCGCGCAAACACCCGTGTTGGGCACGATGTCGTCGAGCTGGCAAACGGGCGTCCAGGGGCGTGGCAGGCGATCGTTGTTCATGGCGGAAGTCCTTGGTGAATAGTGCAGATCAATCAGACGGTTTCGGCGACCACGGGAATCGCGGCGAGCTTCGAGCGTCGCTCGGCGGGCGTGGCCGGTCGGATCTGACCACGTTCCTCCACGAAAGCGATGTTGCTGTCGGACTCGCTGCTGTTGACGAAATGACGGAAGCGCTTGCGCGTTTCGGGATCGGTGACAGCCTTCTTCCATTCGCACTCGTAGGTGTCGACCACGTGCTGCATCTCCGACTCGAGTTCGCCGGCCACCCCGAGACGATCGTTGACGACCACGTCGATCAGATATTCAAGGCCGCCCTCGAGGTTGTCGCGCCACACGCTGGTGCGTTGCAGACGATCGGCGGTGCGCAGGTAGAACATCAGGAAGCGGTCGATGTAGCGCACCAGCGTTTCCTGATCGAGGTCCGATGCGAGCAGTTCAGCGTGGCGCGGTTTCATGCCGCCGTTGCCGCACACATAGAGATTCCAGCCCTTCTCGGTCGCGATGATGCCGACGTCCTTGCCCTGCGCTTCCGCGCATTCACGCGTGCAGCCCGACACGCCGAACTTGATCTTGTGCGGCGTGCGCAGACCCTTGTAGCGGTTCTCGATCTCGACCGCGAGACCCACCGAATCGCCTACGCCATAGCGGCACCACGTCGAACCGACACACGACTTCACGGTGCGCAGCGACTTGCCGTACGCGTGGCCAGATTCGAAACCGGCGGCGATCAGTTCTTCCCAGATGAGCGGCAATTGCTCGACGCGCGCGCCAAACAGATCGACACGCTGACCGCCGGTGATTTTCGTGTAGAGGCCGTATTTCTTCGCCACCTGGCCGACCGCGATCAAACCGTCGGGCGTCACTTCGCCGCCCGCCATACGCGGCACGACCGAATAGGTGCCGTCGCGCTGGATGTTGGCGAGGTAGTAGTCGTTGGTGTCCTGCAACGCGGCGTGTTCCTTCTTCAGCACGAACTCGTTCCAGCACGACGCGAGAATGCTCGCCACCACCGGCTTGCAGATATCGCAACCGAGACCGTGGCCGTGCTTCGCGAGCAGTGCGCCGAAGCTGCGCACGCCTTCCACACGCACGATGTGATACAGCTCCTGGCGCGAATACGGGAAGTGCTCGCAAACGTGATTGTTGACCACGAGACCCTGCTTCTTCATCTCGGCCTTCATCACCTGGGTAACGAGCGGCACGCAGCCGCCGCACGAGGTGCCGGCGCCGGTCGCGCCTTTGAGCGCGCCGATGTCGGTCGCGCCCGCGCAGACGGCGGCGCATAGCTCGCCCTTCGAGACGTTGTTGCACGAGCAGATCTGCGCGCCGGCGGGCAACGCCTCGACGCCGAGCGCGGGCTTCGCGTTGCCGTCCGCCTGCGGCAGGATCAGGAATTCAGGCGATGCCGGTAACTCGATGCGGTTCAACATCATCTGCAAGAGCGTGCCGTACTCGCTCGCGTCGCCCACCATCACGCCGCCCAGCAGGTATTTGCCGCATTCGGACACCACCAGTTTCTTGTAGACCTGCTTGCGTTCGTCGCTGAACTGGTAGGCGCGGCTGCCCGGCGTGCTGCCATGCGCGTCGCCGATACTCGCCACGTCCACGCCCATCAGCTTGAGCTTGGTGCTCATGTCGGCGCCGGCGAATTCGGCCGCGCCACCGAGCAATTGCTTCGCCACCGCGCGGGCCATTTCATAACCCGGCGCCACGAGGCCGAACAGTTGGCCGTTCCACAGCGCGCATTCGCCGATCGCATAGATGTGCGGATCGCTGGTGCGGCACGCGTTATCGATCACGATGCCGCCGCGCGGGCCGAGCGTCAGACCGCTTTCGCGCGCCAGATCGTCGCGCGGGCGAATGCCCGCTGAGAACACGATCATGTCGGTGTCGAGATGGCTGCCGTCCGCGAATTGCATGCGGTGCGTGCCCGCTTCGCCGTCCACGATCGCCGTGGTGTTCTTCTGCGTATGCACCGTCACGCCCAGCTCTTCGATCTTCGTGCGCAGCACGCGGCCGCCGCCGTCGTCCACCTGCACGGCCATCAGACGCGGCGCGAATTCGACCACGTGGGTTTGCAGACCCATGTCGCGCAGCGCCTTCGCACATTCGAGACCGAGCAGGCCGCCGCCGACCACCGTGCCCGTCTTCGAACGCGCACCGCATTCACGCATTGCTTCGAGATCGTCGATGGTTCGGTACACGAAGCAATCGGCGCGCTCTCGCCCCTGCACGGGCGGCACGAACGGATAGGAGCCGGTGGCGAAAACCAGCTTGTCATAAGGCAATGTTTCACCCGTCGATACCGTCACGGTGCGCGCATCGCGATCGATCGCCACGGCTTTCGCGTTCAGCTTGAGCAACACGTTCTGGCGTTCGAAGAAACCCGGCTCGACCAGCGACAGATTGTCCGCCGTCTTGCCCGCGAAAAACTCGGACAGGTGCACGCGGTCGTAGGCCGGCCTCGACTCTTCGCACAGCACCGTGATGTCGAGGCCGTGCGCGGCGTCTTGTGCGAGGCACTCGACCAGTTTGTGCCCGACCATGCCGTGACCGATAACGATGATTTTCATGAGCGCGGTTTCCTCAATGTGCTGGTTGCGGGCGCCGTCTTGCGGCATGGGGCGAAAGCGATCCGGAAATAAAAACGGCGTCCCGCGAACCCAGTCGATGACTGAATTCGGGGGACGCCGTTGTCCTGACCTGTCCTGCGGCGAGTACTTTGTGTTGCACTCGCGACGGATCCACGTTGATCCGATGGCACGGCTTAATGCAAGGCCTGTGCCAATTGCAGGAAACGCGTGGGGAAAGGCCGCTGTGCGGGGCTTCGGGGCAAATGGCACGCGCGTGCGGTGAACCCGGCGCGCGACGCGTTTCGATGCAGCGAAGCACACGTATGGTGCGACGCAGCACTGTGTGCGTGCGAGGTGCGGGCACGCAAGCGGTGCGTTGGCAGGCGTTTTTTGCGGTGGCGGCGAGGCGCGGCAAGGCATCGAGCGTCCGTTGTCGATGCGTGGCGTAGTCCTTGCATAACTCTGCATACCGTCATGGCAATGCAGCGGCCCTGACACGCAATACGTACCAATCCCGGACGAACCACAACGCGGTGTTTCGTCCCACTCGAAGTCGGGAAGCAGTACCCACCAGGCAGCAAACGGACAACGGCGTCCCCTCGTGACCATCGCGAGCGGACGCCGTTTTTTTATTTGGCGCCGGCGATTCAACTATCGCCGGCCGACACAGAAGCGAAGGACATCGCGATGAACCCGAACACCGGCAAGGTCACCTTATTGAGCGCAGGCCCGGGCGATCTCGATCTGCTCACGCTGAAAGCCGCGAAAGCGCTGGCGGCCGCCGACGTCGTGCTGCTGGACGACCTCGCGAATCCCGAGATCGTGACGCTGGCGCCGCAAGCACGGGTGATCCACGTCGGCAAGCGCGGCGGCTGCCGGTCTACGCCGCAAGCGTTTATCGAACGCCTGATGCGGCGCTACGCGCTCAAGGGCTTGCACGTGGTTCGCGTCAAGGGCGGCGAAGCGCTGCTGTTCGGGCGTGCCGGCGAGGAGCTCGCCGCATTACGCGGCGCCAATATTCCGGTGGAAATCGTCAACGGCATCTCGTCGGGATTCGCGGCCGCCGCAGGGCTGGGCATTTCGCTCACGCACCGCCGCCATTGCCACGGCGTGAGTTTCGTCACCGCGCACACGGAAGATCACGGCGAGCCCGATTGGGCCGCATTGGCGGCGACCGGCACCACGTTGGCCATCTATATGGGGATGCGGCGCATCGACAGTATTGCGGCCGCGTTGCTCGCGAGCCTGCCCGCCGACACGCCGGCCGCCGTCGTGCAGTGGGCTGGGGGCGGCAACGAGCGGCGCCTGATGAGCCGCCTCGATCGCCTTGCCGTGGATGCGGTGAGCGCGGGCTTCGGCAGCCCTGCGGTCATTCTGGTGGGCAGTGCGATCGGCGAGAGCGTTGAACGCGCATGGGGAGAAGACAGCGCATGGCGCGATGAAAAGGAGGCCATGCACACCGACATGCGGATCGCGCGAGAGGCAATTGCGCAGGCCGCGTAAACGGGCACACGCGGGGCACACGCGCGCCACACGCAGGGCACACGCAGGCACGCGCGCACAGATTACCGAAACGGCTACCGTCGGAAAGAATGATCGATGCGCAAATGCCGTCGCCCAGCTTGTAGATTCGCTTCGCGCGACGTCCGTTATGAACCGGATCCTTGCGATATATATCGTCGATACCCAGCCTGAAAGCACACTTTCCCAAGCCTGATTTCTATCAGGACTTCAAATTGCTCACTAAACAGGAACACAAGGAACATAACCTGAGGGAAATCGGATGGCCCATCAACGAGCCGCACGCCTTCTGATCGCCGACGACGACGCGAATCTGCTGGCCGCTTACGTACTCTTTTTCACCGCGCATGGTTTCGACATCCGGACCGCGCGCAACGGCCTCGACGCGCTGGCCCAGTACTGCGACTGGCATCCGGATGCCGCCTTGCTGGACGTCGAAATGCCGCGTCTGGACGGGCGCGCGGTGGCGCGGCGAATCCGCTACGTGGGCGACGTGCCGGCGCCCACGCTGGTCGCGGTCACGGGACTCGAACGTGCCGAGGAAAGAAGCGAGTCGCTGCGCTCGGGCTTCAACCATCATTTCGTCAAGCCGGTGCCTATGCCGGTGATTCTCGCGGCATTGAGCGGGCTCGTGCGACATTAGCCGTGCTGTGCCGGTAAATGCTGCACTCTGCAACGACGTTTTCGACCGCGTTCGCCCCCGACCACCGCCCTCAGTCGCCGAAGCCCAGTTCCGCTTCCACCGACTGCCCTACCCTCAGCCACTGTCCAGCCCCGCTCGCGACGAGCGCGTTATTGCCGAACGTTATCGCCCCGTCTCGCTGCGGATTCGCGCGGTAGACACTCATCGTGTCGGTCGGCTCGTTCGGCCAGTCCGGATCGGGCGCGCCTTTCGCCTGGTCGATGGTGGGCATAGGACAGCGCGAGCACGGCTTGACCAGTTGCAGTTGCACGTTCTCGCCCGCGTCTCCGTCCACGCTCAGCGTCTCCACATAGTCTTCCTCGTACGCGTCGAGCCCTGTCAGCACGACATTCGGGCGGAACCGGTCGATCGGAATCGCCGGTGCGCCCTTGCCGTTCAGGCGCGTATTCAGATCGTCGAGCGATGCCTGGCCGATCACCAGCAGCGGAAAACCATCGGCGAAATAGGTGGTTGCGCCGCCCACGCTATCCGTATAGCCGGGATCGACAATGCGTTCGTGCCCGGGATCGAAGCGCAGAAGCCGCGCGGGGACGCCGAGAAACGCCGAGAACCACGCCGCGCTTGCCGCGCCGGTGTCGAGTCCGTACGCGGCATCGCGCCAGACCTTGGTCTGTATCGCGGGCGCCGCATCGAGCCGCGCGGCATTCAATGGCGTGCGCAACTCGCTCATGCCGGGCGCGCGGATCACGAGGTCTTCGGCGCCGATTTCGACCTTGATCAAGGCCATGCGCGGATACGCGCGCTGCGTGAGCATGGCGCCGGCCGGGTCGGTGACCATCCAGCAGCGGTCGTATTCGAGGCCGGTGGCGAGCAGGCGCGCCTCATGCAGCGCAATGCCCGCGCAGGATTTGATCGGATAGACAAAGAGCTCGCTAATGGTCGCCATGAAGTGGGGGCACGAGGGGAGCGTGCGAATTGTTGTGTTTAAGGCCCGATTGTAAAGCCCTCTACTCCCATCCTTCCAGCCGTAATGTCGCGCGTACCAGCCGCTGCTCTTCCTGCTCGATTTCGCGCAGGTTCGCGCACACGCTTTCGATGTGATCGGCCGCCGCCCTGCGCGCCTGTTCGGGCAGCTTGCCGGTCACGGCGTTATAGAGCCGCGCGTGCTGACGGTCGATCACCCGCTTTTGCGGCACACGGTGATAGAGATTGTTCACGGACGCGAACACCGAACTCAGCAGCAGGTCGGTCAACGAGCTCAACGTATGCACCAGCACCGGGTTATGCGAGGCCTCGCAGATCGCCAGGTGAAATGCGTGGTCGAGCCGCGCGTGCGTCGAGGCACTCGTTTCGGTGCCCTGGGCCGCAATCATCTCCTCGTAGCGGCGCGTGATCAGCACGAAGTCGGCGGGCGTGCCGCGCAGCGCGGCGAGCCGTGCGGATTCCGCTTCCAGCAGCGCGCGCACCTCGAACAGATCGTAGAGCGTGCGCGGTTGCGAACCGAGCAGATGCATTAGCGGCGTGAGGGCCGGCTGCGCGCTGAGGCTCGCGACGAACGAGCCCCTGCCATGCGAAGTCTCGATGATGCCGCGCGCCCGCAGCAGCTTGAGCCCTTCACGCAGCGCCGTACGCGAGACGCCAAGCTTGTCGGTGAGGCGCCGCTCGGACGGCAGCGCCTGCCCCGTTTTCAGCACGCCGTCGACGATCAGCCGCTCGATACGCTCCGCCACCACGTCCGCGACCTGCCTTGAGTTGTTCGAATCCGCTGTCTGCATCGCTCATTCCCAACTGGTACGACCACTACGAGATGCTAACACGCACGACCCGGATAGGCAGGATACAGGCCATATCCATCAGTGGTTTTCATGAAACTGATCATGTAACGGCATTTCAAAAACTGGTACGACCACTTCCCGCAACCGTCGACAGCGATGCGCGCAGCCGCAACAATCTCTCTGGCAACACGCCCGCGCGCCCGCGCCCACGGGCATTCCGGCCGCTTCCAGCAAGTTCCGGCGAAGCGCGGCTTGAGGAGACACCCCATGAGTTACCAATACGATGAACGCGTCGACGGCCCGCTCGCGACGCACGACAAAGCCACCGTCGTCGCACAATTGCAGGCGCTGATCCCCGATCTGCAACTCCTTCACGAACAGGAAGATCTGCGTCCGTTCGAATGCGACGGCCTCGCCGCCTATCGCGCAACGCCCATGATGGTCGCGCTGCCCGACAAGGTCGAACAGGTCGAGGCGCTGCTGAAATTCGCCAACGCTCACAAGATTCCGGTGGTCGCGCGCGGTGCCGGCACCGGTTTGTCGGGCGGCGCGCTGCCGCTGGACAAAGGCATTCTGCTGGTGATGGCGCGCTTTAACCGGATTCTCGAAGTCGATCCCGAGGCCTGCGTGGCGCGCGTTCAGCCCGGCGTGCGCAATCTCGCGATTTCGCAGGCCGCGGCGCCACATGGCCTCTACTACGCGCCCGACCCGTCGTCGCAGATTGCCTGCTCGATCGGCGGCAATGTCGCGGAAAACGCGGGCGGCGTGCATTGCCTGAAGTACGGGCTGACCGTCAATAACATCCTCAAGCTCGAGATTCTCACTATCGACGGCGAGCGCATCACGCTCGGCTCGGACGCGCTCGACGCGCCGGGTTTCGACTTCCTCGCGCTCTTCACCGGCTCGGAAGGCATGCTCGGCATCGTCACCGAAGTCACGGTGAAGCTGCTCACCAAACCGCAAAGCGCGAAAGTGCTGCTGGCCAGTTTTGACGACGTCGAAAAAGCCGGCGCGGCGGTCGCCCAGATCATCGGCGCGGGCGTGATTCCGGGCGGCCTCGAAATGATGGACAACCTCGCGATCCGCGCGGCGGAAGACTTCATCCACGCGGGCTATCCGGTCGACGCCGAAGCGATCCTGCTGTGCGAAGTCGACGGCGTGGAAAGCGACGTGCGCGAAGACGTGGCCTGCGTGGAAGCGCTGCTGCGCGCGGCCGGCGCCACCGACATCCGTCTCGCGAAAGACGAGGCCGAACGGCAGCGCTTCTGGGCTGGCCGCAAGAACGCGTTCCCCGCCGTGGGCCGCATCTCGCCCGATTACTACTGCATGGACGGCACGATTCCGCGCCGCGAATTGCCGCGCGTGCTCAAAGGCATCGAAGACCTCTCGAAGGAATACGGCCTGCAAGTCGCCAACGTATTTCATGCCGGCGACGGCAACATGCATCCGCTGATCCTGTTCGATGCCAACGCGCCCGGCGAAACCGAACGCGCCGAAGCGATCGGCGCGCGCATTCTCGAACTGTGCGTGGCGGTGGGCGGCAGCATCACCGGCGAACACGGTGTGGGCCGCGAAAAGATCAACCAGATGTGCGCGCAATTCAATAGCGACGAACTCACCTTCTTCCACGCATTGAAAGCCGCATTCGATCCGCAAGGCCTCCTCAACCCCGGCAAGAACGTACCGACCTTGCACCGCTGCGCCGAATTCGGCTCGATGCACGTGCATCACGGCGCGCTGCCCTTTCCCGAACTGGAGCGTTTCTGATGCGCATCGAACCCGTCCCGATGGACGATAGCGAACGGCTCGTCGTCGAAGTTTCGCAAGCGCTCGCGAGCAACGCGCCGCTCAGGATTCGCGGCGGCGACAGCAAGGCGTTTCTCGGTCGTCCCGTGCAAGGCACGCCGATCGACACGCGCTCGCATCGTGGCGTGGTGAGCTACGACCCGACCGAACTCGTGATCACCGCGCGCGCCGGCACGCCGCTCGCCGAACTCACCGCCACGCTCGATGCCGCCGGACAGATGCTCCCTTGCGAGCCGCCGGCCTTCGGCGGCGCGGCCACCGTCGGCGGCATGGTCGCGGCCGGATTGGCCGGTCCGCGCCGGCCGTGGTCCGGTTCGGTGCGCGACTTCGTGCTGGGCTGCCGCGTGATCACCGGCGAGGCGAAGCATCTGCGCTTTGGCGGCGAAGTGATGAAGAACGTGGCGGGCTACGACGTGTCGCGTTTGCTCGCGGGCAGCTTCGGCTGCCTCGGTCTGATCACGGAAGTCTCGCTGAAAGTGCTGCCCAAACCGCGCGCGCTCAGTTGTCTCACCGTGGATCTGGAAGCGGCCGAGGCACTGCGCGAACTGTCCGCCTGGCGCCGCGCCGTGCTGCCGATCAGCGCGGCCTGCCACGTGGACGGCCGTTTGCATGTGCGTCTCGAAGGCGGCGTGGGGTCGGTGGCGTCGGCGGTGGATCGCATTGGCGGCGCCGAACTCGATCCGTGTTTCTGGGACGATCTGCGCGAGCACCGTCTGGCGTTTTTCGACGACCCGCGACCGCTCTGGCGCCTGTCCTTGCCGAACGCGTCGCCGCTGACCGCGCTGCCCGGAGACACGCTGCTCGACTGGGCCGGTGCGCAACGCTGGCTGAAAAGCACCGCCCCCGCCGCGGCGATCCGCCAGATCGCGCATGCGGCCGGCGGCCACGCGACCTGCTTCACCCCGGAAACCGATGCCGAACCGTTCACGCCGCTGCCGCCCACGTTGCTGCGCTTTCATCAGCAACTCAAGCGGCAACTCGACCCGCGCGGTCTCTTCAATCCAGGCCGCCTGTATGCCGGCCTCTGAACGCGGGCCTGCGAAGACCTGAAGGCGAACACCATCATGCAAACCAATCTCAGCGATGCCGCCAAAACCCTGTCTCGCGCGGACGAAGCCGAACAGATCCTGCGCGCCTGCGTGCACTGCGGCTTCTGCAACGCCACCTGCCCGACCTATCAGCTGCTCGGCAACGAACTCGACGGCCCGCGCGGGCGCATCTATCTGATCAAACAGATGCTGGAGGGCGAGCCGGTCACGCAGAAAACCCAGTTGCACCTCGATCGGTGCCTGAGTTGCCGCAACTGTGAAACCACCTGCCCGTCCGGTGTCACCTATCACACGCTGCTGGATATCGGCCGCGCCGAGCTGGAGCGGCGCATCGAGCGGCCGCTGTCCGAACGCGTGCTGCGCGAGGGTTTGCGCCGTGTGATCCCGCGCCCGGCGGTGTTCGGCGCGCTCCTGAAGACCGGCCGCGCGATGCGGCCGTTTCTTCCTGCCGCGCTTGGACGTAAAATCCCCAAGCGAAGCGCTCGGACCGACGCTGGGACACACCCGAGGCCGGCGCCGCGGCATCCGCGCAAAATGCTGATGCTGGAGGGCTGCGTGCAACCCGCGCTGTCGCCGAACACCAACGCGGCCGCCGCGCGCGTGCTCGACCGGCTCGGCATCAGCATCGTGAATGCCCCGCAGGCCGGCTGTTGCGGGGCGACCGACTATCATCTGAATGCTCAGGAGGCAGGCCTCGCGCGGGCACGGCGTAATATCGACGCATGGTGGCCCGCCCTCGAGGCCGGCGCCGAAGCCATCGTGCAAACCGCGAGCGGCTGCGGCGCGTTCATCAAGGAATATGGGCATCTGCTGCGCGACGACCCTCGCTATGCGTCAAAAGCGCAGCGGGTCAGCGAGCTGGCGCGAGACCTCGTCGAGGTATTGGCTAACGAGCCGCTCGGTCAGCTGCAAGCAAGCTTGCCAGGGCAGACTCAGCAAAGAATCGCGTTTCACTGCCCATGCACGTTGCAGCATGCGCAGAAGCTGGGCGGCGCGGTCGAGTCGATCCTGCAACAACTCGGCTTCGACCTCACCGCCGTGCCCGACGGCCATCTGTGCTGCGGATCGGCGGGCACGTATTCGATTACCCAGCCCGAGCTTGCGCAAAGGTTACGCAACAACAGGCTCGACGCGCTGGAAAGCGGCAAGCCGGAGATGATCGTCACGGCCAACATCGGCTGCCAGGTACATATGGACGGCGCCGGGCGCACTCCGGTGCGTCACTGGATAGAACTTGTAGAAGCATCCCTACCATAAACGAACCAGGAATTTCACTATGCTGAGCAAACCCGTGTTGACCCTTGCCGAAACGACCCGCATTCTCGAAGCCGCCCGCGCGGAAGCCGAGAAGAACCAGTGGGCCGTCGCCATCGTGGTGGTCGACGACGGCGGCCACCCGCTCGGACTGCTGCGTCTGGACGGCAGCGCGCCGGCCAGCTCGTACATCGCGACCGAAAAAGCCCGCACTTCGGCGATCGGCCGCCGTGAAACCAAGCTATACGAAGACATGATCAACAACGGCCGCACCGCGTTCCTGAGCGCACCGCTGCAAGGCACGCTGGAAGGCGGCGTGCCGGTGATCGTCGAGGGCCAGGTGGTCGGCGCGGTCGGCGTGTCGGGCGTCAAGTCGGATCAGGACGCGCAGATCGCCAAGGCGGGGATTCAGGCTATCGCCGCCTGAGTTCGCGTGCCGCTCGAATCCGCGGCCATCAACGAAAGAAGCTAAACCGTTGCACAACGCGGGCCGATGCCCCCTCATCGGCCCCATTCAGATAGATGGAGCAGTCGATGACTCAGATGAACCCGCGCGGCGGACTGCAAGTCGCCGCCAACCTCGACCAGTTCGTCGAAACCGAAGCCCTGCCCGGCACCGGAATCGACAGCGCTGCATTCTGGTCGGGTTTCGACGCCCTCGTACATGAGCTGGCGCCCAAAAACCGTGCGCTGCTCGCCGAGCGCGACCGCCTGCAGACCGAACTGGACAACTGGCATCGCGCCAATCCGGGTCCGGTGCGCGATCTGCGTGCGTACCGCGCGTTTCTCGAAGGCATCGGCTATATCGTGCCCGTGCCCGCCAGCGTCAAAGCCACGACCGACCACGTGGACACCGAAATCGCCGAACAGGCCGGCCCGCAACTCGTCGTGCCGCTGTCGAATCAGCGCTACGCGCTGAACGCGGCGAACGCGCGCTGGGGCAGTTTGTACGACGCGCTGTACGGCACCGACGCGATTCCCGAGACCAACGGCGCCGAAAAGCAGAAGGCTTTCAACCCGGTGCGCGGCGCCGCGGTGATCGCCTATGCACGCAAGTTTCTCGATCAGGCCGCGCCGCTCGCGAACGGCTCGCATGCCGACGCGACGCGCTATAGCGTCGAAGGCGGCAAGCTGGTCGTCACGCTGAAGAACGGCACGAGCGGGCTTAAGACGCCCGCGCAATTCATCGGCTATCAGGGCGAAGAGAGCGCGCCGTCCGCCGTGCTGCTCAAGCACAACGGCCTGCACTTCGAAATCCAGATCGATGCGAACGACTCGATCGGCAAGACCGATTCGGCGCATGTGAAGGACGTGGTGGTCGAAGCGGCGGTGAGCACGATCATCGACTGTGAAGATTCGGTCGCGGCCGTGGACGCGGACGACAAGGTCCAGCTCTATCGCAACTGGCTCGGCCTGATGAACGGCGACCTGACTGAAGAAGTCACGAAGAACGGCAAGACTTTCACGCGCCGGCTGAATGCCGACCGCGCCTACACCGCCGCGAATGGCACGGCGCCGGTCGTGCTGCATGGCCGCTCGCTGCTGTTCATCCGCAACGTCGGTCATTTGATGACCAATCCGGCGGTGCTGACCAAAGACGGCCACGAGATTCCGGAAGGCATTCTCGACGCGGTGATCACCTCGCTGTGCGCGTTGCACGACCGCAAGCACAAGCTGAATTCGCGCACCGGCTCGATCTATATCGTCAAGCCGAAGATGCACGGTCCGGCCGAAGTCGCTTTCGCCAGCGAGTTGTTCGCGCGCGTGGAAGACCTGCTGAAGCTGCCGCGCAATACGATCAAGATGGGCATCATGGACGAGGAGCGCCGCACCAGCGTGAACCTGCTCGCCTGTATCAACGAAGCGTCGGAGCGTGTCGCGTTCATCAACACCGGTTTCCTCGACCGTACCGGCGACGAGATGCACACGGCAATGGAAGCCGGTCCGATGCTGCGCAAGGGCGACATGAAGTCGAGCGCGTGGATCGCGGCTTATGAACGCAGCAACGTGCTGGTCGGTTTGAGCGCGGGCCTGCGTGGCCGCTCGCAGATCGGCAAGGGCATGTGGGCCATGCCCGATCTGATGCACGCCATGCTCGAACAGAAGATCGCGCATCCGAAGGCCGGTGCGAACACCGCGTGGGTGCCCTCGCCGACCGCCGCCACGCTGCACGCGTTGCACTACCACCAGGTCGACGTGCAAGCGGTCCAGCAGGAACTGGAGCGCACGGATTACGCGAAGGTGCGTGACGAACTGCTCGACGGCCTGCTGACCATTCCCGTGGTGGCCGAGGCGAATTGGAGCGAAGACGAGATCCGCAGCGAGATCGACAACAACGCGCAGGGCATTCTCGGCTACGTGGTGCGCTGGATCGACCAGGGCGTGGGTTGCTCGAAGGTGCCGGACATTCACAACGTCGGCCTGATGGAAGACCGTGCCACGCTGCGTATTTCCAGCCAGCACAT
Organism: Paraburkholderia sp. USG1; assembly: GCF_031570135.1. Lineage (NCBI taxonomy): Bacteria > Pseudomonadati > Pseudomonadota > Betaproteobacteria > Burkholderiales > Burkholderiaceae > Paraburkholderia > Paraburkholderia sp. USG1. Next base: position 119,882 of record NZ_JAMWXW010000020.1, on the reverse strand, counting down.
CGCCAACTGGCTGTATCACGGCGTGGTGAAGCGTGAACTGGTTGAAGAAACGTTCAGGCGCATGGCCAAGGTGGTCGACGAGCAGAACGCGGGTGACCCGCTCTACAAGCCGATGTCGCCGGGCTTCGACACGATCGCCTTCAAGGCCGCGCAAGCGCTGGTGTTCGAAGGACGCCAGCAGCCGAGCGGATATACGGAACCGTTGCTGCACAAGTTCCGGCTGGAAGTGAAGAAAGAGGCTTGATGCCTCGAACGCCGGGCGCGCGTGAAGCATGGGCCGGCTGAAAAAAGACGGGCGCCGCGTGGTTTGCGGCGCCCGTTTAATGTGCGCGGTGCTGCTGCGCGTTGCTTCTGCGTGATAAGTTTCGCGGCGTGCGCTGCCTTGAAGGGATGACAACCCGCATCAGCCGCTTGCGCTAACCGCAGCGGCTTCCGGCACGGCTCAAGCCGCTTCCGCCGCATACTGCGCCGGCACACCTTCCTGCATGTTGGTCTGCATATACGCCTGCAAATACGCTTCGAATTCCGCCTTCACTTCCGGATGACGCAGCGCGAATTCCACCGTCGCCTTCAGATAGCCCAGCTTGCTGCCGCAATCGAAACGCGTGCCGAAATAGCGATATGCAAGCACCTGCTCTTCGGTCAGCAGCGATTGCACCGCGTCGGTCAATTGCAACTCGCCCCCCGCACCCGGCTTCAACGCACGGATATGCTTGAAGATGGTCGGCATCAGCACATAGCGGCCCACCACGCCGAGATTCGACGGCGCCTTATCAGGCGCCGGCTTCTCGACGATGCCCGACAGCTTGATCACGTTGTCTTCCCATTCGCGGCCGTCCACCACGCCGTACGAGCGGCTGTCTTCGCGCGCAATGGTTTCCACGCCGATCACCGAGCTGTGATAGTGGTTGAACGTATCGACAAGCTGGCTCATTACCGGCTTCGAGCTGTGCAGCAGGTCGTCGGCCAGAATCACGGCGAACGGGCTGTCGCCCACCAGTTTCTCGGCGCACAGCACCGCATGGCCGAGACCGAGCGCTTCGGCCTGGCGCACGTAGAAACAGTCGACGTTGGCCGGCTTGATGCTGCGCACCAGGTCGAGCAGCTTCTGCTTGTTACGCGCCTCGAGTTCCGCTTCGATCTCGTAGGACTTGTCGAAATGATCTTCGATGGCGCGCTTGCTGCGGCCCGTCACGAAGATCATCTCGGTGATGCCGGCGGCAATCGCTTCTTCGACCGCGTATTGAATCAGCGGCTTATCCACGATCGGCAGCATTTCCTTCGGACTTGCTTTGGTAGCCGGCAGGAATCGTGTCCCGAGGCCCGCTACGGGAAACACGGCTTTGGTGACTTTCAGCATGGTAGGCATTCCCACATCGGTTAGAAATTAGTGTGTTCGCGGGCCAGGCGGCCAATCGATGTCGCTGGAAAGACTAGCAAAAAATTACGCCAGTGCGCACGCGAAATTTCCTCAATCGGAATAAATAAATCCATTCTATTTCGATATGCAGAATCGTCATAAGCAACAATTACATATTGAAATGGATTTATTTTTTGGATTTTCAGAAAATTCTACATATCCTGACAAGTGGCCTGCACAGACATAAGGCGCAGCGGCGCGCGCCCGCTGCCTCTTCAAGCGCCGTTATTCGTTGTCGTCGAGCTGGGGCAGCTTGCCCGGGTTCATACGAAAACGGCGGATAGGCTCGTTGCGCAGCGCCTCCCGATAAGCCGAGGCGGCGACAAGGATCAGCAGCACGGCAATGCCGGCGAGTAAATGCAGGTTCATGACTTCACCTCGTGATCAAGAGAGTCCGTGCCTTAAATTAGCACGACAAAAGCGGTAAATAATTCGCCTTTGCGTGCGGATATCTTCAATTACAATTCGTCACAAAATCTCCGCTTAATGCAAATCACCCCGCAATTTTTTATCGATTTTTTGCGCGCGCCGTGCACTAGCATGTCATGCACCGTGGACGCGTACGGCGTCCGCGCGAACTCGCGAACCCGCCAAGCTGGTTCTCCCTCCGTCAGAATAAGGACCGCGCATGAGCGACTCAGCACTGGATGCCGCCGGCTCATCCCTGCCCCTCTCCCCGCCTCGCACGGCGGCCGCGCCGCGCGCCCAGAGCGAAGCGCGCGCCGACAGCGCCGGCAAGGAGCATGTGATCGACGCGATGCGAGGCTTTGCCGCCTTGCTGGTCGCGTATTTTCATTGCCGCCAGGTCGAATGGGTCGGCATGCAGGCGTTTCACCAGAGCATGGGCCACGCATTCAGCCTGAATGCGATCGCCGCGTATCTGACGTTCCCGATTGCGTGGGGTTCGGCGGGCGTGCCGATTTTCTTCGTCATCAGCGGCTATTGCATTCACCGTGGCGGCGCGCTGCGGCTCGCCGGCAATCCCGCCTACCGGCTCGATATGGGCAATTTCTGGGTGCGCCGTTTCGCGCGCATTTATCCCGTGCTGCTCGCGGCGCTGGTGCTGACCTTCGCGCTCGACTGGTTCAGCCTGCAGTTGCCGCCCGTCAATCACAAGATCCGCGAGATCGGCCTGCAGGCGTTCCTCGTCAACCTGTTTTCGCTGCAAGGCGTGGCCGGCAAGACGTTCGGCTCGAATGGCGCGCTCTGGACACTCTCGCTCGAAGTGCAGTTCTATGCGATCTATCCGCTGCTATTCGCGCTGCGCCGGCGCATCGGCATGACGTCCGTGCTGGCGATCGTCGCGGTGATCAACGTGGTGTCCGCCTACGTGCTGGAGCGTCACGACATTCAGTTCTTCACGTCGTACTGGTTATCGTGGACGCTCGGCGCGTGGATCGCCGACGCCCGTGCCCGTAGCGCGCCGCAGGCCCGCCTGCCGGTGTGGCTGTATGCGCTCGCCGCGGCGTTCGTCGCACTCGGCTGCGCGGCATTTCATTTCGGCCAGTACGGTGCATTCCAGCTCTGGGCGATCGGCTTCGCGTTCTATCTGTACAAGGCGCTGGAGCGCGGCAGCGCCGAGCGCAGCCCTGGCTTCGGCATGCGCCTGCTCTCGCGGCTCGGCGATTTCAGCTTCTCGCTGTATCTGATCCATCTGCCGATCTTCGTGCTGCTATCGTCGCTGCTGTTCCGCTCGTCACTGCAAATGTCGATCTGGCCGTCGTTCGGCTACATGCTGGTGGCGGTGCCGGCGGCTTACGTGTTCTACCGGCTGGTCGAGTTGCCGGCCATGAAGTGGTCCGCCAGCTTCAAGCCGAAAGCGGCACTCAAACAGGCCTGACAACACGGGCGACACCCAGGCGACAAAAAAACGGAGCGAAGATCCTCAGACTTTCGCTCCGCTGCGCAAACGGCAGGGACTGGCCGAGTCCCTGCCCACCCCGCGTAAAAATCCTCCCTAAGCCGTTGCAGGGCCCGTCACACGCTTCAGAATCCGCTCGACACCCTCGACATAGGCGGCCGTGCCGAACCGGCTCAGCGCCGTCTGATACCCGTTCCTGACTAGCCGGTTGCGCAGCTCGTCGTTCGAGCGCAATTCGGCGAGCGTGTCGGCAAGGCCATGCGCATCCGCCGGGGTGCACAGCACGCCGTTCTCGTAATCGTCGATGATCTCCAGCACGCCGCCCGCTCGTGCCGCCACCACCGGCCGCTGCGCCAGCATGCCTTCGACGATCACGCGGCCGAACGGCTCCGGCGTGATCGACGTATGGACGACCGCGTCGACCGCGCACATGCAGGCCGCGATATCGTGCTGGAAGCCGAGAAAATGCACCCGCCCGCCGAGGTTGTGCGCGGCGACGAACGCGTGCAGTTCGATCTCGTACTGGTCTTCGCCGAAGAGCGGCGCGCCCACCAGCACCGCATGCATCTGCGGATTGAGGACCATCGCTTCGAGCAGCACGTGCTGCCCCTTCCAACGCGCCAGACGGCTGAACGAGCCCACCAGAAACGCGTCCTGCGGCAAGCCGAGGCGTTTGCGCAGCGTTGCTTGCGGGACCGTGCGCAAAGCGTCGAACGGCGCGGCGGAAATGCCGTTGAACACCACGTCGATGCGTTTTTCGTCGAACTGCGTCAGCTCGGCGAAGGCGCGCGCCGACGCGGCCGAATTGGCGATCACATGCGTGAGGCCAAGACGCGCGCACCATTTGATGACCGCCAGTTGCTTGCCGCCGAAATGCTCGGGGCTCACGATATCGCGCAGATGCCAGACCACCGGGCGCCTCGCCAGCTTGCCGGCGAGTGCGCCGATCACCATCGCGCGCTGGGTGTTCGCGTAGATCACGTCGGCCTTGCGCGCGCGTTTGGCCGTGGCGCGCACGAGCGACAGCAGGCCTTTGAGCGCCTGGCCCTTCGGCAATGAACCGCCCTGCTTGCGAACATGGCGCAGCGCGCCCGCGTCGAGCACGTCGACGGCCACGCCGGCTTTGGCGAGCGCGGTGCGGAACGGGCCGTCGTCGAACAGCACGACCTCGATGCGCGAGCGCAATGCCTTGACGATTTCCAGCAGCGACAGTTCAGCGCCGCCGAGCACGCCGCTTTGATCGACGGCCAGAATGCGCGGTCCGCTGGCGACGGCCTCGGCCGTGTACGGCACGTACGGCGGCAGCGTGGCCGTGCGCAACGTCGGCACCGCGGCCCGCACATGCGCGAAGAAACGCTCGCGGAAATGCGCGGCGGAAAACTGCTCGGCGTTCGCGCGGCAATCCAGCGGCGAAAAACGCTTCACGTGGTCGTCGAAACGCTCGACGGCGGCGATGATCGATTCGGCATCCTGTTCATCGAAGAACATGCCGGTGGGCCGGGGCTCGGACAGATCGCGCACGGTTTCGAGCGCACCGCCCTTGCCGTAGGCGATCACCGGCGTGCCGCAGGCCTGCGCCTCGACCACGGAAATACCGAAGTCTTCTTCCGCGGCGAACACGAAGGCCTTGGCGCGGCTCATCCGGTCCTTGAGCACCTTGAACGGCTGGTAGCCCATGATCTCGACGTTCGGCCCTGCTTTCGCGCGGATCTTCTGCATGTCGGGACCGTCGCCGATCACCACGAGCTTGCGCTCCGGCATGCGCGCGAACGCTTCGACGATCAGATCGATCTTCTTGTACGGCACCATTCGCGAGGCGGTCAGATAGAAGTCGTCCTTCTCGGTGCAGAGCGCGAAGGCTTCGACGTCGACCGGCGGAAAGATCACGTGCGCGTCGCGCTGGTAGACCTTCTTGATACGACGCGCAATGAATTCGGAGTTGGCGACGAAGCCATCCACCGAATTCGACGTACGGATATCCCAGTTGCGGATGTAATGCAGAATCAGCCGCGCCATACCAGACTTCAGGCCGGCGGTCAGTTTCGACTGCCGCAGATACTGGTGCTGCAGATCCCAAGCATAGCGGATCGGCGAATGCACGTAGCTGATATGCACCTGGTCGGGGCCGGTCAGAATGCCCTTGGCGACCGCATGGCTGCTCGAAATCACCACGTCGTAGGCCGATACGTCGAGCTGTTCGATCGCGAGCGGCATCAGCGGCAGATACGAGCGGTACCTGGTGCGCGCGAGCGGCAGCTTCTGGATGAACGACGTCGTGACGGGTTTGCCGCGCAGAAAGCTGTGATCGTCGAGAAAATCGACGAGGCTGAACAGGTCCGCGTCTGGAAAGCACGCAACAATCTGTTCGAGCACCTTCTCCGCCCCCGCATACGTGACGAGCCAGTCATGCACGATCGCAACGCGTACCGTTTTATCCCCGCGGAATACCGCGCGGCGCGGCGCCTGAACGCCGGGAACGGTGGTGAGTTCGGCCAGTGCGCTGCGCGTCGCGGGTTGCAGCACGGCTTCTTCAAGGACTTCGTGGTTCATGCGCTTTTCCTCGGATTCAGTCGCAACAGCAGTAAACGCGCAAGATCGCGCAAGGCGGGTGTCATGGTGATCGACCAGGCGACATTCGCGCCCACCATCAATACGCCGGCAACCATCGCCGCCGCGAGACCCGGCAGAAAACTGGCAAGCCACAGGCTGGCCAGCAGGAAAGCGAGGTGGGCGAGCATGTCGAGCACGATCTGCCGCGCGTGAATCGCCGACAGGCGCAGCAACAGGGCGTAGTCGAACAACGCCCGGCCGGCCACGGCCACTGCCGCGCCGGTCAGACCGAAATGCGTGATGCCGAACCACAATGCCCCTGCAAACAGGGGCAATTCGAACAAACCGACGCGCGCGGCGGTGGCCGGATTGACCTGCGACTGGATCAGGATCCGCGTGACGTTCGCCTGGCCGACGAGCCACACGGCGATGATCATGATGCGGCCCACCGGCGCCGCCACGGTGGCGATCTCATTGCCGACCCACAGATGCAGGAACGGTTCGAGCACCAGCATCGCGACCAGCGCGACCGGTGTGAACACGCCGTTGAGAAATTCGAGCGACTGCCGGGTGATGGTGTCGGCATCGGCACGGCCGACTGCGGAGAGCCGCGGAAACAGCGTGCGCACCAGCGCGGTCGGCACGATGTTCAGACGCGTCACGAGGTTTTGCGGCACCGTGTAATAGGTGACGAAACGCGCGCCGAGACTCGTGCCGAGCATCACGCGGTCGAGCGAGTCGGCGATCATGGTGGTGACGCTCGCAATCAGCATCCAGCCGCCGAAATTGAACAGCCCTTTCGCCACGCCGAACTGCGGCGGCAGAATGCGGCGGATTTCCAGCACTTTCAGCGCGGAACGGCCCAGCAGCAGCGCGGCGACGATTCGCGCGAACACCGCGGCGGCCAGCACGTTCTGCAAGGTCGCGCCCATCCACAGGGCGGCGCCGAGCGGCAGCAACTGGAACAGGAAGGTGCCGATGGTCTGATTCGTGTTGTAGACGCCGAAGCGTTCTGCGCCGTTGATCGCACCCGCGAACACCCACGACACGTTGGCGATCGGAATCGCCACCGCGAGCCACGGCAGCGCCATATACACCTCGTGCTGCAACTCGGGCGAGACCTTGGTGAAATACGCGGTGTAGAGAAAGGCGCCGAAATAGATGATCAATCCGCCTATCACGCCGGTTGCGAGATTGAGCCACGTCGCGCTCCAGAACACGCGCTCGCTCTCTTCCCTGTCGCCGGATGCGCGCGCCTTCGAGATGTGATTCTGCGCGGCCATGCTCATGCCGAGATCGAGAATCCCGAAGTAGCCGATCAGCGTCCACACGAGACTGATTACGCCGTAGCGCTCGACGCCGAGCAGCCTGATATACGACGGCACGGTCACGAGCGAGACGAAAGTCGGCAGCACCAATCCGAAGAAATTGATCGCTACGTTCCTGAGAATGCCTTTGTCCATCGGATGCCCTGGTTTGTCTACGGTTGCCTGGCTGCGGTTGCCTGGTGTTGCCTGGTTATGCGAATGAAGTGCTCATGTTTCGCTCATCAAGGCTTCCAGCGGTACATCATCACTTTGCCGCGCGCGTCTTCCTCGACGAACACGAGGTACTCGCCATTGCTGCGTCTGGCGGCGCTGATGCCGTTCGGCACATCCACCCAGCCCGACGCGCGCCCCACTTCCGGGCCCGGCCGGATCACGCCGATCTCCTTGCCGCTGTCCTTGTCCCACACGTGCACCGCGCCGACCGGTTCGACGCCGAAGAGGTATTGCCCTTCGACCGTCAGGCCGATGATGGTGGCGATGGGTTTGCTCTGCGTCTGCCACGGCAGCGTGATCGCATAGCGCTGCACCGGATTGCCGCTCGACCATTTGTCGTAGCGCACCAGCACGCGGCCCACTTCTTTCCAGAAGCCGCGATCGACCGGCGTGTCGGGCGTATAGCCCGTCACGTACAGGGTGTCGGTGTCCGGGTCGTAGATCGCGCGATGCAGTTCCGTGAACGGCTGCGGCACCGGGTACTGCGTCATGTTCGAATACGAGTAGACCGGATTGCCCTTCGCATCCAGCCCGCCGAAACGGAAGCGATAAATGCCCTTCGTATCGCGCGTGCGCCAGATGTCGCCGGCGGTGTCCACCCACCAGCCCCAGCCGCCGGCGAGCTTGGTGCCGGTCGTGTTGAGTGTGAATTCGTCGGTGTCGAACCTGCCGTCGCCGTTCGCATCGCGCCAGATCCAGTCGCCGCCCGGCGGCGCATTCGGCACCTTGGCCACCGCGCGCTCACGTCCCGCGATAAAGCCCGAAGGAATTGCCGTTTCGCCGTCGTGCTGCGGATCGAAGCGATAGATCTTCAGATGGTCCGCGTACATATCCGTGAGGTACAGGAAGGTGCGGCCCTTCAGTTTGCGGGCAGTCGGCAGGCCCGGATACTGGTCGGTGTGAAACACCGGGTCGTCCGGATACTTGAAGCGGTTCGATAGAAAACCCACGTATTTCCAGTCCTGTCCAGCAGGTTTCGACAGATCGAGCTCGAAGCGCTTGTTGCCGGTATAGACGCTGTCCGGGCGCGACGGGTCGATCCACGCGCCGTCGACGAACAGTAGCCCCTGCAGCTGCCAGTTCTGTTTGCCGTCTGGCGCATAGCTTTCGAGCGTCGCGCCGAGTCCCGCGCCGATCGGGTCGTAACGCGGACCGATCCCGTTGGTCGACACGTATACGTTGCCGCGCGCATCCACGCCCACACCGGTCAGTCCGTTGAACCGTTGCGGTCCCGGTTTGCCGGCGACGCCGCTGAAAATGCCGCCGCGCTCGCCAAGCGAGCCCGACTCCGCATAGCGGCCGTTATTCCTGCTGAAATACAGCACCTGCTGACGCGGACCGTTGTCGGCGATCAGCACGCGGCCTTGCGCATCGACCGCGATATCCACTGCAATCGTTCCGCCAGGCAGCGTGAAGTTTTCGTCGATGCGCTTGCCCGCTGCCGTGTAGTGTTCGACGCGCGGCGCAGCGTCGTTGCGCGTGCCGCTCAATACCCACAGCGTGCCGTCCGGCGCCAGCGCAATACGGCCCGGCTCGTGCACGCTCCAGGTGGTCTTCTGCTGCATCGATTCCGCGTCGTACACCTCGATACGATCGCGCGCCGTGTTGGCCGCATAGAGCGTGGTGTCGTTCGCCGCGAGGCCGCCGATTTCGGCGCTCGTGCCGGTGGGCACTTCGTTCATCATCAGGAAGCCGGCCGCCAGTTGCGCGTGCGGATCGGCGCTTTTCGCGGCGGGCTGGAACGGCGCGGCGCGTTTCGGATCGGCGATCTGCCGGCGCGAGATGCCGAACCACTGCTTGCCCTTCTCCGGCCACACGCCCTGCTCGACCAGCCGCCCCTTCTCGTTGCCGACCGCGATCGCGACGAACGCGTACTTGCGATTCACCGCGACCGCGCTGCCGCCGCCGTTACCCCAGCCGTGCGTGCCGCCCGCGAAGCCGAGCATCTTGCCGTTCTGATACACGCTCGCTTCCGCGCCACTTTCGTCCCACGGCGCGTTCGTATAGACCTTGCCGTCGGGCGACACCGCAATAGCGGTGATGTTGATCTGCGCCCAGGTGCCGTCGCCGAAACCAAACGTATTGCCGATCCATGACGTTTTCGCGTTCAACGCGGTTTCCGCATGAACCGTGAAACTGACCGATTCCGCGGTCAGTCCCGCAGCGCACGCAAATACGGCGAGCCAGCTTTTGAACGTGAAACGGGGCAAGGTATTTCCTCCAATCAGCGCCGCGCCGCGCGCGGGCAACGAGACTCGCGCGGCTGCATAAGCCGGTGAAATGACGGTTCGAATCGCAGTCGATCCCATGATGCAAATTGCTAGAAGCCATGCAAGGACATGAGGCAGATTCGTGCGAGGACGGGGGCGAGGCAGCGCGTCGGCACAACGGCTGCCGCGAGTCCGGTGGTCACGCGACGCGCGAACCCACGCGCCGTCCTTGGCCACCCAATCCGCACGGCTCACATTACGCGGAAAAAACACCGCGACGAAAATCGAAAATAATTCAAAAATATTCGGTGCTTTAAGCGCCGTGAAAGAAACTGATTTAAAAATCGATTAAAACGAAATCATCTTCGATGTGCGGCGCCGAGCGCTCTTTGCATCATCCTTACCGATCTCCCGTCGCGTGATCCGCACTTATTACATATCCCATGTCCATTCGGCGCAACCATAAAAATTCATTGCGAATGGATAACGAAACCCCCTGTTGCAATCTGATTCATTTATCCAATTCATTCCCGTTTTTTCACGATTTTATTTTCCCTAGAATCGATTGCACTTCCGTTGCGACGCGAAGCGAGCGCGCCTGTTCTCCGCAAGCCTCGCGCGACGCTTCGCCCGGCCCATCCGCTTCACACCATGGACGGTTCATGACTGCCAGCGCACTGCCCTTAGCGCCCTCTCACTCCCGCCGCATCGTGCAGCTCGACGGCTTGCGCGCCATCGCCGTGCTCGCCGTATTCGCGCAGCACGCACTGAAAGCGCCGCTGTGGATGGGTGTCGATCTGTTTTTTGTTCTGAGCGGCTTTCTGATCACCGGCATCCTGCTCGAACGCAAGGCGCGCGGGCAGTCGTATTTCGGCTATTTCTACGCACGCCGGGCACGCCGCATCCTGCCGCCGTATGTGCTGCTGATGGTGGTGTCGTCGATTCTGTTCGGCTTCGGGTGGGCGCAGCACTGGCAGTGGTACGCATTCTTCGCGACCAATATCGGCGACGCGCTCAATCAGAGCGGTCACGACAGCCTGAATGTGCTGTGGTCACTCGCCGTCGAGGAGCAGTTCTATATTTTCTGGCCATTCGTGATCCTGCTCTTGCCCGAGCGCGTGCTCGGCTACGTGGCGACCGCGTTGATCCTGCTGGTGCCAGTGCTGCGCGCGGTAGCCACGCCCTGGTTCGATTCGTTCTGGCCGATCTATTACCTCACGCCGTTCCGCATGGATCTGCTCGCGGCCGGTGCGTTGCTCGCGGTTGCCGTGCGGCGTGACCGTAATGCGCTCGAACCGTTCAAGGGCGTCGCGGTGGTGGGACTGTTCGCGGCGCTGGCGGTGCTGGCCTGGCTGCATCTGCACTTTCCGCGCTTTCGCGCGGCGAATACGCCGCTCTCGAACGCCGGGCTCTACAGCGTTTCGTTGGTGCTTTGTACTTCCGTCGTGGTCATCGCCCTGCAAAGCAAGGGCATCGTCAAACGGCTGCTGTGCAACCCCGTGCTGGTCTATATCGGCACCATCAGCTACACGATCTATCTGATTCACCTGAGCGTGCTGTACACGCTTTGGCCGCTGCATCTGAACCGTTATGTGACCGCCGCGCTGGCACTCGCGATCACGCTGGTCTACGCCACCATCACATGGTTCGCGTTCGAGAAGCGCCTGATTTTCGGCTCGGCGGGCAAGACGAATGCGCAGACACAGACACATTCGCAGACCGCGGCCGGCGGCGTGAGCACCGCGCCGCAAAGCCGCGCATGAAACGCCGTGCATGGCTCGCTGCCAGCGTGTGGGCGGCAGCGTCAATGCTTGCGCCGGTCGCGATCGCCGTGGGCCCGGGCCCACAAACACAGGTGCTGATCGAGGCCTACGGCGATTCGACCACCCTCGGCATTACCTGCAGCGACGGCCACTGCGGCCCGCAGGCGCAAAACGCGGTGTCCTATCTGCAAGACGAACTGCAGTCGCGCCACGGCGAACGGGTGCGTATCACGAACTATGGCGTGGGCAACACGATGGCGGCGCAACTGCGCGACGGCACGGGCAATCGCCGCGCCGGGCCGACGGCCGGCCTGCCCTGGCAGGAACGGCTCGCCGCCTCGCCCGCGCAGATCGTGCTGATCAACTACGGCATCAACGAAGTGATGCAGAACCAGACGCCCGAGCAGTTCTACACGGCCGAGACGACGCTCGTGAAAACCGCCCGCGCGCTCGGCAAAGAGCCGGTTCTGCAGACCGCGAATCCGATGCCCGACAACCGGCTCAACGCGCGGCTCGCCACGATGGTCGCGATGACGCGCCGCGTGGCCGCCGAGCAGCAGGTGCCGCTGGTCGATCAGTTCGCCTACATCAGCAATCTGCCGGACTGGAAGACATTGATGTCCGATGGTGCACACCCCAAACCGGGTTTGTACCGGCTCAAGGCGGAACGGGATTTTCAGGTCGTCGAACCATTGGTGCGGCGGCTGCTGGACGGCACGCCCTGAAGCGCTTTTGCAAGTGTGGTTCGCGCTTTGGTGCCTTTGGCGCTTGCGGAACGTGCTTCTGAGATGTGTTTCCGGGTGTGCCGATGAAATGCGCCTTTACCGGCGCGACTGCTTTTTCTCTTTCTTTTAACAATCTCGAAGGCAAGCTATGAGCCAACCACGCAAAGCGATCATCACCGGCGTATCCGGTCAGGACGGCGCCTATCTGACCAAACTGCTGCTCGACAAGGGCTACCATGTGACCGGCACCTACCGGCGCACGAGTTCCGTCAATTTCTGGCGCATGCGTGAGCTGGGCGTGCTCGATCATCCGAATCTGCGTCTGGTCGAGCACGATCTCACCGATCTGGGTTCGACGCTGCGTCTGCTCGAAGGCGCGCAGGCCGACGAGTTGTACAACCTCGCCGCGCAGAGCTTCGTGGGCGTTTCGTTCGACCAGCCGGTGACGACCGCCGAAGTGACCGGCATCGGCGCGCTGAATCTGCTCGAAGGCATCCGCATTCTCAACCCGAAGACGCGTTACTACCAGGCGTCGACGTCGGAAATGTTCGGTCTCGTGCAGGCTGTGCCGCAACGCGAAGACACGCCCTTCTATCCGCGCAGCCCGTATGGCGTCGCCAAGCTGTTCGCGCACTGGTCAACGATTAATTACCGCGAGTCGTACGGCCTCTTCGCGAGCAGCGGGATTCTGTTCAATCACGAATCGCCGCTGCGTGGCCGTGAATTCGTCACCCGCAAGATCACCGACACGGTCGCCAAGATCAAGCTCGGCAAGCAGGACGTGCTCGAGCTGGGCAACATGAGCGCGAGGCGCGACTGGGGCTTCGCGCTCGAATACGTGGAAGGCATGTGGCGCATGCTGCAAGCCGACGAGCCGGACACCTTCGTGCTCGCCACCGGCCGCACCGAAACGGTCCGCGATTTCGTGCGCATGGCGTTCGCCGCCGCGGGGTATCAGCTCGAATGGTCGGGCAAGGAAGAGCGCGAAACCGGTATCGATGTCGCTACCGGCAAGACACTGGTGCGTGTGAATCCGAAGTTCTATCGCCCGGCCGAGGTGGATCTGCTGATCGGCTGCGCGGACAAGGCTCACGAGAAGCTCGGCTGGAAACCGGCAACCACGCTGGAACAGCTGTGCCACATGATGGTTCATGCGGATCTGGGGCGCAACGAGCATCACGAGACGTTCTGATTCGCGATGGAAACGCGCGGCCGCGCTGGCGGTCGTGCATCTTCACCGGCTGGGATCTTCTTTCATGCCATGCCGTAACGCGAGGAGAGGCGGAGCCCGATCGCAATGATCGAGGCTCCGCGTTTGTCATTCACCGCGGCACGGCCTTGACTCAATGCACTCCACCCGCCGCAATCGCTTCCCCATACACCGACGCCACCCGTTTCGCGATCACCGAGTTATCGAAGTTCTCACGCGCATAACGGCGGCATGCTTCGGCATCGGGCAATTTCAGCGTGCCGTTCAGCGCGCCCGCGAGTCCGTCCGCGATCGCCTTCGCGCCCGTCTCCGGCAGCACCAGATTCGGGGACAAACCCGCCACGGCTTCCGGCAAGCCGCCCACCGGCGTCACCAGTACCGGCGTGCCCGAGGCGAGCGATTCCACCGTGATCAGCCCGAAGCCCTCCAGCGCGACCGTCGGCACCACGCTGATATTCGCCGCACGGTACAGCGCCGCCAGATGCTGATCGGGCACGAAACCCAGCAGCTTGACGTTGTCCTCCAAACCCGCCTCGGTAATGCGCGCCTGCAGTTCGCCTTCGAGCCGCCCCTTGCCCGCGATCAGCAGCAGCACGTCCGGCGCGCTCCGCTTGAGCAGCTTCACCGCGTCGATCAGATCTTCGAGGCCCATGCGGCGCACCAGGCGCCGCACCGCCAGCACGATCGGCCGGTCTTGCGGCAATTGCAGCCGCAGGCGCGCCTCGGCGGGCGAGATCGGCAGATTGAACTGCTCGACATCCACGCAGCCGGGCACGACGCGCACCCGGTCCGGCGCAATGCGATAGCGCGAGGTCAGAATCTTGCCGAAAGCCTCGGACAACACGATCAGCCGCGACGAGCGCGCATAGACCGATTGCTCCAGATAGCGCTTGGCGCGTTGACCAAGTGAGTCGGCGCCTTCCACGTGACTCTCGTCGGCCCACGGCCCCTGAAAATGCGAAACCTGCGGAATGCCGCGGGTCACGTCGAGACCCGGAAATGTGTAGAGCGCGAAGTGCGACGAAATCACGTCCGGGCGCGACTTGCCGAGTTCCTGGCGCAGCGCGCGGCGCGCGGCCATCAGGCGCAACGGCAGCGATTGCGCGGCCGAGCCGAAGCCGTTGATCGCGCCGCCGGTGTCGGCGGCCACTTTCGGCGAGCCGGCTACCACGCCGCGCACCGCGACGCCCGCGCCCGGCAGCGCGCCGACCAGCGAGTAGTACATGCGGTCGAGGCCGCCCGCGCGCTCGGGGAACCAGTGCATCCCGATCTGCAGCGATTTGATGGAGCTCGTCGTCATGATTGTGACCCCTGTGCGTTCTGAGAGTTGTGGTGATGAAGCGCCGAATACGTCAGCCGGTTGGATGAAACCCGCCGCGTCATTCCGCGCTCTTCTGGCCGGCCAGCGTGTTCAGCGTCAGCGCGTCGTTCCTCGCGACCGTCGCCGCTTCCGCTTCGCTGCGCCGTCGATCCTTCTGCTGCCCGGCCAACTGGCGATACAGCGCGATGTATTGCGCGGCCATGCGCGCCCAGCCGAAGCCGGTCGCGAGTTCGTTGGCGGCGACGCCCATCGCGCGGCGCTCGTCGTGGTTCCCGGCGAGACGCGCGACCGCCTGGGCCAGCGCCCTGGGATCGTCCGGATCGTCGAGCACGATGCCGCATTCCGGCGTGATGATTTCAGCGCCGCCCGCGGTACGCGCCGTGACCACCGGCAAACCGGCCGCCATCGCCTCGAGCAGCGACAGGCTCATCGCTTCATAGCGCGACGGGAATACGAAGGCGTCGACCGAATGCATCAGCACCGGCATCTCTTTCACGAGCCCGAGAAAATGCACCCGATGCGCGATGCCGAGCGCCTTCGCCTCTTCCGGGTACGGGCTGCCCGGCAGAAAACCGGCCACCGCGATCTGCACGTGCTCCGGCAGAAACCTGAGCGCGGCGAGCACGGTGCCGAGGTTCTTGCGCGGCGTGCGCAGGTCGCCGACGAACAGCAGCAGGAACGCGTCCTTCGGCAGGCCGAATTTCTCGCGGTCGCCGGTGGCCGCGGCGAAGCCCTGCGTATCGACGCCGTTGTAGATCACATCCACGCGGTTATCCGGCGTGAGACCGATCGCGCGGATTTCGTCCGCGACCTTCTGCGACACCGCCGTGATTACCTTCGAGCGCCGGTAAGCCCAGCGTTCGAGCAGCGCATTGCAACGTGTATAGACGGATTGATACGCGGACCACACGCCTTTGGTGAGCCCGAACGGGTAATACTTGCTGCCGAACCAGCCGCTATGCACGAAGTGCGAGGTGTTGACGTCGGCGTGCATCCACGTGATGAAGCCGTTCACATGCAGCACGTCGTATTCGCGGCGATGCGCGCGCAGCCACATCGCGCTTCTGAACGCGAACACCTGCTGGCGCAGCAGATTGGTCGGCCACCAGCGGCCGATTTTCACCGGCACCCAGCGAACGTTCGGATGCGCGAGCAGATCCGGCGCGACATGCGAGGCGACCAGCGTGACGCCGATATTCTCGTCGAGCGCCGCGCGCGCGATCTCGTGGTTGACGCGCCCCTGGCCGTCGTTATGGCGCACAACGTGCGTGACAATGGCAACTCTCAATCAGTGCCTCCGTGGAGTGATAGCGTGCGATATGACATACCTGCGCGGTTCAGTTTTTCGTAATGCACCGCGGAAAGGATTGAAAAAACACTCATGAAAAGCAGCAAGCCGCCCGTGCCGACCAGCGAATTGGTGAACACCAGCATCGCGAAGGTCGCGAGACTCAGGCTCAGGCAGGCGGAGACGAATTTGTCGTTGCGCAGCTTGAACGACGCGAGCACGGCGCGCGTCACGAGCCAGACAATGCCGGACATGTAGAGCAGCGTGCCGGGCCAGCCGAGCACGAACGGAATGTTCATCACGCCGCTGTCGAAGTTGCCGTACTGGCCGAGCTGGCCGCCGTCGTTCGAGAGCTTGGTGGACGTGCCGGTCGCGCCCATGCCTTCGCCGGACACATCGGTAAAGGCGGTTTTGGCGAAGGTCGCGTAGAACTCGTTACGCGCCGCGTAGCTCTGGTCGTCGTTCAGGTTGACGATGGTGGTCAGGCGCGCCTGCATCCGCTCGGCGACCGGGCCGACCGCCAGCAGCGGCACGCAGAGCCCCGCCAGCAGCACCGCGCTGGCGACGATGCGCACCCGCACCTTGTTGTTCGATTTGACGAGCTGGATCAGGAGCGCGATGACCCAGCCGCCCCACGTCGAGCGCACGAGGCTCAGGGCGAACGCGAAAAAGCCCAGCGCCGCGGCAACCCAGCGCACCCGGTGCGTGGCCGCCATCACGAACACCATCGCGCCCATCATCGCGAACGCGAACGGTCCCGACGAATTCATCGTGCTGAACACGCGCACGCCCATCGGCACCGGATCGCCTTGCGAGTTCATCTGCGAGCCGAGCATCCACAGCGCGTCCCATTGCGGCATGATGAAAAACTGCACGAGACCGTAGCCGCCCATCACCAGCATGCCCCAGATGAACGTGTTGACGATGGTGTCGCGATACTGCGGATACTGGCGCGTGTTCGCCATGATGTGAAAGCCGATCAGGATCGGATAGAGCCAGTTCGCGAGATCGTAGGTGGCCGCGAGCGGCCCGCTCGACATCACGCCGACGAGGAACGCATAGACGAGGCCGAGCAGAACCAGCAGCACCGGCAGACCGCGCCGTTGCGCGAGCAGCTTGTAGTAGCGCAGCAGCGACAACGCGCTGATCATCGTCACCGCGAGCGGCGCAACCTGAATCAGGCTGGTCGGCGTGAACGAACCCTTGGACCAGTCGGCCAGACGCCGCACTTCCGGGCTCAGGAACCACAGCCACCACATGAAGCCGACATAGCGCGCCGGGCTCCTGAAGTAGAGCCACAGGCCCGTCAGGATCGCGAGCATCGGAAACGCGAGCGTGAGCACCGTGCCCTGATGCGCGCCGATCAGCAGCGCCGTGACGAACCACAGCAAAGCCTCCGGCAGCCATTCCTTGCGGGCACGGGACGGCGCCCGTCCGGTGCCGTTCGAGCTATCGGCGCTTCGCGCAATCGTCGACATCGTTCAGAGACCCCCGCGCGACTGGCGCGCCGACCGCTCGGGCTCGGCCACTGCCGCCGCCGCAGCCGAGGTCATCCCGGCCGCCGGGCGCGCGCGCATCGCGGCCCTCGCCCGCAGCATCTCCTGGGTGATCCGCACATGCTGCATCGCGTAGTGCTGCGTGGTCAGATCGCGTGACAACAGGCCGGCCGCGGCCGCCTGCGCCTGGCGCAACGCGTGCGCCGGTGCGGCGGCAAGCTGGTCGACCGCTTCGCGCAACGCCTGCGGATCGAACGGCGGGATATAGAACGCCTCGCCTGCCGGAAAATAATCCTGCAACGCGCCGACATTCGTCACCACCATCGGCTTGCCGACCGCCGCTGCTTCGAGCATCACGGTAATGCCCGATGCGTGCGAATTCGGCCGCAAGGGCACGACGATCACGTCGGCCCAGTCGTACAGTTCGTGCTGCTTCCTGATGCCGGAGAACAGTGCGATCTCGACGTTGGGCGCGCGCAGCGACGCGGGAATCCGGCGCCGAGTAGCGAGCTTCACGGTATAACGCGCGTCGTTGCCGAATGCCTTGATGAGCGTCTCCCAATCGCGGTCGCGGTCGTTACCGATGGCGGCGATGCGGATTGGCGCGTGCGGCATCCACTCAACAGGGCTCCTGACCGGAAAATCGCGCGTATTCAGGCCGTACAGCAACGGCCTGGCGTCGCGATCGAAATAGCGCCGGCACAGTTCGGCATTTTCGCTGGCGAGCGTGGTGAGCTGATCGGCGCGCTTCATCAGCTTGCGATACAGCCAACTGCGCAGCATGCCGTAAGAAGGCCACTTATCGAGCAGCCACACGCTTTGCGCGAGCAGCAAGGGGCCGCTGTCGGCGCCCGCCTTGCGGCCGCTCAGCAACAGCATGAGCGCGGCCGAGAGCCATTCCTGTTCGGTATGCGTCCAGATCACGTCCGAGCGCAGCATCTCGGCGCGATTGCGCCACGTATGGATGAAGTCGAAGCCGAGCGCCGCCTTCAGCGCGCGGCGCAGCAACCGCACCGGCTTGCCTTCGCGGGCGTCCTGCGAATAGGTGAGCTTGAACGCGTCGGATTCCGCGTGGTGATAGCCGTACAGACAGCCGATATCGTCGCCCGGCCGGTAAAAGCGCGGATCCGCGCCGTAAAACAGATGAACGTGGACTTTCGTACTCATGCAGACACTCCGCTCTGCCGGTGGAAAGGGGCATCGGCGGCCCGAATGCGGGCTGCCGACGCGCGAACGCGATGCGTGAACGTACAGAGCGCGGAAATCACGCGGCGCGGGACAACGCGCGGCGCGCTTCGTGGGCGCCGGTGCGCACGGCGCGCCAGCGCGTGAGCTTCAGGCCGGCCTGCTTCGAGAGCAGCGCGAGCGCCGCGTGCGTAAGCCCCGGATAGACCCGCGTGCCGACCAGCGTCCACCACCACCACGCGGTTTCGCGGCGCAGCGGCGGCAACTGGTCGCGCAGGATCAGATGGAAGTTGAAGGCGGCGTTGCGCAACGCGGTCATGGTTTGCGCGTCGCGCCGGTCGTCGTCGAACCGCTCGGCGGGAAAGTGATCGACCGCCACGCGCGGGTCGTACATCAGCTTCCAGCCGGCGTTCTTCACTGCGAGGCTGAAGGCCATGTCGTTGTGGACCTGTGCGCCCGCGCCGCGCAGGCGCGCGTCGAAACGGATGGTGCGCACCGCCTCGCGGCGATAGCTCATGTTTGCGCCTTTCAGAATATCGACTTCGCGCGCACCGCCCACGCCGAGATGATGATTGCCGATGATCTTGCCGTGAGCCGTGACCTTGCCCACCAGCGGCCGCTCGCCGTCGAGCACGCGGCCTTTCTCGTGCACCCAGTCGCGTCCGCCGAGCGCGCCGAGGCGCGCGTCGCCCTCGAATGCGGCCGCGATGCGTTCAACCCAGTCGGCGTGCGGCGCGGCGTCGTCGTCGGTGATTGCGATCACGTCGCCGTTGGCCGCGTCCAGTCCGCGATTCAGGGCCGCGACCTGGCCGGGCACCTCGACCAGCGCCACCGAGAGCGGCAGCGCGCCCGGCACGGCCGGATCGCGCAGGCAGGCGTGGGTCGCTTCGTCGTCGGCGCGCGCCACTACCACCACTTCGTCGGGCAGCCGCGACTGCCGTTGCAGCGCGGCGAGGCAGCGCGCCAGATCGGCCGGGCGTCGGAAAGTCGGAACCAGTACCGTCACTTTCATCGTGATGTCCTTTTTAATCGTCGTTGCGCGAAGACCGGATTGCATCCCGAAACGCATCCGGCTCAGGTGCTCAGGTATTCCTGAACCGCCGCATAGCCCCGGTCGTAGCCGCCGCGCGAGCGCGCCGGCATGCCGTTGAAAATGCCGCCCTGCACGTGCACGCCGGCCGCGCGCAGACGCTTGAGCGCATCGGCGATTTCGCCCTCGCTGTGCACGCCCGAGCGCATCACGAAGAAGGTCGAACCGGCATACGCGCCGATGATCGACGCATCGGTCACGGCCAGCACCGGCGGCGTGTCGATCATGATTACGTCGTAGCGCTTGGCGAGACCTTCGAGGTACTGCGGCAGCCGCGGCGACATGAGCAGTTCCGACGGATTCGGCGGACGGCGGCCGCACGAGATGAAGCTCAGGCCCTCCACGTTCGAGCTGCGGATCGCTTCTTCCAGCGAGATCTGGCCGCTCAGCAATTCAGAGAGACCGTTATCCGGCACGCCGCCCAGATAGCGTTCGAGCACACCGCGGCGCATATCGCCGTCGATCATCAGCACACGCTTGCCCGAATTCGCGAGCAGCACCGCGAGGTTGACCGTCAGGAAGCTCTTGCCGACCCCGGCCATCGGGCCCGTTAGCATGACGATGCGGTTCTTCGCGTCCATCATGGTGAACTGCATGGAGGTGCGCAGGCTGCGCAGGCTTTCCACCGTGACGTCCTTCGGCCGCGCATTCGCCAGCACCGAGCGCAGGCGTTCGCCGCCGCGCAGGAAACTGCTTTCGAGCACCGCCTGTTCGGCGCTCTGCGGTACGAGTCCGAATACCGGCAGATGGAAGGCACGCTCGATATGATCGGGGTCGTCGATGCCCTTGAACATATTGCGGCGCAGGAACACGAAGCCGGTGCCCGCGATCAGCCCGAGAATCACCGCCGCCGAGAGGATCAGCGCCTTCTTCGGCTTGACCGGCACGCCCGGGCGCAGCGCGGCGTCGACGATATGCACGTTGCCGCCGGTGCCGGCCTTCTGCACCGACAACTCCTGCACGCGGTTGAGCAGCAGCACGTAGATGTCTTCCGCCACTTTCGCGTCGCGCTGCAACTGCACGGCCTTCACTTCGGTGGCCGGCAGATCGCGGAAGCGGTCGGCGTATTTGGCGCGTTGCGCCTGCAATTCGGCCATCTGCGCGCGCGCGGCCACGAGCATCGGGTGGTCGTCACCGTAACGCTCGGTGAGTTGCGCCATCTGCAGGCGCAAGCCGGCGATCTGCTGCTCGTACTGCATGCTGCCTTCGAGGTACACCTTGGCTTCGTCGCTCGCGTTGATCGAGCCGGACTGGCGCTGATAGGCGGTCAGGGCGGCTTCGGAGCGTTCGAGGTCGGACTTCAGGCGCGGCTCTTCGCTCTTCAGGAAGTCGAGCATCTTGCTCGCGTCGGCCTGTTTGTTCAGCACGTGCTGGCGCACGTACGACTGGGCGAGCGCGTTGGCCACCAGCGCGGCATGTTCGGGGCTCTTGTCTTCCAGCGAAATCTGGATCACGCCGGTCTGCTTGCCCTGCTCCTGCACCGTGATGGCCGACTGGAACGCGGTGATGGCGTCGAGGTCGTTGGCACGCATCACCGTGAATTCCTCGCCCGGCCGCGCCACCAGCTTGTTGACCGTCATGGTCACGCCGCCGCCCTGCTCCTGCTGGCCGACGACGCCGCGCAGCAGCAGCGCGCCGTTGGCCGCATACAGTTCGTAGTGCTGGTCGTCGATCACCTTCATGGTCAGCTTCTGACCTTCCAGCGCGGGGATCACGTCGATCGAATCGACGTCGGCCTCTTCACCGCCCCATGCGTACGACGACAGACCGAGCCACGGACGCGCCGGCTGACCCGGCGTCGCCATGCGCGCGGCAATGCTGCCGAGCAGCGGGAACGTCTTCGGCGTGACGCTGAAGTTCAGCTTCAGTTGCTGCACGACCGGGCCGACCACGCCGCGGCTCTTGATGATTTCGATCTCGGCGTCGGTCGGCAGCGCCGTCGAGCCGGTGGTGATCGCCGCGCCGGTTTGCGTCTGCGTGAGCGCCTGCGACGTGTTGTCGGACTGCTCGACCCGCACGTGCGCATCGGCGGAATAGATCGGCTTGGCGAGGAAGCAGTACGCCCCCGCGATCGCGACGATCACGGCGGCGATGGCGATGAGCCACCAGATGTCGTCGAGGATCACCTGCACCAGTTGCCCGAGGACGACGTCCTCTTCTTCGGTCTTGATCGGACCAGCCATGTGTGGAGAGATTTGGTTGCTCACAATTCGCTTCCCGTATCGGTTACATCGGCATTTGCTTCGGTCCCGCGCCGCGTCCTCGATGGACAGTGCGGCACGGGCCTGACGACGGCGGTTCAGACGATCAGCGCGTCAGCTGTTTCAGGTAGAACAACGTCTGCACACTCGGCAGAACCTGCTGCAACACACGGTTGAAGGTGGTCGACGCAGCGGTGCCCACGTACACGACATCCAGCGGCTGCAACTGGAACTGCGAGGACAGCATGATGGCGTCCGGCTGCGTCATGTCGAGGCGATACACGTCCGGTGTGGTCGGGTGATCTCGCATGCCGCGCATCACGAAGATCTGGCGCGGATTGGCGTCCGTGTCGAGAATGCCGCCGGCCTGCGTCAGCGCGTCGGCGATCGTCATGCGCCCCTTGATGATCGGCAGCTGGATCGGCGTCTTCACTTCGCCCATCACGAATATGCGGCTGTCGGTGCGGTCCGGCACGTTGATCACGTCGCCGTTTTGCAGCATCACGTTCTGCGTGGTGTCGCCGCGATCGAGCATGCGGTCGGCGTCGAGCACGTAGAGTTTGTTGTTGCGCGTGAGACGCACGCGCTGAATATCGGCGTCCGCATTGGTGCCGCCCGAACGCGTGATCGCGTCGACCAGCGTGAGCGGCACGTCGCTCACCGCGAGCGGGCCCGGCGTCTTCACTTCGCCGGTCACCTGCACCTTCTGGCCGCGATACGACAGCACGCGCACGTCGACCTGCGGATTGCGGATATAGCGCACGAGGCCGGTGCTCAACTGAGCACGCAACTCGCTGACGGTTTTGCCGGCGGCCCGGATACGGCCGACGAACGGGAAAAAGATCGTGCCGTCGGCGGCGATGGTCTGGCCGTACGGGTCGGCCTGCCCCGGCAGTGCAGCCGTATAAGGCTGCTGCAACGCGCCGCCGATCGACTGCGTGGTGTTGCCGCCCGCCGACAGCGTACTGCCCTGCGGCGTGGTCAGTTCAGGATGGTCCCACACGGTGATGCCGAGAATGTCCTGCGGCGCGAGCCGGTACACATACTGCGACGGGTCGCTCAAGGTGGAGGTCGGCAGCACCTGAGTCTTCGCGGCGGCGGCTTGCGCCTGCGCGGTCACGACATTCGCGTCGATCACATGGACCGGATAGGTCTCGGCGGGTTGACTGTCGTGCTGGCCGTCGTCTTTCAGACGGGAGGTGTCGAGGTAGTTGCCAGGTGCGGTGACGCAGGCCGACAGAAAGGACGTCAGCAAAAGCGTGGCGGCGAGTTTGGACTTGAAATTCGTCGACTTGCCGTCCAC
Organism: Paraburkholderia sp. USG1; assembly: GCF_031570135.1. NCBI lineage: Bacteria > Pseudomonadati > Pseudomonadota > Betaproteobacteria > Burkholderiales > Burkholderiaceae > Paraburkholderia > Paraburkholderia sp. USG1. The sequence goes on along the minus strand of NZ_JAMWXW010000020.1, from coordinate 96,718 downwards.
GAGTGAGTGTGCAGTGAGTTTTTTCATCAGCATATTTTTTTCAGCCATCCCATGACCAGATGTTCGATGAGCACGAGACTCTCCCTATAAGCGGTTTCCGCCCCGCCGTGCGGATCGGCGACGTCGGAATCCGCTTCCCACTTGCCGAGCGGATAGACCTTGCCGCGCGAGGCCGGATCGAGTGCTTCCACGTCGCTCACCTGCGCGCGCTCGGTGACCAGCACCAGATCGGCGCTGCGCACGAGTTGCCGGTCCAGACGCCGCGCGTAGTGGATGCCCGAGGCGACGCCCTGCTCGGCGAGCAGGCGCCGCATCACGGGGTCCATGCCGTGACCGTTCACGGCGCGCAGACCCGCCGAATGAAACGCGATCGGCTCCGCATGCGAACGCGACGCCGCCCGTTGCCGGGCCTTGAACAGCATTTCGGCGGCGGGCGAACGGCACACGTTGGCGTGGCAGACGATCAGAACGTTGGCAAACATGGCGGGCTCCGTGATGAGGCGCGTGGTGACGGCTGAGCGGGTGCTTGTCGGTGCGTTGGCGTTGGCGGCGCTCCGGCGGCAGCTCAGCGGCTGGCTCCGGCCGCGTCCAGCGCCACCACCTGCGCGAGCGGCAAGCCGTTCGCGCCGACCTTCGCCGGCGCGCTGCGCAGTGCGTGCTGTCGGCCGATCGCCTGATACTCGATACCGAGTTCGAGCAGCGCGTCCGGTTCATACAGGTTGCGGCCGTCGAAAATCAGCGGCGTCTTGAGGATCCGCTTGAGCGAATCGAAGTCCGGGCTCTTGAACACCTTCCACTCGGTGAGGATCACCAGCGCGTCCGCGCCTTCGGCGGCTTCCATCTCTTCCTTCACGAACGACAGGCGCGCGTGCTGCTGCGGCACGTCCTTCAGATCCAGCGCGAACACCCGCTTCGATTCGTCGATCGCGACCGGGTCGTATGCCTTCACGCGGGCGCCGCGGCGCAGCAGTTCGGCGATCAGCGGACGGCTCGGCGCTTCGCGCATGTCGTCGGTATTCGGCTTGAAGGCGAGGCCCCACACGCCGAAGGTGCGGTCGGACAGATCCTCACCCAGACGCGAGACGATCTTCTGCGCGAGCACTTTCTTCTGCGTGTCGTTGACCGCTTCCACCGCTTCGAGAATGCGCAGATTCGCCTTGTGGTCGGCGGCCGTGCGGATCAGCGCCTGCACGTCCTTCGGAAAGCACGAACCACCATAGCCGCAGCCGGCATACAGGAAGTCGTAGCCGATGCGCGGATCGGACCCGATGCCGCGCCGCACCGCCTCGATATCCGCGCCGACGCGGTCGGCCAGATTCGCGAGCTCGTTCATGTACGAAATGCGCGTGGCGAGCATGGCGTTGGCCGCGTACTTGGTGAATTCGGCCGAGCGCACGTCCATATACAGCGTGCGTTCGCGATTGCGGTTGAACGGCGCGTAGAGGCGCTTCATCAGCTCGCGCGCTTTTTCGCCCGGCACGTCTTCGTCGCAACCGAGCACGATGCGATCGGGCCGCGTGAAGTCTTCCACCGCCGCGCCCTCTTTCAGGAACTCGGGATTCGACACCACCGAGAACATGTGCGCAGCGTTGCGGCCGGCCAGTTCGGCGGCGATCACGTCACGCACGCGCGAGGCCGTGCCGACCGGCACCGTGGATTTGTCGACGATCACCTTGAAGCCCGTCATATGGCGGCCGATGTTGCGCGCGGCGGCGAGCACGTATTGCAGGTCGGCGGAACCGTCTTCGTCGGACGGCGTGCCGACCGCGATGAACTGGATATCGCCGTGCGCGACCGCCGCTTCGACGGCGGTCGAGAACGTCAGGCGCCCGGCCTTGCGATTGCGCGCGATGATCTCCTGCAGACCCGGCTCATGGATCGGCACGCCGCCGTTGTTGAGCACGTCGATCTTGCGCTGATCGACATCGAGACAGAACACGTCGTGGCCGATGTCGGCCAGACACGCGCCCGTCACGAGGCCTACGTAGCCACTACCGATGATCGTCAGGTTCATGTATTACACCTCGGAAAATGGAATCCAATAAAAAGTCACATGACGCGTGACCGAAGCCCGCAAGAAAACGCCGGGCCGCCCCAAGTTTTCCTGCACCCCCTCGGGGGGCTGGCGCGAAGCGACAGGTGCGGGCCGTCAATAAGCATTGCTGCCAACAAAGCCCTTCCACAGCGTCAGCACGACGATCTTGATGTCGAGCCAGAAGGTCCAGTGCTGCATGTAGTACAGATCGAGCTTGACGCGGCCCATCATCTTTTCGATGCGGTCGGTTTCGCCGCGATAGCCGTTGATCTGCGCCCACCCGGTAATGCCCGGCTTGATCCGGTAGCGGTGCATGTAGCCCTTCACCAGATCCTTGTAGATGTCGTCGTGTTCGAGCGCATGCGGACGCGGGCCGACCACCGACATCTCGCCGCGCAGCACGTTGATGAACTGCGGCAGCTCGTCGAGGCTGGTGCGCCGCAGGAACGCGCCGACCGCGGTGATGCGCGGATCGCGCCGCGTGGCCTGGGTGATCTTGCCGTGCTCTTCCTTGTGCATCTTCATCGAACGGAACTTGTAGATCTCGAACTGATTGCCGTCGATGCCCTTGCGCTTCTGCCGGAAGAACACGGGGCCCGGCGAGTTCAGCTTCACCGCGGCGGCGATGACCAGCATCAGCGGTGCGAGCGCGGTCAATGCGGCCAGCGCGAACAGGCGGTCGAACACGCGCTTGGGCAGCACGCGCAGATCGGTGATCGGCGAGGCGGCCAGGTTGATCGCCGGCACGCCGAGCAGATCGACCATCGGCTGATTGAAAAGCGTGAGACTGCGCACGTCGGGAATGAAGCGGATGTTCACGAAGTCGTTGCGCAGGTCCATCACGAAGCGGTGAATCGCTTTCTCCTTGGAGATCGGCAGCGCGAGCCACAGTTCGCGGATCGCGCGCTGGCGCACGAGATGCAGCATGCGCTGATAGTCGCGCTCGACCGGCACGCCTTCGATCGCCTCGCCCGCATCGGGGTCTTCATACGGATTGATGGTGCCGTCCTCGTCGAACACCACGACGGGGCTGAAGCCCGCATCCGGACGGCTGCGCATCTGCTGGATCAGAAAGCGCCCATACGGCGCGCCGCCCACAATCGCCACCGCGCGCTGATTGAAGCCTTCGCGGCGCAGTCCGCGCAAGATCGAATAGACGATCACCTTGGTGACGATCAGGAGCACGATCGTGGCCGCCGCCCAATAGACGAGCCACAACCGCGACAGGCTGTCCGAGCGGTGCAGGCTGAAGCTGATCAGCACGCCGGTGACTTCCACCAGCAGCCAGCCGCCCGCCACGCGGCACAGCAGGTCGTACAACGGCTTGCCACGCCACGACTGATAGATCCCGAGCGCCGGAAAAAACACCACCACCAGCAGGCAGTCGAACGCGAGCGAGACGCTTTGCATATCGTCCAGCCACACGGCTTTCCCGCTGTGCACGGCCGCCGCAATGGCGGCGCCGAGCGCGACCATGGCGATGTCGATGATTCTCGATAGAACGCTCAGCATGCGCTGCCCCTCAGTTCGTCAGTCAAGTGCCATCCGTTGGTTGGTTGAAATCCACTCCGGCGATGGGACGCACAACGCCGGTATCCGCGTCATGCAATTCCATGCGCGACGCGAAACTGTTCGAAGCGGTGCTAATTGCCCTTCTGTTTCCCAATCGAAAAGATCGCCTGAACGACCGGATCAGGAAATGTGTGTCGGAATGAGTGAATACCCTTGTACAGGTATAGATAAAGCGGTATTAAAATTCCCACTGCAAGACCGCAAAATATCTCAAATTGTATCGGTCAATGTTTCGGTATTTTTTCTGAATTTTGTTCGGCAATTTTTACCGGCACGGATGTCTTTTCACTGCCTGGTAAGCCTTTGTGTGAGCCAATCCAGTACTTTCTGATGGTTTTCCTACAAAGCTTACGCGACGCCTTCCGTTGTCATTTTGCGGCATGGACGACGATAAAAAAATGTCCCGTGATTTTTTTCGGGTAATTTTTCTTTTTAAAAAATTATAGGGACATTTTTTCTTCACGAAATGGATAATTTTATTTGGCGCTTTATATAGTTTCCATTTAACGCGCTTTTATTGATTCCCGGGTTCGTGATAAAAATCGACGCATTCACCCAGCCTCGAGGAGTCCATCATGACAGCTCCGGTTACGGCCACGTCTGCCGACACCCGGTCCACGCAAGTCAAGTCCCTGAACGTCAAGCTCAAGGTTCATCCTGTGATTCTGGCGGGCGGCTCCGGCACGCGGTTATGGCCGATGTCGCGCGAACAGCACCCGAAGCAGCTCATCGGCCTGCTCGGCGACGATTCGCTGCTGCAATCCACTACGCGCCGTCTCGACGGACTCGAAGCCGGCTATCCGCTCACCGAGCAACTCATCGTGGTGGCCAATGAAGAGCAGCGCTTCACCACCGCCGAGCAATTGCGCACGAGCGGCAAGCCGACCCGGCTGATTCTCGAACCCGCAGGACGCGACACGGCGCCGGCGCTCACCGTGGCCGCCCTCTCGGTCGCCGCGCAAGACGAAGACGGCATCATGGTGGTGATGCCCGCCGATCATGCGGTCACGGACATCGCCGGATTTCATGCGGCAGTGGCGACCGGCGTGCAGCATGCGGCAGCCGGGCATATCGTCACGATGGGTATCGTGCCGACGCGCGCCGAAACGGGCTACGGCTACATTCGCATCGGCGCAGCGCTTGGCACGACTAATGATACGCAGGACGCCGGCACGGAAGCCGCCGGCAGGATCGGCGCGCACAAGCTCGATCGCTTCGTCGAGAAGCCGCATCTGGAGCTGGCGCAGCGGTATATCGATTCGCAGGAGTACTGGTGGAATAGCGGCATTTTCATCATGCGCGCGTCGACCTGGCTGAAGGCGATCCGTTATTTCCAGCCGGCCATTTACGAAGCGTGCGACGCGGCCTTCGCGGGCGGCAAGGCGGACGGCGACTTCTTCCGCCTGCAACGCGACGCGTTCAGCGCCTCGCCGTCGAATTCGATCGACTACGCGGTGATGGAACAGCTCGGCAACGACCAGAGCGCGGCCTCGGGCATCGTCGTGCCGTTGCAGGCGGGCTGGTCCGACGTCGGTTCGTGGGACGCCATCTGGGACATCTCGGACAAGGACGCCGATCAGAACGTGGGGCGCGGCCGGGTGATGTTCGAAGGCGCCGTCTCGACCTTCGCGCATTCGGAAGGACGCCTGATTGCCTGCGTGGGCACACAGGATCTGGTGGTAGTGGAAACGGCCGACGCCATTCTGGTCGCCGACAAGTCGCGCGTGCAGGACGTCAAGAAGATCGTGGGCCGGATTCGCAGCGACGGCGGGATGGAAGCGGCCAACCATCGCAAGGTGCATCGCCCGTGGGGCAATTACGACTCCGTCGACACCGGCGAGCGCTTCCAGGTCAAGCGGATCGTGGTGAAGCCAGGTGCGCGGCTCTCGCTGCAAATGCATCATCACCGCGCCGAACATTGGATTGTCGTGCGCGGCACGGCGCTCGTCACGCGTGGTGAAGAGCGCTTTATCGTCTCCGAAAACGAATCGGCTTATATTCCGCTGGGTGTCACCCACCGTCTCGAGAATCCGGGCAAGATGCCGCTCGAAATGATCGAGGTCCAGTCCGGTTCGTATCTCGGTGAGGACGATATCGTGCGTTTCGACGACACCTACGGACGCCAGTGACAAGCCACTAACAAGCGTCGATCAGGGGCGTCGGCGAACGGCGTCCTTCTGACATCACCAGTGAATCACAACGAATGAAGCGGGAGCCTGCGGCGGTTGCTCCTACCGGCCGCGGGGAACTGCTGTGCTCACCCTGCGTGGGAGATGAGTTCTGGGTACGACGTAAAACGATCTGATGTACTGCTCTCGGTCGCTGCGTTGACAGCAGCCGGTTCGCCGGGATAACGGCGCAGCGGACCACGAAATGCGTTCAGCGGTCCATGCAAAGACGCACCGTGATTGACCGCGACCGGTTCGGGCACATGGCGCAAGGCAGGCAACGGACGAGCCGCCGTAGGCGCCGGGTTTGCAGCGACGTGCGCCGACGCTTGAGTCGAAACATGAACTGCCGCCGCGGATTCGGCTGCTGCCGCCAGCGTGAGGCATTCACGATCGATCCACTGCCGCGCCCAGTCGAGCGCGTATTGCTCCGCCACATCCGTATCCGCAAAGCGCGGGCCGACAAGGCCTGAACGCTCGACGCGTTTGCCGTCCTTCATGATCTCCGCCCACGCGCGAAACATGGCGTTCGGCACCCGCTCCGCCGCGACATAAATCACATAGCCGCGGTCGGCGATTTCCCTGCCGCGTGGCGCGAGGCTCAGCGACAGCGGGCTGCGCCGGTCGTCGGGCGCCGGCGTGCTGCGCGCTGATGCGACGGCGGAATTCAAACCATGCATGGCGGCATTCACCGCGCCCGCTTCGTCCGCGCGAGCGAGGTCCGGCCGCGCGACATACCGTACGGGCGCCGCAGGCGCGCGGGACACCGGCGGCACGCTTGCCGCCCCGTTCGCCTCTCCCGACAACTGACGCGTGATGTCGGCAATCGGATCGGCCGACCGCCAGTTGCTCAGGCTGTTCGACACGCCGGGCGCTTGCCACGACTCTGGACTTCTCCAGGACACACCACGCAGAGTCTCGTCGCGCGCGCGGGCTTTCCGTTACCGGTGCCGCGGGTTTGGCCGCGACGGGCGGCGCCGGCTGGGGGACGTACGCAAAGGTGCGCCCGGTTTGCGACAACAGCCGAACCATCTCGAGCAGCGTGCCGTTCAATTGCCATTCTTCAAAACGGCGCCGGCAAGTGGGCCCCGACGGATAACGGCCGGGCAGTTTCGACCAGGGCTCGCCGGTGGTCAGGATCCACAGCACGGCATTCGCCACGATGCGTGGTTCGGCGCGGGGCCGGCCGCGTCGGTTTAGACGGACGGCCGGCTCATCTGAGACAAGCGCTGCCAGCAGCGCCCATTCGTCATTGCTTAGCTCATCGAAAAACATTGGATTTTCTCCACGCAGCCTGGCCGGGCCGCGGCTTTGGGACGCCACGGATTCAACTTTCACGATCCGTGTGCAGCCCGCGGTTGCACAAATATGTCTTGTACGTTCTGTCAGCTGGTCAAACCCGCCCTGTCTTAGTGCGGTTTATCCCTATTGCGAAGCACAAAACGTGGTCTCACTCGTGCATGGGAGAATTGTGCACGAAGCATACCATCCCCAGGGTTTGCGTGAATACGCGTGAGACAAGTGTTACGGATAGAAACAAACTTGTCCTTTTTGCTGCGTCTTTTCTCGCATTGCCGTCACAGAACTGCTGTTGCTTCCAGCTAAAAAATGGCGCTATTGCAGCGCACAACAATTGGATATCGCTGGCGAATTGACTTTGATGAATTCGCCGTTTTTTTGAAGGTGGATTCCGATGCATTTCGCTGTCGCTATGTCTAGCGGCGGTGAGCGGAAGCAGCGGCAGAACAGCCTATGTGCAATGCATCGGTGTCAGGACGATGGCGCGGCCAGCGTGGCGCAGGCACCGCTAGAAGATGCGCCGCTCCGCAGCCAAATCCATCGATACGACCGATAGACCTGGTTTCAGCGCATCGGTTCGCCGCGCCCTCGCCGACCACAGCCGTCCTTTCCCGTGCGTGCCGGCATGTCACGATACCGGTGGGCACGTATGCCGCCGCTGTGACAGCGGCGTCGCGGTACAACTACCGGCACACATGCTGGTCAATATTACCCCTATGTCATAAGACGGAATTTTCTGCCGATTTACCATTCAGTTGCATTTGCAGCAATCCGCAATGGATATTTTAATCTTTCATCGAACTCCCCGAATCGCGTCGCGCTAATTCGTTTCGAATTCGCTTCATGCAATTAATCTGGAATGCATAACATAATTCGGCACGCCGCTATTGCCCCTTTCATTCTCCGATGCGCCATCGCCGCCCGCCGCGCAAGGGAAAATCTGTGCGAGTGCATGTCAACCGGATTGCTGTTTTGGCCGTTCTGGCAGACAGCATTTGCCATAATGGACATGCCGAGGGTTCTGGATACCGTTGACGCCCGCGCGCATGAACGACCAAAAACGTTTTCACCACCGATGGAGTGTCATATGAAAGTCCAATCCGCTATCGCTACGCTGGTGCTGGGCGCTGTCCTCGTTTCTCCGGTGTTCGCACAGAACAGCCAGCAGACGAAAATGGCCGACTGTAACAAGCAGGCCGGCGACAAGAAGGGCGATGACCGCAAGGCATTCATGAAAACGTGCCTGTCCGCGAAGCCGGCCGCCGCCGCGCCGATGAGCCAGCAGGACAAGATGAAGGCGTGCAACACGCAAGCCACCGGCAAGAAGGGTGATGACCGCAAGGCGTTCATGAAGAGCTGCCTGTCGTCCGCACCGTCCAACTAAACACCGTGAGTCAGCGCCGCGCCACGAGCGCGGCGCACGAGCGCCCTGCGCTCGAACCAGGCGACGCCGCGCCCGGCGCCGCTTACCTGTCACTTACTGCCCACTTACTGCCGCCTCCCGCTCCGCCCCACGCCGTGCATCCGCCCGAACGCGCCGTTTTTCTTCTATGATGGCTGCGGAGACGGCCCCCCCATATAGAACATTAGACGGGCCGCCATCTTGTCGTTGGAGCTGCAGAGCGTCCATCGGAGGCAAGGATGGTATCGAAGCATAAAAACCGCTGGCTGAGGCGGTGGCTGGTCGTCATCATCTTCTGGGCGGTGCCCGTGGCGATCGTGGCGGTGAGCGAGATCCGGGAGGAAATGGCGTACAACGCCGTCGACCTCGACCGCGCGCTGACCACCTGGAATTTCACCGACGCGCAACGCGCGGCCGGCGCCCCCGCGCGCTGTCACGGCAATCCCGACGAAGCGCAAGCCGCGGGTTGTCCGGCCGATGTGCTGGCCGCCAACGCGGCGCGACAGCAGGACGCCCGCAATGAATACGGCGTGCGCCGCGCTACCCTGATGGCTTATCTCTGGCATGCATTTGTCGGTTACTGGATCGTGCCGGCCGTCGCGCTGTTTCTGCTCGGCGTACTGATCGGCATGCTGCGCCGCGTACTGCGGCGTCCGCCGCCGGTCAAAAGCCCGGCGAATCACGGATGACGGCGCACCCGCTTCGACAGCCGATCTGCGGCATCGACGCAACGCTTTCGGTTTTATTACAACGCGAATACGCGAGGCGCGAAAATCGGTAAAAACGAATCATCCAGGCTGTTACGGCCCCGTTCCGATTGAGGCACATCAAATCGGGCCCGAATTCCCGGGAACCTGTTCCAACGCGCGGCGCGCGCGCTCACGCGGCGCGCTCCAGTACCAGTCAAAATTACAGCGCGATCCCTTACGATTAGCCCGAAACCCCCGCCGTACAAGGCTTTTCGCCTGTCAAGGAAGCGCGCCATTTGTGCTTGCGTGTGATATAACTCAAAAGCAACCCGGCAACATCAGATGAGGTTGCGCCCCGGAACAATGACGGAGAAAAACGATGCAAAGACGAAACTTCATGTTGAAGACTACCGCTGCGCTCGCTTTCGGAGGCCTTGCACTGGCTGGTTGTACGACGAATAAAGGCAACCCGGACACACCCGCCACCGATTCATCCAAGCGCCAGTCGATCGACGCCAGCGTCGAAGGCACGATGTCGCGACTTTTCACGACGGTGCAGGGCTCGCGCGAACTGGTTTCGAAGGCGCGCGGCGTCCTCGTGTTCCCGTCGGTGCTTCAGGTCGGCTTTATCGTCGGCGGTCAGTACGGCGAAGGCTCGCTGAAGGTCGGTGGCGGCACGGTCGGTTACTACAGCACGATTTCCGGTTCGTTCGGCCTGCAGGCAGGTGCGCAGTCGAAGGCGATCATTTTCCTGTTCATGACGCAGGACGCACTGGACAAATTCCGCAACGCCGACGGCTGGTCGGCGGGCGGCGACGCCTCCGTCGCGCTGGTGAAAATGGGTGCCAACGGCGCGATCGACACCACCACGGCGACGGCTCCGGTCGAAGTGTTCGTGCTGACCAATGCCGGCCTGATGGCCGACGTATCGCTGCAAGGCACCAAGGTTACGCGTCTGAAGATCTAAGGGGCGCGCTCCGATTGCCGGTCTGCGGGGTGTGCGTCTGATCCGCCGGGTTTCCGTGAGCAGCGGTGGCCGGATCAGACGCAATCCCGCGCAGCCCGCTTTTGCAACGCAAGCAATGTGGCACGCGCCGCGGCGGTGAGCTTTTGTGGGCCGCGGGTAGCCGCAGATGATCGGTCGCATTGCCTGACGCCATTGTCTCGAATCATGCGGCAACAAAAACGGCGATGCGCTGCCTGCATCGCCGCTCTTTTTGATCTCGCGCGTTCGCCAGTCTTTCCGGCTCAGCTTCCCGACGTATCGATCACCTTGAAGCGCGAACGTTTCTGCGCGCGAATCACCGACTGATACGCGTTCACATACTGTTGAGCCATGCGGTGCGACGTGAAGCGCTCCTCGAAGCGCTGCCGTACGCCCGCTCGCGGCACCTTGTGCAGGCGATTGACCGCCGCCACCGCGCCGATCTCGTCTTCCACGATAAAGCCCGTCACACCATCTTCCAGCACTTCCGGCACCGAACCGCGATTGAACGCGATGACCGGCGTGCCGCATGCCATCGCTTCGATCATCACGAGGCCGAACGGCTCAGGCCAGTCGATCGGAAACAGCAACGCGTGCGCCCCGGACAGGAATTCGGCCTTCTGGTGATCCGCAATCTCGCCGATGAACTCCACGTACGGCAAATCCAGCAGCGGCCGGATGTCGCGTTCGAAATACTCGCGATCGGCGGCGTCCACTTTCGCGGCGATGCGAATCGGCATACCGCAGCGGCCGGCAATCCGGATCGCGGTGTCGACACGCTTTTCCGGCGAGATCCGGCCGAGAAACGCGAGATATTTCTGCTCGACCGGCTGCGGCGTGTAGAGCTGCTCCGGCAAGCCGTGATACACGGTGGTCAGCCACCTGGCCTGCGGCAGCGGATGCCGCTGCGCGTTCGAAATCGAGATCACCGGCGCGGTGTTGAAGGTGTCGAACACCGGCTGTTGCTCGGGCAGATCGAGGCGGCCGTGCATGGTCGTGACAAACGGCGTTTCCTGGCGCTTGAAGACCGAGAACGAGTAATAGTCCAGGTGGAAATGCAGGACGTCGAAATTCTCGGCCTGACGGCGCACCAGTTCCATCAGCAGCATATGGGGCGCCACGCGGTCGCGAATGCCCGGATCGAGACGCAGCGCGCGCGGCCAGACGGCTTCGAGCTTCGCGTTGGTCACGGAGTCGCCGCTCGCGAACAGCGTCACGTCATGGCCGAGTTCGACCAGCGCCTCGGTGATGTATGACACGACGCGCTCCGTGCCGCCATACAGCTTGGGCGGCACCGATTCGGTCAAAGGGGCGATCTGCGCAATCTTCATATTCTGTCTCCGTGATCTGACGGCTTGCGCCTGCGGCGGTGCACGTCAGCAGCGCTGAGTATGGACAGCGCCACTACCGCCGATCAATGCAACGGCCGCGCTCCGGCACGGTGCACGACCGGCATCGACGCATTATTCACCACGGGCCAACAAAAAACCCCCAAACTTGCACTTTCTCGGCACTGTTACATTCAGCTTACACGCGACTCGAAACGGAAACGGATCCCCGATTATCGGGCGGGCCATTTCCAGGGCGGCAGATCGCGCTCGTCGTCATCGGCGATACGGGTGGCGCCGAAGTGCTTCTCCAGCACGATCGACTGGCTCGCCTCCTCGCGTTCGAGTGCCGCGATCAGGCGCGCCGCATGCGACACCACCAACACCTGCGAATATGTGGCAGCCCGCGCGATCAGGCGGGCGAGCGCCGACAGCAGGTCCGGATGCAGGCTCGTTTCGGGTTCGTTCAGCACGAGCAGTTCCGGCGGACGCGGCGTCAGCAAAGCGGCGACCAGCAGCAGATAGCGCAAGGTGCCGTCCGACAGTTCCGCGCCTTTCAGCGGCCGCAGCAGGCCATGCTGCTGCATCGCCACTTCGAAGCGGCCGTCCTGTGTCGTGACGTCGAGGCGAGAGCCCGGGAAGGCGTCGTCGATGGCGGCGTCGAGCGCAACCGGATCGCCGATCTCGCGGATGGTTTGCAAGGCGGCGGCGAGATCCGCACCGTCGTTCGCGAGCACCGGCGTGTGCGTGCCGATCTGCGGCAGACGCGCGGCCGCTTCGACGTCCGTGCGGAAATGGTCGTAGAAACGCCAGGAGCGGATCTGCTCACGCACCGTGACCATCTCAGGTGCGGTGCGCGGGTCGGAGAACTCCGTCATCATGCTGTCGAAGCTGGCGACCGGTTGCGGAATGGTCTGCCAGTCGCCGTGCTCGTCGCGCGTGCGCAGCGCCGGGCCGTGCCGGTCCACCAGTAACGCCGACGGCCGCAGCACAGGGCCGCTCCAGATGCACTCGCGTTTGATGATCGGATCGAGCAGGAACTTGCTGGGTATGGGAGGCGCTGGCCGCTCCGGCGCTGGCAGCCCCAGATCGATCGCGTAGCCGAACTGATCGCCGGCAAAGCCGAGCCGCAGGCTCACGGGTTCTTTACGCCGCGTGCCCTCGACCGGGAACTCGCCGGCCAGCACGGCGCGCGAAAAGCGTTCGGGACCGGCCCATAACGTGGAAGGCAAACCGCCTTCGCGCGCCAACGAGGTAATCACACCGCCGCGCGCCGTCTCCGCCAACAAACGCAGCGAACGATACACGCTCGACTTGCCGCTGCCATTGGCGCCCGTAATTACGTTCAGGCGGCCGAGCGGCACGATCAGCTCGCGCAGCGAGCGGTAACCCGCGACAGCCAGCGTGGTCAGCATGCGGCAACCCGGGATTCAGTCACGCACGCGTGCCCTTTCCGTAATTCCGCGACGCGCCCGCACGCGGCGAACCGCCCGCGCGAGAACCAGGCCAGGCATTGGTCAAGACGCCCCATCAGTTATGCCCGCCGCCCTTGCCCGGCTTCTGCACCGGCACGCTGCGCAAATCGTGCAGGAACGTATCGCGCCACACGCCGAGATCGTTCTTGCGCAGCGCCGCCATGTTGATTTCATGGCGCCGCTGACGCGCGTCGAGCGGCATCTGCAACGCGCGCTGCAAGGCTTCGCACATGCCGATCGCATCATGCGGATTGACGAGCAGCGCGCCGCTCAGCTCCGCCGCCGCGCCCGCGAAAATCGACAGCACCAGCACGCCTGGGTCGTCGGGATTCTGCGCGGCGACGTATTCCTTCGCGACCAGATTCATGCCGTCGTGCAGCGGCGTGACGAAACCGATCTGCGATTCGCGAAACAGCGACATCAGCTTCCAGCGGTCGTACTGCTGATTCAGATAGCGGATCGGCGTGTAGTCGAGACCCGAGTAGCGGCCGTTGATGCGCCCCGCTTCGTACTCCAGATCCTGGCGAATTTTCTGATAGGTGGCGACGTCCGAACGGGTGGGTGGCGCGATCTGCACCAGCGTGACGTTGCCGCGCCATTCCGGCGAACGCTCCAGCAGATGCTCGAAGGCCCGGAACCGCTCGACCAGACCCTTCGAATAGTCCAGCCGGTCGACGCTCATGATCAGCTTGCGCCCCTCCAGGCTCTGCTTCAGGTCGAGCACGTGCTGACGGCTTTCGTAGCGCTTCGCCTGTTCGGCGATTTCGTCGGGGAACACGCCGATCCGGTAGACGCCGGTGTGCAGTTTGCGGCCGAACGCTTCGACGAGACCGTCCGCGCTCACCGTGCCGCGCGCGTGGCGCGTGACGTAATCCTTGAAGGCGAGTTCGTCGGTAGCGGTCTGGAAGCCCAGCAGGTCGTAGCACGACAGCGACTTCACCAGTTCTTCGTGCGGCGGAATGTTGAGCAGGATCTGCGGCGCGGGAAACGGAATGTGCAGGAAAAAGCCGATGCGGTTCGTGACACCCTCGTTGCGCAGCGCCTCGGCGAACGGGATCAGGTGGTAGTCGTGAATCCAGATCACGTCGTCGGGTTCGAGCAGCTTGATCAGCTTGTGCGCGAGCCACGCGTTGACCCGCCGGTAGCCCGCGTATTCCTCGCGCTCGTAGCGTGCAAGGTCGTTGCGGTAGTGGAACACCGGCCACAATGTCGCGTTCGAAAAGCCGCGATAGTACTGGTCGTAATCCTTGCGTGTCAGGCCCACGGTCGCAAAGGTCACCGCGCCGTCCTGCTCCAGCGTCGGGCCGGCGTTGGCGACGGTCTCGCTGACCACGTCGCCGCTCCAGCCGAACCACACGCCTCCAGCATCCTTCAACGCGCCGAATACGCCGACCGCGAGGCCGCCGGCCGATCCTTTGGTTTCCGTCGGCGTAGCGACGCGATTCGACACGACGATCAATCGCCCCATGTTGCATGTCCTCCTTGGTTCGCGCGACGCGCGCGGGTGCGTTCCATCAGGTCCTGGCGGCCTCCCGTGCGCAATCGCGCGACGGGAACCCGAGCCACCCTGAAGCACACCATGCCGCGCCAGCTTCGTGAGTGAGTGGACGGTTCGACCGCTTTGGTGCCCGATCAGTTGCATTCATCGGTGCCTGTGCGCCACAGTATGGCGCTTTCGCCGTCGAACCCACCGTCAGAGCGCGGTCAAAGCCGGTATCAGACCCACCGTCAGACTTTTTCCTTCACAGGCTGCGGCACATCGGCCGCCGGAGCCCGTCCGGCGCGGCTTGCCACCGGATCGGCCTCGGTATGCGCGGCGGTGCTGCCAGCCGGCGTCTGCGTGCCGCGCGGCACCCAGTCGAGCGGTGCGCCCTTGCCGGTTTCGAGTTCCGCCGACACTTCCGCGCGCGCCCGCGGCAGGTACTGCGGATAGTGCCTCTGTATGAAGTCGAGCAGTCCCTCGCGCACCCGGCAGCGCAAATCCCAGTTCAGACCGGAATCGAGCGAACTGACGAGGGCGCGCAATTGCATCGAGCGCTCGGTGCCGTCCGTGACCTGCAGCACCTGCACGCGGCGATCCCACTCGGGCGCGTCCTCGACGATGCGGGCGAGCTCCTCGCGCAACGGCGCGAGCGGCATCCGGTAATCGACGTACAGAAACACTGTGCCGATAATCTGCGAACTGCTGCGGGTCCAGTTCGAGAACGGGTTCTCGATGAACCACTGTAGCGGCACGATCAGCCGCCGCTGATCCCACAGACGCACCGACACATACGTGCCCGTGATTTCCTCGATACGCCCCCACTCGCCCTGAATCACGACGACGTCGTCCAGACGGATCGGCTGCGACAGCGCGATCTGCAAACCGGCGATCAGATTGCCGAGCACCGGCCGCGCGGCGATACCGGCAACAAGGCCTGCCACGCCCGCCGACGCCAGCAGGCTCGCGCCGATCTGCCGGACATTGGGAAACGTCATCAATGCGCCGCCCACGCCGACGATCACGATCACGAACATCACGGAACGCGCCAGCACGCGCGCCTGCGTATGGATGCGGCGCGCCTGCAGGTTGTCGGCGGTATCGAGCGGATGGGCCTGAATGATCGCCTCGCCGATGGCCGCCGCCGAGCGCACCGAGAGCCACGTGATCGCGCCGATCAGCGCGATCGCGGCGGCGTCGCGCAGCGGCGTGATGAAAGTCAGCGTGTCGGGCGCTTCCCACCATACCGCTTCGAGCGCGAGGATCACGAGCACGAAGAGCGACGGCTTGTCGATATAGCGCAGCACCACGCTGGTGAGCGGATAGGGCCGCGCGAGCCGCGTCGCCATGCGCGCGCCGATCCGATGGACGCCCACGGCCAGCAGCACCGCGATCACCGAGACGATCAACGCGCCGAGCCACGTATGCAGCGGCGCTTCGGCGATGCGGCTGAGGTCGTCGAGAGTAGGCATCAAAGGGATCGTCCTCCTGGCTTGAGGGGTGAACAGAGTGGGCGCGGAATCGCGAGACTTCGAATGTGGCCGCGTGTTGCGCGACGCGTCGGACCGCTTCAAAAGCTCCAGTCGGCAAGCGACGATGAAGCAAGCGCGAACCGGACGACTGCGCGCCGTCGCGGCCTGCCTACTGACATCTTGGATTGTTCTTCGGCGCGATCTGGGAAAGGTGCCCAGGCTGGCCGCCTCTGCAAGTGGACAGCCGGAGCTCAGACCGGGTTTCAGATAGGCTTCGAGGAACCCCCACAGAGGTTCCGGCTGAAAAGCCGAAACACACTCATGAGATGAGGCAAACCGCCCAACGCGCCCGCTGCGGGCGCGCGACATCAGCCGCAATTCAGTTCAGCTACCGCTCTTGCACGGAAACGCCTTGCCGAGCCCCAGCGAGATCGCCGTGCTGGCGTTGTAGCCCGCGACGTTCGGATTCTCCGCAATGTACTTGCGCACCGCGTCGGTCAATTGCGCCGAGCGCGCGTCCTGCGGCAAGCAGAAGTACTGGCCGACGCGCGGACCGGTCGTGCCGCCGATCGCGTCGATGGTGTTGAAGATGCCGTCGGCGGCGCCTTCGATATAAGCGGCACACGCGCTACGCGATGCCACGTCCGTCTTGGTGCACAGCTTGTTGAGGTCGCCTCCCGTAAACGCGGCTGCCGATAGCGGTACGGCAAACGCGCTGGCGAAAATCAAAGCCCGCAGCATGGTGTTCCTTTCCAGGGTCGTTTATCAGGCGGTCTTTCGCCGCATCCAAAGGGCGCGCCCACGTGGCGCGCCAAAGTCGTCATTCTGCACTGTTTTGCGAAGCGCAAGCGTGCGCACCGCCGCTATCTTCAGGCACTTTTTTAGCGCGGCGGCACGGCGACCCGCAGGCCGGCTACCCGCGCCGCCATGCACATTATTTCTGCTGCATCTGCTGCAGCCGCGCCGTCAGCCCTTCGACCACGTCCGGCTCCTTGTAGGTCTTGGCGAAATCAAGCGCCGTCATGCCGATCTGGTTCTTCACCGTCAGGTCCGCGCCGTTGTCGAGCAACAGCTTCACGGTCGACACGTGGCCGCCGCGCGCGGCCATCATCAGCGGCGTGGTGCCGTTCGGCGAGCCGGCGTCGACGTAGGCCGAATGGTCGAGCAGCACCTTGACGATATCGTCGTTGCCGTTCGCCGCCGCGTAGTGCAGCGGTGCCCAGCCCTTCTTGTTGACCTCGGCGTCTTTCGCGATCAGCTGGTTGACGAAGTCGAGGTCGCCGTTCAGCGCGGCCATCATCATCGCGTTCTCGCCGGCTTTGTCCTGAATTTCAATGTTGGTTTTCGGATTGGCGAGCAACGCGGCGCCGACCTTGTCCGATTTCTCGCGCGCGGCCAGCACCAGCAGCGGCATGCCCTGGTTATCCACGCTATTCGGATCCATGCCCTTGGCGAGCAGCTTGTTGACGCCGTCGACGTCGTCGAATTTGACCGATTTGATCAGCGAATCGATCGGCGCAGCCTGGGCCGGCGACACCGCCAGTGAAGTCAGCGCGGCACAGGCCAGCGAAGCCGCGAAAGCGAGGCGCGAAACGCCGCGCCGCGCCGAAGCCAGCGCGCCATGCGCTGCGACGTTCGTTGCCGAAGTGTCTTGGAATGCGGCGTCCAACATCGAAATTTCTCTCATATTTAACTTTAGGAAACGTCCCTATCCTTTTGATATTTATCGACTTTACGTTTCACGCGCCGATGGGCGCCGGGATCTTGAAAAGGCGGAAGAAGTTCTGCGTGGTCGCGGCGGCCAGCGCCGCTTCCGGCATCTCGCGTTGCTGCGCGATGAACCGTCCGACATAACTTACGTAGGCAGGTTCATTAGGCTTGCCGCGATACGGCACGGGCGCGAGGTACGGCGAGTCGGTTTCGATCAGCAAACGCTCCAGCGGCACACGGCGCGCGACGTCCTGCACGTCGGTCGCGCTTTTGAATGTGACGATGCCCGACAGCGAGATGTAAAAATTCTGCGCCAGCGCCTGTTCGGCGACCGGCCACGGCTCGGTGAAGCAATGCATCACGCCGCCCGGCTCGCTCGCGCGTTCCTCGGCCATGATGCGCAGCGTGTCCGCCGACGACGAACGCGTATGGATGATCAGCGGCTTGTGCGTAGCGTGCGCCGCCCGGATGTGGGTGCGAAAGCGCTCGCGTTGCCATTCCATGTCGGCGATCGTGCGGCCTTCCAGCCGGTAGTAGTCGAGACCGGTCTCACCGATCGCGACCACCTTAGGATGCGCGGCCAGTTCGACCAGTTCGGCGACGCTCGGCTCGCGCATGTGCTCGTGATCCGGATGCACACCGACCGACGCGTACACGTTCTCGTAGCGGCTGGCGATATCCAGCACGGCAGGCAGCGTCTCCAGATCGACGGACACGCACAGCGCATGCGTGACCGAATGGCTGCGCATGTTCTCGAGCACCTGCGGCAGGCGCTCGGCGAGTCCTTCGAAGTTGATATGGCAATGCGAGTCGACAAACATGGTGATGTCCTGCGTAGGGCTGGCTCGAAATGAATCAGGCGGCGGCTGCGGCGCTCGCGGTGAGGTTCAGGCGTTTGCCGAGAATCACCAGATCGCGCTCCACGCCGTCCAGCACGGCCACGCGCGGCAGCGAGCCCCACGTGTCGAAGCCGAAGCCGCGGAACAGGCGCAAGCTCGCCTCATTGTGGCCGAAGATAAAGCCGAGCACGGTATCGAGGCCGAGCGCCGGCGCCGCTGCCAGCGAAGCCGCCAGCAATTGCTTGCCGAGGCCGCGGCCACGCGCGCTTTCGTCGAGATAGATACTGACTTCCGCGGTGCGCAGATAGGCCGGACGGCCGTAGAAGTCCGAAAAGCTCAGCCATGCGATCACGCGGCCGGGCTGTTGCGGGTCTTCCACCACCCACAATGGGCGCTTTTGCGGTCCGTGCGCGTGAAACCAGGCCAGCCGGCTTTCGACGCTGACCGGTTCGAGGTCGGCGGTGACTTGCCGCGACGGCACCGTCGAGTTGTAAATGGCGACGATGGCGGGCAGGTCGTCGAGCGTGGCATCGCGGTAGGAAAGGCTCATGGTGCGTTGAACGTGAGGTGGAAGGCCAATACAGGACGGAACAGGACAGAAGACGGACCGGCGCCGGCCGCGCGGCTTGCCCCGTAGACGCGGCTCAAGCGAACAGATCGCGGTAGCCGATAAACAGTTCCTCGAACACCAGCCGCGCATTCAACGGATGGTTTTCGACGGCGCGCTGGCGCGTCACGGTACGCATGAAGCGCGCAAACGCGCTGGCGTCGGCCTGCGACGCACAGCGCGTCAACGCCGCCGACGCCTGTGGAAAATAACGCGGTGCGCCCGCCGTGCGCTGCGCCAGCAGATCGTACATCCAGCGTTGCAGCCAGCCTAGCACCAGCGGCACGGGCAGCTTCTGCAGCGCCTCCCCGCAGGCGAAGGCGTCGCAGTCGGGGCCGGCCGCGAGCTGTTTCAGCGTCCAGTCGCGCAGCGCGCGGTTCTCGTCGCTGGCGAGCGCAAGCGCCGTGAGCGGCGCGCCGCCGGCTTCGGCGAGCAGCGCGGGCGCCTCGGCCACGCCTTGCGCGGCAAGCCACTTCGTTGCCACGTCCGGCGCGGGCATGGTCATCGGCCATTGGCGGCAGCGGCTGATGATGGTCGGCAGGAGGCGGTCGATGCGCGCCGACACCATCAGGAACACGACGCCCGCCGGCGGTTCTTCGAGCGTCTTCAGAAGCGCGTTGGCCGCGGCGATATTCAGCGCTTCCGCCGGATACAGCACGACCACGCGCGCGCCGCCGCGGTGCGAACCCACGCCGACGAAATCGAGCAAGCCGCGAATCTGCTCGATCTTGATTTCCTTGCTGGGCGTGCGGTTTTTTTTGCCTTCGTCGGCGTCGGCCTTGTCGGCTTTTTCGTCCGCGGCATTGTTGAGGCCGGCTTCGGCGGCCAGCGCCTCGGGCACGATGATCCGGTAATCCGGGTGATTGCCTTGCGCGAACCAGTTGCAGGCCACGCACGCGCCGCACGGCTCGCCATTGGCCTGCTGGGCCTCGCACAGCAGGCCTTGCGCGAGGTGCTGCGCGAAGCGCAGCTTGCCGATGCCCGCCTGTCCATGCAGCAACAGGGCGTGCGGCCAGTGGCCGCGCAACTGCTGCAGGCGGTTCCAGTCATCGGCTTGCCACGGATAAATCATCGTTTCTCTTTAAAATCAATCGGTTGAATGCGCTATCTGAGACATCACGCGAATTTGTCAAGCCGTTATAAATAAGAATTATATTATTTTAAAATCAAAGAATTGCGATCAACTCTTCAAGTCGCCTCTGAATCTGCGTGATGCTCTGCGCGGAGTCAATGATAGCGAACCGGTACGGCGCTTCTTCGGCACGGCGCAGATATTCGGCGCGGGTACGGCTGAAGAACGCCTCCGATTCGCTCTCGAAACGATCCGGATCGCGCGCCGCGCTGCGCCGCTCGCTGGCGATCTCGGGATCGAGGTCGAACAGCACCGTCAGGTCTGGTTGAAAGCCGCCCTGCACCCAGCGTTCCAGGGTTTC
This sequence comes from Paraburkholderia sp. USG1, assembly GCF_031570135.1. Taxonomy (NCBI): domain Bacteria; kingdom Pseudomonadati; phylum Pseudomonadota; class Betaproteobacteria; order Burkholderiales; family Burkholderiaceae; genus Paraburkholderia; species Paraburkholderia sp. USG1. Next base: position 76,224 of record NZ_JAMWXW010000020.1, on the reverse strand, counting down.
CAGCTTGTCTCGCGGCAGTCCGCGGCCACCGCCCTGATAGGCGAAGGTCGCGTCGGTGAAACGGTCCGACAGCACCCAGTCGCCGCGCGCGAGCGCCGGCTCGATCACTTCGGCCAGATGCTGGCGGCGCAGCGCGAACATCAGCAGCGCCTCGGTTTCGAGGTCCATTTTCTGATGCAGCACGATTTCGCGGATCTGCTCGCCGAGCGGCGTGCCGCCCGGTTCGCGCGTCATGACGACCGAGCGCCCGGTGCTCGCGACTTTCTGTTCGAGGCGCTCCCGAAACCAGCTGAGGTGGGTCGTCTTGCCCGCCCCGTCGATGCCCTCAAACGTGATGAATTTGCCCCGCGCCATCATTGCCCTCGAATGTATTTGTCCACGGCCTTGTTGTGATCGCCGAGGGTGTCGGAAAAGATACTGCTGCCGTCGCCGCGCGAAACGAAATACAGCGCGGCGGTGGCTGCCGGGTTCAGCGCCGCCTGTAGCGACGCCACACTGGGCAGCGAGATGGGCGTTGGCGGCAGCCCCATCCGGGTGTAGGTATTGTAGGGAGTGTCGGTCTGCAGGTCTTTCTTTCTGATACGGCCGGCGTAGCTGTCGCCCATGCCGTAGATCACGGTGGGATCGGTTTGCAGCGGCATGCCCACGCGCAGCCGGTTCGCGAACACCGCCGCCACCAGCGGCCGGTCCGATGTCTTGCCGGTTTCCTTTTCGATGATCGACGCCATCGTCAACGCGTCATACGGTGTTTTGTACGGCAGGTTCGGCGCGCGCGCCATCCATGCCTCGTCCAGACGCAGGCGCATCAGGCGGTAGGCGCGGCGGTACACGTCGAGATCACTGGTGTTCTTGTCGAACAGGTACGTGTCCGGGAAAAACAGTCCTTCGCCGTTGCCGATCGACGCTTCCGGCGCGTTGATCGCGTTCATCAGATCGGTGTCGCTCATGCCGGCCGTGTCGTGTTTGAGTGCCGGATTGGCGTCGAGCTCGGCACGCATGCGCTTGAAGGTCCAGCCTTCGATAATGGTCGCCACGTATTCGTTGACGTCGCCGCGGGCGATTTTCTGCAGCACCTCATACGGTGTCACGCCCGTTTTGAACTCGTAGTTGCCCGATTTCAGCTCGCTTTGCAGTCCGAGCAGCCGCGTCATCAGGACAAACAGCTCCGGCTCGACAGGCACGCCGCCGCGATTGAGTTGCAGCGTGACGCTGCGCAAGCTGCTATGCGGCTTGACGGTGACATCGAGTTGCGCCGGGGTCAGTTCGAGCGGGCTGGTGGCCCAGTGGTATCCGCCGGCAATTGCGGCTGCGGCCAGCACAACGACGAGTGAGCCGGCAATGAAACATTTCTTGAACAGGGACATGCGAAACGTGGCAAGGTTGGACTGCATATAATACTTGTTTGCCTTCGCCAAAGTCAGAATTGACTGTTCCCGGAATCCATGAACATACCGCTCGCTACCGCTTCAGGCACTCCGTCAGGCACGGCTCCCACGGCAATTGCCGCCGCGCCCGCCGGTCTGCCCACTCTGCCGCGCCCCGGCGCCGATGAATTCGACGCGGTCGTTGCGCATGGCGCGTACATGCCGCTCACGCAGTTCGGCGTGATCGACGCGACCGGCGACGACGCTGCAAGCTTCCTGCACGGCCAGTTGACCAACGACACCCAGCACCTCGACGCGGCTAACGCGCGTCTGGCGGGCTATTGCTCGGCCAAGGGGCGCCTGCTGGCATCGTTTCTGACCTGGCGCAGCGGCGACACGATCCGCCTGCTGGTTTCGAAAGACGTGCAGGCCGCCGTGCAGAAGCGGCTGTCCATGTTCGTGCTGCGCGCCAAGGCCAAACTCACGGACGCAAGCGGCGAACTGGCGGTGATTGGTCTCGCCGGCGACGTGCGCAAGGCGCTCTCGGGCGTGTTCGACGCGCTGCCGGACGGCGTGCATGTGAAGGTGGACGGCGCGGCGGGCTCGCTGATTCGCGTGCCGGATGCGCTCGGGCGCCTGCGTTATCTGTGGGTCGGCCCGAAGGCGCAGATCGAGCCGCAGCTTGCGTTGCTGGATGAGACGCTCAAACGCGTGTCGCCGGCGGTGTGGGACTGGCTCGACATTCGCGCGGGCGAACCGCGCATCACCCAGCCGGTGGTCGAGCAGTTCGTGCCGCAAATGGTCAATTTCGACGTGCTCGGCGCGGTGAATTTCCGCAAAGGCTGCTATCCCGGCCAGGAAGTGGTGGCACGCAGCCAGTATCGCGGCACGATCAAGCGGCGCACCTCGCTCGCCAACGTGGCGGGCGAGCCCGATTCGGTGCGCGCCGGCGCGGAACTGTTCCATTCGGACGACCCGGGCCAGCCATGCGGCATGGTGGTGAACGCGGCATCGGCGCCGGAGGGCGGCGTCGATCTGCTGGTCGAGATCAAGCTCGCGGCGCTGGAAAACGGCTCGGTGCATCTGGGTGCGGCAAACGGCCCGGCGCTGCGGTTTTTCGCACTGCCCTACGGGCTGCCCACCGAAGTCTGAACTTCTCGCAGAGTACCAGGCGGCGCAATCAGGCGCCGCTTTTTACTGGCCTTTTCACCTGCAACGCCTCCACCGGGAGACGCCCCCGATGTGCCTGATCGTCTTCGACTGGCGACCCGACGCGGTCGACGGCCCGCTCTTCACGCTCGCCGCGAATCGCGACGAATTCTTTCGCCGCATGGCCGAACCGATCAGTTGGTGGCATGACGCGCCAACGGTGCTGGCCGGGCGCGATCTGCAAGGCGGCGGCACGTGGCTCGGCCTGTCGCGCGACGGCCGCTTCGCCGCGCTGACCAATTACCGTGCGCCGCACGAAATGCGCGCCGACGCGCCGACGCGCGGCACGCTGGTCAGCGACTGGCTGACCGGCGCCACGCGCGATTCGAACGGCAGCCCGCACGCCACGCCGCTCGCATATCTGCAGCATGTCGCGCAAACCGGCGACATCTACAACGGCTTCAATCTGCTGGTGGGCGACTGGACGCGCCGCGAACTCGCCTGGTACTGCAACCGCTCCGACCGCGCGCCTGCGCTGCTTACGGCGGGCACGCACGGCATCTCGAACGCGGTACTCGATACCGCGTGGCCGAAGCTCGTGAAAAAGCGCGCCGAACTGGGCACGCTGCTCGCGCGCAACGCAATGCCGCCGCTCGAACGCCTGATCGATCTGATGCGCGATCCGCGTCTCGCGCGCGACGACGAACTGCCGTCCACCGGCATTCCGCTCGAACGCGAACGGGCGCTGTCGGCCGCGTTCATCGAAACGCCTGACTACGGCACGCGCGGGACCACTGCGTTGCGCGTCGCCGTGCATGGCGAGGTGGTCAACGTGGCCGTTGCCGAGCGCAGCGACGACAACGGCTCGCATCGGATTGCACGGCCCGGCGATTTCGAGCGCAGCTTCGCTTTCAATATCGAACGCGAGATGGTGTGACGGTTGCCCGGCGGCTCGCGGGCCATTGACCGCCGCCTGGCGAGGCGAGCTTAGTGCGCGTCGACCCCGAACGCCGCGCGCAAAGCCGCCGCGGCGTCCGCATGCGCCGCGCCGACCTCCGGCACGAAGCCGCCCATCTTGAAGAACTCGTGGATCATGCCCGGGTAGCGTTTGAGCGTGACCCGGTTGCCCAGCGCGTGCAATTTCTCCGCGTAGGCGTCGCCCTCGTCGCTCAGGGGATCGTATTCGGCTGTGGCAATCCATGCGGGCGCAACGCCGTGGAAATCGGGCGCGCCGTGCCGGCCGTCGAGCGGCGCGAAACGCCAGTCGTCGCGGTCGCTTCTGTCGCGCACGTAATGGTCGAAGAACCATTGAATCGTGTCGCCCGACAATAGAAACCCGTTGGCGAAGCGCGAGTGCGAATCGGTTTGCTGATGGCCGGTCGTGCCCGGGTAGATCAGCAATTGCAGCACGAGTTCGATGCCGGCGTCGCGCGCGAGCACCGCGCAGACCGTGGCCAACGTACCGCCCGCGCTATCGCCGCCCACTGCGAGCCGGCTTGCGTCCACGCCGTATTCGGCGGCGTGCGAGTGCAGCCAGACCAAGGCGTCGAAAGCGTCTTCGACGGCAGTGGGAAATTTGTATTCCGGTGCGAGCCGGTAATCCACCGACAACACCGTGCACTTGGCATCGCGCGCGAACATCCGGCACAGCGCATCGTGCGTATCGACGCTGCCCACCGTGAAGCCGCCGCCGTGGTAGTACACCAGCGCCGGCGCGGGCTCGGCCCAACTCGGCTCGACCGGGTGGTAAAGACGCGCACGAATCGTCGCGCCGTCGCGTGTCGGGATCCGCAGATCTTCGATCGCGAACATCGGTGCGCTTGCAATCTCCAGGATCGGCGCACTTTTTTCGTACGAGGCCCGCGCGTCTTGCGCGGTCATTTCATGGAGCTTCGGGCGCCTGGCCCGCTCGATCATGTCGAGCACCTGCTCGATCTTGGGATTCAGCGGCATGGTGCGTCTGGTGGCGCGTGAGCGCCGAAGGTTTAAAAAAACGGCGCCACAATGTCGGCAGCGCCAGCGATGCGATGAGCGCTTTACCTAGCCCGCGCTTTTAACTTCCGGCTTCAGCGACATCGGATCGGTGGGATTGCGCAATTGCTCGATGTCTTCATGACGCAGTTTCACCGTCGCCATGATGCCCGGATGCGTGACGACGTAGAAACGCCGCGCCGCAATCGCTTCGAAGGTGATGCCGGCGACATCGTCTGCATTCAGCTTGCCTGACTGCACCGCGCGCTGTAGTTGCTTGCCGGCGGCGATCTGCGAGCGCGTCGGCCGGCTGTCGTTGCGCAGGTCCGCGGGCCGCGCGCGTTCCGCATCGGCAATGCCGGTCGGCACAAAGGCCGGGCACAGCAGCGAACAGCCGACCTGCGCGCCGGCCGTTTCCACCTGAGCGGCCTGCGCCAGTTGCAGATCGTGATACAGCGTTTCGGTGAGCGACACCACGGCATGCTTCGACGCGTTGTAGATACCCATTGCGGGCGGCGACAGCAAACCCGCGACGGACGCCGTGTTGACGATATGCGCCGGTTCGTTCTGCGCCAGCATGATCGGCGTGAACACCCGCACGCCGTGCGCGACGCCCATCACGTTCACGCCGAACACCCACGACCAGTCGTTCGCCGAGCTTTCCCACAAGAAGCCGCCCGCGCCCACGCCCGCGTTGTTGAACAGCAGATGCACCTTGCCGTAGGCAGCGAGCGCCGCTTGCGCGAGCGCTTCGACCTGCGCCGCGCTGGCGACGTCGGTTGGCACGCCGATCGCTTCGGCGCCGCCGGTGCGCAATGCTTCGACGGTTTGCGCGAGCGCGCCGGGGTTCACGTCGGCCAGCACGAGCTTCATGCCGAGCGACGCGCCCTTCTGCGCGAACGCGCGGCCGAAGCCGCTCGCCGCGCCGGTGATCACCGCCACCTTGCCTGAGAACTCGAACGTCATGTGACTCCTTTGGGTTGACCGGTTGTCTCGTGGGATTCGCTCAGTTGCCGCCACGCTCAGATCACTCAGATCACTCAGATCACTCAGATCACTCAGATCAGCTTGACGAGCTGCTTGCCGAAGTTCCTGCCTTTGAGCAGGCCCATGAAAGCCTCGGGCGCGGCATCGAGCCCTTGCGCGATGGTCTCGCGATAATGCAGCTTCTTCTGCGCGACCAACGTGCCGAGTTGCTTGAGCGCTTCGGGCCATACGTCCATATGTTCGCTGACAATGAAGCCTTGCACGAGCAGACGCTGTGTGAGCATCAGCGAGGGATGCTTGAGCGGCAACGGCTGGCCGTCGTAGCCCGCGATAAATCCGCACAGCGCGATCCGGCCGAACGCGTTCATGCGCGCAAGCGTCGCGTCGAGCACTTCGCCGCCGACGTTTTCGAAGCAGCCGTCCACGCCGTTCGGCGTCGCAGCCTTGAGATCCTGATAGAGATTGCCGGCCTTGTAGTCGACGCAGGCGTCGAAGCCGAGCGTCTCGGTGACATAGCGGCACTTGTCTGCGCCGCCGGCAATGCCGACCGCGCGTGCGCCGGCCAGCTTCGCCAGTTGGCCGACCACGCTGCCCACCGCGCCGCTCGCCGCGCTGACCACCACCGTCTCGCCCGCTTTCGGCGCGATGATGCGGTTCAGGCCGTACCACGCGGTGACGCCCGGCATGCCGACCGGGCCGAGATAGGCCGAAAGCGGCACATGCGTATCGTCGACTTTCTGCAGGCCGGTTCCGTCCGAGGTGCCATATTCCTGCCAGCCGAACATCGCGACGACTTTGTCGCCGACCGCGAACTTCGGATTCTTTGATTCCACCACTTCACCCACCGTGCCGCCGATCATCACTTCGTTCAGCGGTTGCGGCGGCGCATACGACTTGCTGTCGTTCATGCGGCCGCGCATGTACGGGTCGAGCGACAGGTAGTGATTGCGCACGCGCAATTCGCCTTCGGCCAGCGGCGCGAGCGGCGCTTCGACGAGGCGGAAATTGTCGGGCGTCACGGCGCCTTGCGGGCGCGAAGCCAGCACGAGTTGACGGTTGATCTGGGGCATGACGAGCGTCTCCATAGGTTACCGATTGGATCGGCGAATGATTCGAACGGTGCGCACGAAGGCGGAAACCGGCACGCGCCTTCCGTACGCGCGCGGGGTTCACACGGCAGCGCTCAGCCGTCGCTTGGGCCGGGTTTCGCCGACGGGTCGCTGCGCAAACGCTGTTGGGTCACCTCGCGGCCCACGGCGAGGCGCCGCATGTATTTGAACGTGCCGAGCGCCTTGGCGACGAAGTGACCTTCGCTGTCCCGGATCTCGCCTTCGCAATACGCCATGGTGGTCGAGCGATGCAGCACGCGGCCGGTGGCGCGCAATTCGCCGCGGCCCGGCTGCATGAAGTTGACCTTCATTTCGACCGTGACCACGCCGACACCGTCGCCGGCCAGACTACGCGCGGCCATTGCCAACGCGACATCGGCAAGTGTCATCGTGACGCCGCCGTGAGCGACGTCCCACGTATTCATATGATCCGGCTGCAACGGCAGTGCGACTTCGCTAGCGCCGTCCGCAGCTGACAAAAGCTGCGCGCCGAGCCGATCGACGAACGGGCTCTCGGGCAAGGAGGCGATGCTCGCGTTGGAGGAAGGCGAATCGGTCATGGCTGTTTTCAGATTTCGTGGTCGGTGCGTATCGGTACGTTCATGCGGTTGAGGCAGGACGCGAGGATGCCTTCGGCCAAGGCAGACGCTAAGCCTATCAAACTTACACCTTCGATGGAGCTTTATCAGGAGGTCTGGCCGGCGGTTATGGGCCTTGCCGATACCGCAATGGCGCGCTCGCGAGCATCGCGCTTCGCTATGAATTACGCCGGAGAGATCGAAATGACAGGTATCGCGACGACTGGCCGGGGTCCGTGACCCGACTGGGCTCCTCGAATGGCGCCAATCGGGTACGGACTACATCGACGATAAATTGGAAGGTGTCTACAGACGTTGAGATAAACCATCGAGGTTGGCGCACGAGTTCGACGCCGCCCCGTTTAAAGTATCAATGGCTGAAGTCAGCCCCCAGCCAACCCGCCGCGGTGGTTTTCGCATGACTGAGAGCGCCTTGTGCGTCAGGGAAAACGCCGAGCTGGTCCCACCGTTCCTCTGCCGCAAAAGGCCCCTTGATGCCAAGCGCCTTCTGGATGCTCAACTGCGCGGCGTATCTTCCGTCTTCAAGAGGCCGTGCTGTTGCAACCACCTTGTGCGGGAGCCCTTGCCGCACGGGCTGAATCAGTTCCAGAGGACCGCCGGCCATACCTACGTCGATCAGCTCGTTGCGCATATTGCAGTCGGGGCAATAGAAGAAAAATGCATTGTTATCCCGATTCGGTTTGACCTGCTTGCGGGCAAGAACAGCCCGGCACTCGACATTTTCGCAAATGAATGGCATATCGGTCTCCGTGATGATTTTCGAATCGTGGCGCGGTGCAGATCGGAACGGCGCTTCGGGAAACGATCTGCCAGAAGCAGTCAGGGAGCAATCAGCAGATGACCGGATTGCTAATGCCATGCGAATGCCAGCGGCTCCTCGCGCAACACGGCCCGGTACAATGCATGACCCAAGCCGCTTGTTCCGTGCTTGCTTCCGCGCTTGTTCCGAGGTGCAGGTCATGTCCATTTTCCGCGCGCTGCTGTCCGGCCGTTCCGTTCGCCTCGCCACGATCCTCGCCATCGTCACGCTGACGCTCAACGGTTGCGCCGGCCTGTTCGGCGGCGACCCGCTGCGCGTGAACGTGGCCGGCATAGAACCTATGGAGGGCCAGGGTCTCGAAATGCGCTTCAACGTGAAACTGCGCGTGCAGAATCCCAACGAATCCCCGGTCAGCTTCAACGGCGTGTCGCTCGATCTCGAACTGAACGGCAAGCCTTTCGCGAGCGGCGTGAGCGATCAGGCCGGCACCGTGCCGCGCTTCGGCGAAACGGTCGTCAATGTACCGTTGACCGTGCCGGCTTTCGCCGCGGTTCGCCAGGCTTTCGCCTTCGCGGGCGCCGCCCAGTCGGGACAGATTCCGTACATTCTGCGCGGCAAGCTGGCGGGCGGGCTCACCGGCACGACGCGATTCGTCGATCAGGGGACGTTGAGCCTGCCGTCGTCCGGCATGGCGTTGCCCTGATGGCGTTCATCGAGGCGAGCATCGCGCGCAAATAAAAAAGCGGGTGGCGAGGGTTCGTCGCTATCGCGCCGAAGCACACGGCACCCGCCGTTCATCCAGCGTTCGACATGGCTCACACCACCTCGAACAAGCCTGCCGCGCCCTGCCCGCCGCCGATACACATCGTCACGACAACCAGCTTCGCGCCGCGCCGCTTGCCTTCGATCAGCGCATGCCCGGTCAGCCGCGCACCCGACACGCCATACGGATGGCCGACCGCGATCGCGCCGCCGTTCACGTTCAGACGATCCTGCGCAATGCCGAGCTTGTCGGCGCAATACAGCACCTGCACCGCGAACGCTTCGTTCAGCTCCCACAGGTCGATATCCTCGACTTTCAGACCTGCCTGCCTGAGCAGCTTCGGCACCGCGAACACCGGACCGATACCCATCTCGTCCGGCTCGCAACCTGCCACCGCGAAACCACGGAAAATGCCGAGCGGCTGCAGGCCTTCGCGCTCCGCCACCTTCGCGTTCATCACCACGCACGCCGACGCGCCGTCCGAGAACTGGCTCGCGTTGCCGGCCGTGATCACACCGCCAGGCAATGCGGTACGAATCTTCGAGACACCTTCGAGCGTCGTGTCGGCGCGAATGCCCTCGTCGCCGCTCACGGTCACTTCTTTCGTGAAGAGACGTCCGCTCGCTTTATCGGCAACGCCCGCGAGCACAGTCAACGGCACGATCTCGTCCTTGAACCTGCCGGCTTCGAGCGCGGCGGCGGCGCGCTGTTGCGAACGCACGCCGTATTCGTCTTGACGTTCCTTCGAGATCGAATAACGTTTCGCGACGTTCTCGGCGGTCTGCAGCATCGACCAGTAGATTTCCGGCTTGTTTTTGCTGAGCCAGCCTTCGGTCAGCATGTGGTGGTTCATCTCGTTCTGCACGCACGAGATCGACTCCACGCCGCCTGCCACATACACGTCGCCTTCGCCCGCAATCACGCGTTGCGCGGCCAGCGCGATAGTTTGCAATCCCGAGGAACAGAAACGGTTCACTGTCATGCCCGGCACGCTGACCGGCAAACCGGCGCGCAGCGCGATCTGCCGCGCGATGTTCATGCCCGTCGCGCCTTCCGGATTGGCGCAGCCCATGATCACGTCCTCGACGCGCGCCGGGTCGAGCTTAGCGCGCTCGACGGCAGCCTGCGTCACATGGCCGCCGAGCGTCGCGCCGTGCGTCATGTTGAAACCGCCGCGCCATGATTTGGCAAGGCCTGTGCGGGCGGTCGATACGATTACGGCGTCAGTCATGCGTGTCTCCTGTGTCGATCAGCGTTGGCGTGTCGACCGGAGTCAATGCTTCGACACCGACTCCGGTCCCACGCAGCGCGCTCTGATCCCATACAAGTTGTGTCGAGGGTGGCGCGCTGGCGAATCGATCACCGCATGGCACCACCCCAATCTTTCACTCGAACGGCAACTCAGCCGTTGAACCCGCGTCCCTCGCGCGCCAGTGCCGCGATGCCCGGCGCCAGTTGCCAGGCATCGCCGTTCGGCTGCGCGGCATAGCGGCGAATCGCGCGCTCGACGTTGTAGAGGCCGACCGTGTCCGCATACAGCATCGGGCCGCCGCGATAGAGCGGAAAGCCGTAGCCGGTCAGATAGACCATGTCGATGTCCGACGCCTTCGACGCAATACCCTCTTCGAGAATTTTCGCGCCTTCGTTCACGAGCGCGAACACGAGGCGCTCGACGATTTCCTCGTCGCTGATCTTGCGGCGCTCGGCGTTGGCTTCCTTCGAAAACGCGACGATCATGTCATCGACCACCTTCGACGGATACGCGGTGCGATCGCCCGCCTTGTAGTCGTACCAGCCGCCGCCCGTCTTCTGGCCGAAACGCCCTGTCTCGCAGAGACGGTCGGCGATCTTCGAGTAGTGCATGTCGGGATGTTCCTGATAGCGGCGCTTGCGGATCGCCCAGCCGATGTCGTTGCCAGCCAGATCGCTCATGCGGAACGGCCCCATCGCGAAGCCGAACTTTTCGATCGCGCGATCCACCTGCGCGGGCAGCACGCCTTCTTCGAGCATGAAGAGCGCCTGACGGATGTACTGCTCGATCATCCGGTTGCCGATGAAACCGTCGCACACGCCCGAGACCACGGCGGTTTTGCGGATCTTTTTGGCAAGCTTCATGACCGTGGCGAGCACGTCTTTGGCCGTCTCCTTGCCGCGCACGACTTCGAGCAGCTTCATCACGTTGGCCGGGCTGAAGAAGTGCATGCCGACCACGTCCTGCGGACGCTTCGTGAAAGCGGCGATCTTGTCGACGTCGAGCGTGGAGGTGTTCGAGGCGAGGATCGCGCCTGGCTTTGCCACTTCGTCCAGACGCCTGAACACCTGTTCTTTCACGCCGAGTTCCTCGAACACCGCTTCGACGATCAGGTCGGCGTTTTTCAGGTCGTCATAGGAAAGCGTGGGCGTGATCAGCGCCATGCGCTGTTCGAGCGCTTCGGGCTTGAGCTTGCCCTTCCTGACGCTCGCTTCGTAGTTCTTGCGAATGGTCGCGAGGCCGCGATCCAGCGCTTCCTGTTTCGTTTCCAGCAGCGTGACCGGAATGCCCGCGTTGATGAAGTTCATCGCGATGCCGCCGCCCATCGTGCCCGCGCCGATCACGGCCACCTGGTCGATGTCGCGCACCGGCGTGTCGGACGGCACATCGGGAATCTTGCTCGCCGCGCGTTCACCGAAGAATGCGTGACGCAGCGCGCGGCTTTCCGGCGTCTGCACGAGCGCGACAAAGCATTCGCGTTCGAACGCGAGGCCCTTGTCGAAGCCGTTCTGCACGCCCGCTTCCACGGCGTCGATACATTTGTGCGGGGCAGGCAAATGCTTCGCGACCGCTGCCACGCTATTGCGCGCGAACTGGATGAAGCCGGCGGCGTTCGGATGCTCGATCTTGCGGTCGCGCACCTTCGGATGCGGGCCTTCTTTTGCACCGACCTTGCGGGCAAATGCCAGCGCTGCTTCGGCCAGATCGCCTTGCGCGAGTTCATCGAACAAGCCGGAGTCAGCGAGTTTCTCCGACATCACGGGCGTGCCGGAGACGATCATGTTGAGCGCGGCTTCGAGACCGATGGCGCGCGGCAGACGCTGCGTGCCGCCCGCGCCCGGCAGAATGCCGAGCTTCACTTCCGGCAGCGCGATCTGCGCGCCGGGTGCGGCCACGCGGTAATGCGCGCCGAGCGCGAGTTCTAGACCGCCGCCCATCGCGACGCTGTGAATCGCCGCGACCACCGGCTTCGCGCTGCCTTCCACGGTCCTGATGACGGTGGCGAGCGTCGGCTCCTGAGTCGCTTTCGGCGTATTGAACTCGGTGATGTCCGCGCCGCCCGAGAAAGCTTTGCCCGCGCCCGTCAGCACGATCGCCTTGATGGCCGGATCGTTCTGCGCGCGCTCGATCCCCTCGACGATGCCGGCTCGCGTCGACAGGCCGAGACCGTTGACGGGAGGATTGTTCAGCGTGATGACGGCCACGCCGTCATGGGTTGTGTAGTCCACTGCCATCTGCCTGCCTCCATGCGATCCATGCAATAAGGCGACGCGCTGGCGCGCCGCCCTTCCGGTTCATTGGGTCGGACTATCGGTCCGACTCATTGTCGGACGAATTGTCGTTTGACGCCGGGGTCAGCAGGCAGAATACACAGAAAAGCACGCTCGTTCAATTTATCGGGAGACGGGGTTTCCCCTGGCAAGCGGTGTCAGCGGGCAGTCCTTTTCTTCCTCCAGCGCGGACGGCAGAACATGGTCGCGGAAAATGTCGCGCAACTTGAGTTTCTGCAGCTTGCCGGTTGCCGTGTGCGGCAGTTCGTCGACGAAGGCGACGTCGTCGGGAATCCACCATTTGGCGACCTTGCCTTCGTAGAAGGCGATCAGCTCATCGCGCGTCACGTCGAAGCCGGGGCGCTTGACGACCACCAGCAGCGGCCGCTCGGTCCATTTCGGATGCGCACACGCAATGCACGCCGCCTCGGCCACGGCCGGATGCGCGATCGCCACGTTTTCGATGTCGATCGAACTGATCCATTCGCCGCCGGACTTGATCACGTCTTTCGAGCGGTCCGTGATATGCAGAAAGCTGTCGCGGTCGATGGTGGCGACGTCGCCGGTGGGAAACCAGCCGTCCACCAGCGGCGAGTCGTCCTTGCGGAAATACCGGTCGATCACCCACGGCCCGCGCACGTGCAGATCGCCGAACGCCACGCCGTCCCACGGCAGTTCGCTGCCGTCTTCGCCGACGATCTTCATATCGACGCCATAGAGCACGTGCCCCTGCTTCTCCAGCAATTTGCGCTGCTCTTCCAGCGGACGCTGGCTTTGCTCCCACGTCAGTTTGGACAGCGTGCCGAGCGGCGACATCTCGGTCATGCCCCATGCATGGATCACCTGCACGCCGTAGTCGTCCTCGAACGTGCGCAGCATGGCCGGCGGACACGCCGAGCCGCCGATCACCGTGCGATTGAGCGACGAAAACCGCCCCTTCGCCTCGCGCAGATAGTTGAGCAGGCCGAGCCACACGGTCGGCACGCCGGCCGAATATGTGACGCGTTCGCTTTCCATCAGTTCGTACAGCGACTTGCCGTCGAGATCCTTGCCGGGGAACACCAGCTTCGCGCCGGTCAGCGGCGCAGAGTGCGGAATACCCCATGCGTTCACATGAAACATCGGCACGACGGGCAGCACGCAGTCGCGCGCGGAAAGGCTCATGGCGTCGGGCAACGCGGCGCCGAACGCATGCAGCACCGTCGAGCGATGCGAATACAGCGCGCCCTTCGGATTACCGGTGGTGCCGGACGTATAGCAAAGGTATGAAGCCTGGCGCTCGTCGATGGGCGGCCATTCGTAATTGCCGTCCTGCGCGGTGACGAGCGTCTCGTAGCTGAGCACGGGTGTCTGCATGACAGGCAGATGCGCTTCGTCGGCGAGCGCGATCCAGCCGCGCACTTTCGGGCATTGCGGCGCGAGGACGTCGACGAGCGGCGCGAACGTGGTGTCGAACAGCACGTAAGCGTCGTCCGCGTGATTGATGATGTAGGCGATCTGATCGGGAAAGAGACGCGGATTGATCGTGTGGCAGACAGCGCCGAAGCCGGTCGTGCCGTAATACGCTTCCAGATGCCGGTAGCCGTTCCATGCGAGCGTCGCGACCCGTTCGCCGGGTTCGACGCCGAGCGCGATCAAAGCCTGCGCGAGCTGCTTCGCGCGTTTTTCGCAATCGCGATAGGTATAACGATGCAGGTCGCCTTCAATGCGGCGCGACACGATTTCAGTGCTGCCGAAATGCCGCGCGGCATGCGCGAGCAGCGAAGGCACGGTGAGCGGCACGTCCATCATCTGGCCAGCGAGCGGCGTCGTCATCAAGAGTGGTCTCCTCGGCTTGATTGTTTCAATCGGTTTGCAGCTCGGGGGCGCGCCTCAGTCTCAACGCGCCGTCAGCGAAATGCGGAAATCCGGCAAACAGCTACGCGAGGCCCGATTCGGCAACGACAGTGGGCCGGCCAGCAGCTCCGCGGGCGCGGACTTACAATATCGGTTAATCCAGAGGCGCTCAACATGTCGTTTTCCCCAAGCATTGCAGGGTTATCCGGGCCTTTGTCGGCCCTTTCCGATGCGCTCACCACTGCGCCGGAAAGCGCGTTTGCGAGCCTTGGCAGCGTGTTTCTCACGCGCCTGCCGGCGGCGCCGCTCAGCGCGCCATATGTGGTCGGATTTTCCGCGGAAACCGCCGCGCTGCTCGGTTTGGAGCCCGGCATCGAGAACGATCCGGCGTTTGCCGAACTGTTCTCGGGCAATGCCACGCGCGAGTGGCCGGCCGAGGCGCTGCCCTATGCGTCGGTGTATTCGGGCCACCAGTTCGGCGTGTGGGCCGGCCAGCTCGGCGACGGCCGCGCGCTCGGCCTCGGCGAAGTCGAACACGGCGGCCGGCGTTTCGAGCTGCAGCTCAAAGGCGCGGGGCGCACGCCCTATTCGCGCATGGGCGACGGCCGCGCGGTGTTGCGCTCTTCGATCCGCGAGTATCTCTGTTCGGAGGCCATGCATCACCTCGGCATTCCGACCACGCGCGCGCTGTGTGTAGTCGGTTCCGATCAGCCGGTGCGGCGCGAGACAGTCGAAACGGCCGCGGTGGTCACGCGCGTGGCGCCGAGCTTCGTGCGCTTCGGCCACTTCGAGCATTTCTATTCGAACGATCGCACCGATGCGCTGCGCGCGCTCGCCGATCACGTGATCGAACGCTTCTATCCGCATTGCCGCGAAGCCGACGATCCGTATCTCGCGCTGCTGAACGAAGCGGTGCTGTCGACCGCCGACCTGATGGTCGAGTGGCAGGCGGTGGGTTTCTGCCACGGCGTGATGAACACGGACAACATGTCGATCCTTGGTCTGACGATCGACTACGGTCCATTCGGTTTCATGGACGGCTTCGACGCCGGCTACATCTGCAATCACTCCGATTCGCAAGGCCGTTACGCATACAGAATGCAGCCGCAGATCGCCTACTGGAACCTCTTCTGCCTCGCGCAAGGCCTGTTGCCGCTGCTCGGCGAAAAGCACGAAGAAAGCGTGCGCGGCGACAAGGCGATCGAAGACGCGCAGCGTGTGCTCGGCGGCTTCAAGGACCGTTTCGCGCCGGCGCTGGAGCGGCGCATGCGCGCGAAGCTCGGCCTCGAAACCGAACGCGCCGGCGACGACGCGCTCGCCAATCGCCTGTTCGAAGTGATGCACGCCAATCGCGCGGATTTCACGCTGACCTTCCGCAATCTGGCGCGCGTGTCGAAGCACGACGCGAGCGGCGACGCCGCGGTGCGCGATCTGTTCCTCGACCGCGCCGCGTTCGATGCGTGGGTGAACGACTACCGCGCGCGGCTGTCGGAGGAAACACGCGAGGACGCCGCGCGTGCCATTGCAATGAACCGTGTGAACCCCAAATTCGTACTTCGCAATCATCTGGCGGAAACGGCGATCCGCCGCGCGAAAGAGAAGGATTTTTCCGAAGTGGAGCGACTGGCGGCCGTGCTGCGCCGCCCATTCGACGAACAGCCCGAGCACGAAGCGTATGCCGGGCTGCCGCCGGACTGGGCGAGCTCGCTGGAAGTGAGCTGCTCGTCGTAACGCGCTGAAACACCGCTGATTGCGTCTGATTGTGTGTAGCAGGCTTAATGAGCCAATCCGGAGCCGAATCCGCCTGACCTATCCAGCCGCCCCCAGAACAACCCCGAGCCAGCCCGAGACAGGAACCCGACCATGAACAAGCCCGACGACCTCAACACCGACGCCCCCGCCGTGCAGAAAGACGACGCCGAGTGGCGCAAGCAGCTTTCCGATGTCGAATATCAGGTGACGCGCCACGCGGCCACCGAGCGGCCGTTCACGGGCCGCTATCACGACCACTGGGACCGCGGCATCTATGACTGCGTCTGTTGCGGCACGCCGCTGTTCGAATCGGACACCAAGTTCGACGCTGGTTGCGGCTGGCCGAGCTACTTCAAACCGATCAACGGCGAAGTGATCGCCGAGAAGACCGACCGCTCGCACGGCATGTTGCGTATCGAGGTGCAATGCAAGAACTGCGGCGCGCATCTGGGCCACGTGTTCGAAGACGGGCCGGCGCCGACCGGCCTGCGGTACTGTATCAATTCGGCTGCGTTACAATTCGAGCCCAAGTAACGCAGCGCGGAGTCCGGCGCGTTGCCGGCCGGCGCCCGCGTCCAACCAGGCGCGCGCCGGCCGCGACACCCTTCATCCAGCTTGCGAGCCGGTCGAACCGGTCGATCGGCTTCGCACCGCGCCCCTGATCTCCGACCCATTCTCCGATTTCCCGCCCAGATAATGAAATTCCTGTTCGATCTGTTCCCGATCATCCTGTTTTTCGTCGCCTTCAAGATCTGGGGCATTTTCACGGCGACGGCAGTGGCGATCGTCGCCACGCTGGTGCAGATCGCATGGGTGGCTTTCCGCCACCGCAAGGTCGATCCGATGCTGTGGGTGAGCCTCGGCGTAGTCACTGTGTTCGGCGGCGCAACGCTCGTGCTGCACAACGACACGTTCATCAAATGGAAGCCGACCGTGCTGTACTGGGCATTCTCGGTCGCGCTGATCGTCTCGCAACTGGCCTTCAACAAGAACCTGATCGAAGCGATGATGGGCAAGCAGATCACGCTGCCGCACGCGGTCTGGGGCAAGCTGAATGTCGTGTGGGCGGTGTTCTTCGTGCTGCTCGGGCTCGTCAATCTGTTCGTCGCGTACAACTACACGACCGACCAGTGGGTCAATTTCAAGCTGTTCGGCGCGACCGGCTGCCTCGTGGTGTTCATCGTCGGGCAGAGCTTGTGGCTGTCGAAGTATATGAAGGAAGAATGACATGACGAGCAATGCCGATGTATTCATGCACGCCACCACTGCAG
Organism: Paraburkholderia sp. USG1; assembly: GCF_031570135.1. NCBI lineage: Bacteria > Pseudomonadati > Pseudomonadota > Betaproteobacteria > Burkholderiales > Burkholderiaceae > Paraburkholderia > Paraburkholderia sp. USG1. Next base: position 59,141 of record NZ_JAMWXW010000020.1, on the reverse strand, counting down.
AGCGCGCCGCGTTGATCGAGACGCGCCTCGCCGCCGCCCTCGCGCCGGTCACGTCGATCCAGATCACCGACGACAGCGCGCAGCACGCCGGCCACGCCGGTGCCTCGGCCGGCGGTCATTTCAGTGTCACGATCGTGGCTGCCGCATTTGCCGGCAAGGCCCGCGTGGCGCGGCATCGCATGGTGTATGATGCGCTGGCCGATGCCATGCAGCGCGGCATTCACGCCCTTGCAATCACGGCGTACACGCCCGAAGAATTCGCTTTGTTGCCCCGCTAGGAAAATTTTCGATGACCTTGAAGAAAACCCGCCTTTGGGTATTGCTGGCTGCATTTGCAGCCGCACCTGCATTCGCACAGAACATTGCCGTCGTGAACGGCACGCCCATTCCGAAAGCACGTGCCGATGCGCTGATCGATCAACTGGTTCATCAAGGCCAGCAAAATACGCCGCAACTGCAAACGGCCGTGCGCGAAGAACTGGTGAACCGCGAGATCCTGATGCAGGAAGCGCTGCGCCGCGGCCTGCCGAATCGTCCGGACATCAAGGCGCAAATCGCCGTGGCACAGCAAACCGTGGTGCTGCGCGCGCTGATCGAAGACTTCGTGAAGAACAACACGCCGACCGACGCCGAAGTCACCGCGCGCTACAACGCGCTGATCAAGGACGCGGGCGGCAAGGAATATCACCTGCACCACATTCTGGTGGACAACGAGCAGCAGGCCAAAGACCTGATCGCGAAGATCAAGGCCGGCGCGAGCTTCGAAGATCTGGCCAGGCAATACTCGAAGGATCCGGGATCGGGCAAGAACGGCGGCGATCTGGACTGGTCGGACCCGAAGGCTTACGTGCCTGAATTCGCGGACGCGGCCACGCATCTGCAGAAAGGCCAGATGACCGATACGCCGGTGCATACGCAATTCGGCTGGCACATCATTCGTGTCGACGACGTGCGCAACATCACGCCGCCGCCACTGGAGCAGGTACGCCCGCAGATCGTGCAGCAGATCCAGCAGGAAAAGCTGCAAGCGTTCGAAGAAGGTCTGCGTAAGAACGCGAAGATTCAGTAAGCGGGAGCTTGCCGCTGAGAATCAATCGGGTGGCGCTCCGGGTTAGCGCTTCTCCTGATCGACGGTTCTCGATTCTGACGAAGGCGCTGTTCAGTCAATGACTGAACAGCGCCTTTTTCATATGCGATCGACCAAGTCGGTTAAACCGCCGTGCTCATTTGCGCAGCGCTGCGCTCATCTCCGCGAGCGGCATCGCGACGATCGAGTCGAGTAGCCGGACTTCGCCGGCATTCGGCTGCGCGATTTCGTCGACGGCACGCCGCGTGTCCGCCACGCGCGCGTCGAGAATGGCCAGCATGTCATCCAGCAACCTTTCCGAACCTCTTGGCGCGAGATGAAGCGCCTCGCCGAATGCCAGCATGTTCCTTCTGGAAATGTCCGCGAACTGCGTGGCGTCTCCAACGGGCATGGTCAGGTCGCAGCGCGGCCAACGGTCCCGCTGTTGCGGCTGGTAGGTCGGCGTATGGTAGACGACCGTGCTCACCAGATCGTAGAACGGAGCCAGTATGTAGCCGCGCGGGCTGACGAAGAACGACAGGTTTTTCAGATGCGAGTCGGCGTTGCCAATCAGGACGTTGAAGACCGCCCATCGGAATACATCGAGACGCGCCACTGCGCGAGTGCTCGTTTTTTCGATGGCATCACTGAGCACCTGCGCCGTCGCGTTCTGATATTTGAAGCTGCGGTCGTAGTTCAACAACTGCATGGCGTCGACCGTATGGAGGCGCCGGGCCGGTTCAGTGGCCGTATCACGGTCGAAACGATCGATGATGTAGCAGGCCGAAGGCACGCGTAAAAAGTGCGTAGGCGGCACGTTCAAACCCATCGCGCGAGCGAGGCGCATGCAGAAAAATTCGTTGATCGCTGAATGGAGATAGCCCGTGCTTCGCATATCGGGCTTGAGCAGATGCATGGACGGCTCACTCCCCACAGGTTCAAACAACTCGTAATCCGGCGCGGTGCCTCGCAAGGTCAGAAGCAGCTTCTGCTGGGCGCCCGCCGCGGACATGCGTTTGGGCGCCGTAGCGGTGAGCGCGTGATGCGGCATGGCCTGAATGCGCGCCTCCAGATTCGCGTACGACAACGGTTGCAGACCGCCGGATGCCTCGTGTTCAGCCTCGGCGAGCAGCGTCAAGGCTCCAGCCGACTCCCGGCCGTAATGGGCGAGCAGACCCCAGGCATCGCTCGCATCGACCTTGGCCTCGCGAGCGAGCGACATGCGCATTTCCTCTTCAGGCAAGAGGTTGTCGAAGAACCATTGCACTGGCCTTTGGCTCGAGGTGTCGACGAACGGCTGGGCATTCAGAGGAAATGCAGGTGAAAGCGCAAACGCGTCGTCATGACCCAGCCAGTCCTGGTCGTAGGTAAATGACCAGATACCGCTGTCATCGCTTACGATGCCAACGCGCCGGCCATTCGCATAGGCGACGAGCGTTCTAGCGGCCATGAGGGGTCCGTCTGCGATGGAGCGCCTTGGCGGCCGAGGCTGGAGGAATGTCCACGGAAACTTGCGCGTGCAGCCTGATGCCCAGTTCGCCGAGAAGATGCAGCACCTTGCCGATCTGCGCTGTCGGCTTGCCGGCTTCGATATGCGTGATGAACTTGGGGGACAGGCCTGTCGCAATGGCGACATCGTCGCGTGTCAGCCCTTGTGCGAGCCTCGACGCCCGTACGAGATCGCCGAGCGCCGTCATGTCGCCAATGAAAACCTCGGATTGCCGCACTGTTCACCCCTGTACGTTCGTACCCGCTCGGGAACATTATGCCACATGACAGGAAGGGAGGCTTGATCTCGTACCCGATCGGGTACGGAATGATGTGTTAGAAGTCTCGGCAAACCATTTCGTACCCGATCGGGTACGAAGAATAGAAAAATTGCTGACTGCGGCGCTTCACGTACCAGAGCGGATACGGAGCATGTGTCGACAGGTTTGGGCACCGCTGCAAGGCGGCACAGCGTTTTCCACCGCCCGCCCTGCTCACGCCACGCGGCCGCACGGCCCGTGGCACGTCACATCTTCAGCCCAGCCAGCGGCGCGCGTTCTGGAACACGCGCATCCACGGGCTCGCGTCCGTACCGCCCTCGCCCCAGCCTTCCGGATGCCAGCTCATCTGCACCGCGCGATGCACGCGCTCGGTGTGCGGCATCAGCACCGTGAAGCGTCCGTCCGGCGTCGTCACCGACGTGATGCCGTTCGGCGAGCCGTTCGGGTTGAACGGATACTGCTCGGTCGCCTGACCGCGGTGATCGACGTAACGCATTGCTACCGCGACCTTCGACGCATCGCCCTGCTGCGAGAAGTCCGCGTAGCCTTCGCCGTGGGCGATTGCCACCGGAATGCGCGAGCCTTCCATGCCGCTGAAGAAGATCGACGGCGAAGCCTGCACTTCGACCAGCGAGAAGCGCGCTTCGAATTTCTCCGACTTGTTGCGCGTGAACTTCGGCCAGGCTTCGGCGCCCGGAATCATGGAGGCGAGGCTGCTCATCATCTGGCAGCCGTTGCAGATGCCGAGGGCGAACGTGTCTGCGCGGCCGAAGAACGCGGCGAACATGTCGGCCAGTTGCGCGTTGAAGCGGATCGCCTTTGCCCAGCCTTCACCGGCGCCCAGCGTGTCACCGTACGAGAAGCCGCCGCACGCCACCGCGCCGGCGAATTCCGCCAGATTGGCGCGGCCCGCCAGCAGGTCGCTCATGTGCACGTCGTGCGCGTCGAAGCCCGCGCGGTCGAATGCGTAGGCGGTTTCGAGGTGCGAGTTGACACCCTGCTCGCGCAAGATCGCCACGCGCGGACGCGCGCTCCTGCCGATGAACGGCGCGGCGACGTCTTCCGTCGGATCGAAACTCAGCGCCGGGGCGATGCCCGGATCGGCCGCGTCGGAGAGCGCGTCGTATTCGGCGTCGGCGCAAGCCGGGTTGTCGCGCAGACGCGAAATACGCCAGCTCACTTCGCTCCACGTGCGATGCAGTTCGGTGCGTGGAGCTTCGTAAATCTTCTTCGCGTCGCGATAGATTTCAATGGTGTCGCGCTCGTTGATCTTGCCGATCACATGCGAGCACGCCGACAGGCCATGTTCGCGCAACGCGACCAACACCGCGTCGCGCTCGGACGCGCGCACCTGGACGACGGCGCCGAGCTCTTCGTTAAAGAGCGCGCGGATCGTGCGATCTTCGCGGCGGCCGCTGGTCTGCTTCGCCCAGTCTTTGGCGTCGCCGTAGTCGGATTCGTGGCTCGGATCGAGCACCAGCATGTCGACATTCAGCGACACGCCAACGTGCCCCGCGAACGCCATTTCGCACACCGTTGCCCACAGCCCGCCATCCGAACGGTCGTGGTAGGCGAGTAGCTTGCCGTCCTGGTTCAGCGCCTGAATCGCGGCGAAGAAACGCTTCAGATCTTCCGGGTCGTCCACGTCCGGCACCGTATCGCCGACCTGCTGCGTGACCTGCGCGAGAATACTGCCGCCCAGACGATGCTTGCCGCGGCCGAGGTCGATCGCGATCAGCACCGACTCGCCCACGTCGCTCGCGCGGCGCAGTTGCGGCGTGAGGTGGCGGCGCACGTCTTCGACCGGCGCGAATGCCGAGATGATCAGCGAGACCGGGGCGACCACTTCTTTCGCGACGCCGCGGTCTTCCCACTTGGTGCGCATGGACAGCGAATCCTTGCCGACCGGAATGCTGATGCCGAGCGCCGGGCACAATTCCATGCCGATCGCCTTGACCGTGTCGTACAGCGCGGCGTCTTCGCCCGCTGCGCCGCACGCGGCCATCCAGTTGGCCGACAGCTTGAGCTTGTCGAGCGACGCGATCGGCGCCGCCGCGATGTTGGTCACCGCCTCGCCGACCGCCATGCGGCCCGATGCCGGCGCGTCGATCACGGCGAGCGGCGTGCGCTCGGCCATGGTCATGGCTTCGCCGCGAAAGCCCGCGTAGTCCATCGTCGTGATCGCGACGTCGGCCACCGGCACCTGCCACGGGCCGACCATCTGGTCGCGCGCGGTCGTGCCGCCCACCGAGCGGTCGCCGATCGTGATCAGGAACGACTTGCTCGCCACCGTGGGATGACGCAGCACGCTGGTCGCGACATCCGCCAACACGAGGCCGGTGACATCCACCGGTTCGAGCTTCCGCTCGACGCGTTTGACGTCGCGATGCATGCGCGGCGCCTTGCCGAGCAGCACTTCCATTGGCATGTCGACCGGCTGGTGCGCGGTGTCGTCGTTCAGCTCGGAGTCGATCAGCTTGAGTTGACGCTCCGCGGTGGCCGTGCCGATCACGGCAAACGGGCAGCGCTCGCGCTGGCACATGGCCTCGAAGGCCGGCAGATCGGCCGGTGCGATTGCCAGCACGTAGCGTTCTTGCGCTTCGTTCGACCAGATTTCGCGCGGTGACAAGCCGCTCTCTTCCAGTTGAATTTTGCGCAGGTCGAAGCGCGCGCCCTTGCCCGCGCCATCGACCACTTCCGGGAAGGCGTTCGAAAGACCGCCCGCGCCGACGTCGTGAATACTCAGAATCGGGTTCTTCTCACCAAGCTGCCAGCACGCATTGATGACTTCCTGCGCACGGCGCTCGATTTCCGGGTTGCCGCGCTGAACCGAATCGAAATCGAGTTCCGCGGTGTTGGTGCCGGTCGCCATCGAGCTCGCGGCGCCGCCGCCCATGCCGATGCGCATGCCCGGGCCGCCGATCTGGATCAGCAGCGAGCCTTCCGGTAGATCGTGCTTATGCGTGTGCTGGTCCGAAATATTGCCGATGCCGCCGGCGATCATGATCGGCTTGTGATAGCCGCGCACCAGGCCCGCGACGTTCTGCTCGTAGGCGCGGAAATAGCCGCCCAGGTTGGGCCGGCCGAATTCGTTGTTGAACGCGGCGCCGCCGAGCGGACCGTCGATCATGATCTGCAGCGGCGAGGCGATGCGATCGGGTCGGCCGTACGCTTCGTGCTTGTCGTCCGGATTGCGGTGCGCGAGCGGCTGTGCGGCGTCGCGCGCGTTTTCCCACGTCTCGACGCCGTCCGGCAGTTCCAGATTCGACACCGTGAAGCCCGCCAGACCCGCCTTGGGACGCGCGCCGCGGCCCGTCGCGCCTTCGTCGCGGATTTCGCCGCCCGCGCCGGTCGCGGCGCCCGGGAACGGCGAGATCGCGGTCGGGTGGTTATGCGTTTCCACCTTCATCAAGGTGTGGGTGAGTTCGGTGCTGCGGCGGTAGTGCTCGGGCAGCTCACTCGCGCCGAGGTCGGCCGGCGTACGCGGGAACCAGCGCTCGGCCATACCGCCCGCCATGATCGCCGAGTTGTCCGAATAGGCGACGATCGTGCCTTGCGGATTCAGCTTCTCGGTGTTGCGGATCATGTTGAAGAGCGAGATGTCCTGCTTCTCGCCGTCGATCGTCCAATCGGCGTTGAAAATCTTGTGGCGGCAGTGTTCGCTGTTGGCCTGCGCGAACATCATCAGTTCGACGTCGGTCGGGTTGCGTCCGAGCTTCGTGAACGCGTCGACCAGGTAGTCGATTTCGTCGTCGGCCAGCGCGAGGCCCAGTTCCGTGTTCGCCGCGACCAGCGCGCCGCGGCCGCGGCCGAGCACGTCGACGGTTTGCAGCGGCCTGGCCGGCAGTTCGTCGAACAGATGCAGCGCGTGCTCGCGCGAAGGCGACATGCTTTCGGTCATGCGGTCGTGCAGTGCCGCCGCGACGGCCGCGCGGGCTTCGTCGGAGAGCGCCTTCTTGCCGCCCAGCAGGCCGCTTTTCAGCGTCACCGTGTACTCGACGCCGCGCTCGATGCGGCGCACCTGCGTGAGGCCGCACAGATGCGCGATATCCGTTGCCTTGCTGGCCCACGGCGACACCGTGCCGAAACGTGGCACCACGAGGAAGGTCTCGGCGGTGCCGCGCTCCCTGGTTTCTTCGAGCGGATCGCCGTAATGCATCAGCGCTTCGATCTTCGCGTTGTCTTCAGCGGAAAGCGGCGCCTGTGCATTGACGAAGTGCAGATATTGTCCGCGCACGCCGGTGATGTTCGGATCGATGCGCGTAAGCGTTTCGAGCAGGCGGGTTTGACGGAAATCGGAAAGGGCCGAAGCACCGGGGAAACACGAGAAGTGGGCCATGGACTTGACGTTGCGTCGCTAATGATGCCGATGAGTGATGCGGATGAGTCGCGCCGATGAGCCGCGCGTGATGGCGGCGTGAGACGCAAAGGAAGTCCGGGATTATACCTCGGGAACGGGCTTCCAGCGGCCATGCGACGCGTCCGCGTGGCCGGGGGCCGCATGCTCGCGAATGTGTTCTTCCGATACGACATCTCGTCGGCATGCCGATGCTCTAATCGACGCGCAAGTGGGGCAATTCATTCTCCCGGACGCGTCGGCAGCGCTGCGCCACGCGAACCGCAAACTCATTTGAACGGGCATGTCATGAACGTCAACCGCTATGGCAGTACCTATCAGACTTCGCATCCGCTGGCTTTGATGCGCCCGCCGCCGGGCACGGCCGCCGCATTCATGCTGACGACGCCTCACATCCATTCGCCGGCCGAGACGCCGCGCGCGCCGATCGGCAATGCCGCGGCCGGGCTCCCGCACGGCAAGCCGGATGGCCGGGCGCCGAGGGTTGGAGGCGGTGTTCAAGCGCTTGAGCGAATCGGCGGCAAAGCGGCGCGGGATAGGCTGGACGCTTCGGGTAGGCGCGTCCAGGACAGCAAGGACAATCCCGTTCGCGCCACGTGGGCCCCCGACGGGCGGCACACCCGCGACAGCATGGACGCCAACGGCACGCGCATTCACGAGACGTGGGACGCGGCCGGCAGTCACACCCGCGACAGCGTGGACGCCAACGGCACGCGCATTCACGAGACGTGGGACGCGGCCGGCAGTCACACTCGCGACAGCGTGGACGCCAACGGCAACCGTATCCGTGACATTTGGGGCCCGAACGGCAAGCACATCCGTGACATCTGGGACGCAAACGGGAAGCACAAACGCATCGTCTTGCACAACAAGGCCAACCACATACCTCCTTCGATGCACGCCGGCGGTCTCACGCCCGGCCCTGCCGGCCGCAGCAGTCGCCCAATGCCTCTACCCGCGGTCGGCGACGCTCCTGCGTCATCGCCGCTCGCGGTCCCAGCCAATGGCGCCGCCAGCGGCGAGCCGTTGGAACCCGTCGGCGGCGGGGATGGTGAACAGCCTGCCGAACCCACAGGTCGCGGCGCCCAGCCCTCCGCCCCCGTCAGCGGCGGTAGCGGCCAACCCTCCGCGCCCGGCGACGACGACCTTCAGGCGCCCGACGACAACACCGGCCATACCGACTACGATCAACCTTCCCCCGGCTCCGCGCGTACCCCGGCGTTGATCGGGCTCACGTCGGAGCAACGCGGGATAGTGACCCGCGCCTATCAACACGTGAAGCGCATGATCGACAGCGCCCTCGACAAACTCAAATCTGGTCATCCCGACAACAACTTTTCGCGCTGGTTCGGCAGCCCGACTCAGCGGAATGTGCAGAAAGTCGAACAGGTTCTCACCCACATGCAGCACGCCATGTCGCACGACCGGTTCACCTTCGTCCTCGGTGCGTCGCACGACAACTCGGAACTGGCGCACGTGCAATCCAATTCGCCTCATCAGATCAACCTGAAGCCGCACTTCTTCGATCACGCATTCGGCGCCAACACCCCGGAAGCGACGATTGCCCACGAGCTGAGCCATTTCCCGTACATCGGCAACACCAAGGACCACCTGTATGGTCCCGCCGCCGTCGCCAGCCTCGCGGCACGAAACAGCGACATGGCCACCGACAACGCCGAAAACTACGGCATGTTCATTCGCGCGCAGGCGACCGCATGAGCCTCTGAGCGGAACCCGCATTCGCCGCGCTCACGACGGACCACGAAGGACGGCGCCGCACCCCGCGCGCTCCCGTCCCTTCGAGTTGCGCTCCGCCGCGGCCGGGCCTGCACGCGGCCCGCGTGGCCGCGCCGGCGGATTGACTGCTATCATTCGCCCTTTCACCAGATCGGCGCGAGCGGCCTCGTCAGGCCGGGCAACGCGCCGCATGTCACGCTCAACGGGAATGCGCCGCTTCGGCGTCCCGTCGGCAAATCGAATCAGAACATGGATGTCATCGTCATCGGCGGCGGGATTGCGGGCGTCGCCACCGCTTATCAACTGCGCGCGGCCGGCCACCGGGTATGCGTCGTCGAGCGCCACGCCACTGTCGCGCAGGGCGCGACCTATGGACACAGCGGCACCGTCCTGCCGACCCCGCTGGACGTCTGGTTCGGCCCGACTTTCATGGCCAGCCGTCAGAACGCCAAAAACGGCATAGTCAACAAAGCCGGTTTCAACGGGCCGGTGCGCCAGCTGGTCAAACAGCTCGCCGAGCTGCAGGAACCCAACGCGTTCGGCCACCAATACGGACTGCTGCGGCCGCTGATCGAGCTGTCGCGCGAAACCATGACGGACATGGAAGCACGCTTCGGGCTCGAGTTCGAACAGGCGAGCGGCGTGCTCTACCTGGTCCGTTCCGAACAGGAGTGGCAGCAGTTGCGGCCGGCCCTCGGGCTGCTGCGGCTCTTCGAAGTGCCGCACCACGAGTTGACCCCGGAACAATGCGCCGCGTTCGAGCATTCCGTGCGCACCGAGCCGGAATTCGCCGGCGGCGTGCTGTTCGACCAGGAGCGCACAGCCAACTGCCCGCTGTTCACGAAGCTGATCAAGCAGACGCTGGATACGCAGGGCGACGTCCAGTTCATGCTGGGCTGCGAAGTCTCGTCGGTCCGCCTGGAAGGCCAGCGCGCCGCGGTAGAGCTGGCGCCGCGGCCGGGCACGGCATCCCGCTCGCGCGAAGTGGACGTGATCCACGCCGATGCGGTAGTCGTGGCCGCGGGCCACGGCAGCCTGCCGCTGCTGGAGCGCCTCGGCTTGCGGCTGCCGCTGCATCCGCTGCGCCTGCATACGCTGGTCGCACCGATCGCGCATGAGGAATGCGCGCCTCACGTCGCGATCGTGGACGCGGTGAAGCGGATCGCGATCAGCCGGATGAACCATCGTCTGCGGATCGCGGGCGGCGCGGTTCTGCAAAGCGCTGGCCAGATCGACAAGCCGCTGGGCGAAGCGGTGACGAAAGAAGCCCTCGCGCTGCTCGGCCAGGCCACGCACGACTGGATTCCGGGCGCCGCGCGGATCTCGGCGGCTTTGCCGTGGGAAGGCGTCAAACTGCTGTCGCCGGACGGCTTGCCGGTGATCGGCAATGCGCTCCATCCGCGCCTTTTCGTCAATATCGGTCACGGCCCTGCGGGTTGGGGCCTCGCCTGCGGATCGGGCAAACTGCTTGCCGATCTGATTTCGGGCGGCACGCCGGACCTTCCTGCGGACACGCTGGCCGCCCTGCGCGCGGATCGCTTCCGTTAAAACCAATCCCGAGGCCCCGCCGATAACGGAAGGGGCCTTCTGTTTTTTGGCCGTCCCTCGGGCGGGCCCCGTGCACACGCTGTCCGCAAGAGACCCCGCCGGGCACCTATCGGCACTACCATAGCGATTCCCAAGCTTTCTCACCTCGCTCCAGGTGAACCGCCGAGCCTAGCCATGACAGAAGCCGACCACACGCCGCCGACGCTAATCAGCCCGCACAATCGCGCCTTGCCTTTACTGACGCTGACCGACCTGCGGATCGCCGAATCTCAGGCGCAGACAGCGCTGCCGAAGCACACGCTGATGTCTCGCGCCGGCAAATCCGCGGCGAGTTTCCTGCAGGAGCAGATCACCCGCGATACCTCGATCGAAAAATCGCGGCACAAGGTGTGGCTCATCGCCGGGCCGGGCAACAATGGCGGCGACGCGCTGGTGCTTGCCACGGAACTGCACAAAGCCGGCATCGCTGTGGAATTGTGCATGCCCGTCGAAGTGAAACCGGACGACGCCCGCTGGGCTCTCGACACGGCCCGCGCGGCGGGCGTCGCGATCAGCGCCGCGGCGCCCGCCGCGCTGGACGACTACACGTGGCTCGTGGACGGCATGTTCGGCATCGGCCTGACACGTCCGCTCGAAGGGGTGTTCGCGGACGTCGCCCGCCGGCTCTCGCAACGGACCAAAGCACGCCCCCGCAAAGGCGGCGTGCTGGCGCTCGACGTGCCGAGCGGTCTCGACAGCGACACCGGCATGGCGGTGGGCAATGGCGACGGCGGCGCCGTCCATGCCACCCATACGATCACCTTCATCGGCGCCAAGCCGGGGTTGTTTACCGCGCAAGGCCGCGACCTCGCGGGCGCCGTCACCGTCGCGCCGATCGGCGTCGACACCAGCGGCCGCACGGCCGTGCAGCTCAACGCGCCCGAGCTCTTCGCCGCCTTCCTGCCGCCGCGCGATTTCGCGACCAACAAGGGCAGCTTCGGCAGCCTTGCCGTGGTCGGCGGCGACACCGGCATGTGCGGCGCGCCGATTCTCGCTTCGCGCGCCGCGCTTTACACCGGCGCGGGCAAGGTGCACGTCGCGCTACTGGGGGAAGGCGCGCCGCCCTACGATCCGCCGCATCCCGAACTCATGCTGCATGCGATCGACGATCTGCCGCTCGATCACATGGACGCGCTCGCAGTCGGCTGCGGCATGGGTCATCGCGAGCGCGCCACGCGGGTGATGCACGACGTGCTGCACCTCGACGTGCCCAAGCTGTTCGACGCGGACGCGTTGAACCTGATCGCGAAAGACCCCGCGCTCGCCGCCGAAGTCACCGCGCGCGGCGTGCAAGGCGATCCGTGCATCCTCACCCCACATCCGCTCGAAGCCGCGCGCCTGCTCGGCACCGACGCGCCGGACGTGCAGCGCGACCGCCTCACCGCGGCGCGCGCGCTCGCCGCGCGCTTTGCCAGCGTAGTGGTCCTGAAAGGCACCGGCACGGTCGTCGCGGCACCGGACGGCCGCCTTGCGATCAATCCGACCGGCAACGCCGCGCTCGCGACTGGCGGCACCGGCGACGTGCTCGGCGGCATCATCGGCGCCCTGCTCGCGCAGCGTCTGCCGCGCTACGAAGCGGCGCTCGCGGGCGTCTATCTGCACGGCCTCGCCGCCGACACGTTGAGCGCGCAAGGCCACGGCCCCGCCGGCCTGACCGCGGGCGAACTGGCGCCGATGGTGCGCACCTTGCTGAACCGTCTGTTCTATCCGGCGGCGGAGTGCTGAAAGCGTTCGTCCCAACCTATGGCGGCGCCTCCAAACCGCTGCCCGCTGTCACGCAACGCCGTTATACTGACTGACTGCGCTGCGCATCGGAGCCAGTCCGGTTGACGGCGAAGTTTCGTCGTCAACCGCAGCGAACCCGGCTGCGCGGCATCGCTCTAACAGCATCGTTGCATCATCCTCGGCAGCGCTTCACGCGCGCGCCTTTCTTCGTGCCCCTTGGTTAGACGGACGCTATGACGCAGAACTCGCTCCCCTCCTGGTCCTCGCTGCAAACGCATTACGAAAAGATTCGCGATGCGCACATGCGCGACTGGTTCGCCCCCGAGAACGATCCCGCCCCTACCCGTGCCGAGCGCTTTGCGTTCGCGGGCGGCGGTCTCGCGGCCGATTTCTCGAAGAACCGCATCACCGACGAAACACTGAAGCTGCTCGTGCAACTCGCGCGCGAAGCCGGCGTCGAGACGCGCCGCGACGCGATGTTCGCGGGTGAAGTCGTCAACCCGACCGAGGGCCGCGCGGCACTGCACACGGCACTGCGCGCCACTGATCCGAAAGCGCCGTTCTACGACCAGGTGCAGGCCGAGCGCGCCAGAATGGCCGCCTTCGCCGACCAGGTGCGCAGCGGCGAGTGGAAAGGCTATACCGGCAAGCGGATCCGCTACGTGGTGAACATCGGCATCGGCGGTTCGGACCTCGGACCGAAGATGGTCGTGCACGCGCTGCATCATCTGGCCACGCCGGAGATCACCACGCATTTCGTGTCGAACGTCGACGGCGCCGATCTGTACAACGTGATGCAGCAGATCGATCCGGAAGAAACGCTCGCGATCATCGTCTCCAAGACCTTCACCACGCTCGAAACCATGACCAACGCGCGCTCGCTGCGCGACTGGTTCGTCGAGAAAGGCTGCCCGGAAAGCGCGCTGGCGAAACACTTCGTCGGCGTGTCGGCCAATCCCGCGGAAGTAGTCAAGTTCGGCATCGCGAAAGAGAACGTGTTCGAGATGTGGGACTGGGTTGGCGGGCGTTACTCGTTGTGGTCGGCGGTGGGTCTGTCGATCATGATCGCGATCGGACCACAGCAGTTCGGCGAACTGCTCGCCGGCGCCAACGAGATGGACCAGCATTTCCGCAACGCGCCGCTCGATAAGAATCTGCCGGTGCTGCTCGGCATGATCGGCATCTGGTATCGCAACTTCTTCGGCTCGCAAAGCTATCTGGTCGCGCCGTATTCGGAAGCGCTGCATTTTCTGCCGTCGTATCTGCAGCAGCTCGAAATGGAGAGCAACGGCAAGTCAGCGCGGCTCGACGGCGTAATGGTCGACTATCCGACCGCCGCCGTGACGTGGGGCGAACCGGGCACGAACGGTCAACATGCGTTCTTCCAGATGCTGCATCAGGGTCCCACGATCGTGCCGATCGATTTCATCGCCGTGTTGACGCCGGAGCATCCGCTCGTCAGTCATCATCCGAAGCTGCTCGCCAACTGCTTCGCGCAGAGCGAGGCGCTAATGCTCGGCCGCACGCTCGAGGAAGCGAAGAAAGTGGCCGGCGCGGACAAGCCGGAACTGGCGCCGCACCTGGTGTTTCCGGGGAATCGCCCGACCAGCACGCTGCTGGTCGACGCACTGACCGCGCGTTCGCTCGGCGCTTTGATCGCGTTGTACGAGCACAAGGTGCTGGTGCAGGCGTCGGTGTGGGACATCAATCCGTTCGATCAATGGGGCGTGGAGTTGGGCAAGATTCTCGGCAAAGTGGTGGAGGCTGATCTGACGGCGCCGAGTGTCGATGAGAAAAAGCATGACTCGTCGACGTCTGCGTTGATCGCGCGGGCTCGCGCCGCGTTGAAGAAGTGACCATGTCAGCGGCGCGGTGGTTCGCGCCGCTGAGTCTATGCTGAATCTGCGCTGAACCGGATTGGCGCGTTCATCTGCCGGCGAGGCGAGCCGGATTGAAAAAGCGGGCCCTTGTGGTCCGCCTGGCTTTGGCTGCGACGCTCAAGAATCGCGGTGTCCCGCTCTCACACAAGACGACCCGCCTCGATCGTCACCGTCGTATCGCAGCGGCGTGCCAGTTCGATGTCATGCGTGACGAGAATCAACGTGGCACCGTTCGCGCGATTCATCTCGAACATCAGATCGATCACCGCGTGACCGGTGGCGGCATCGAGACTGCCGGTCGGCTCGTCGGCGAACAGGATAGCCGGATGCGTGACGAACGCGCGCGCCAGCGCCACGCGTTGCTGTTCGCCACCGGACAGCAGCTTCGGATAATGACCGGTACGCTTGCCGAGTCCCACTTGCTCCAGCAAGCCGCGCGCACGCGTTGCGGCCTCGCGGGTACTGATACCGCCTTGCAGTTCCAGCGGCAGCGTGACGTTTTCGAGCGCGGTCAGATGCGGCATCAGTTGAAACGACTGAAACACGAAACCGACCGAGCCGCTGCGTAACGCGGCGCGCTCGTCTTCGTTCAGTTCACCGAGTTCGCGGCCGAGTAGCCGAACCGAGCCCGAACTCGCGCTGTCCAATCCTGCGAGCAAGCCCAGCAGCGTAGACTTGCCCGACCCGGACGCACCGACAATCGCCACACTGCTGCCGGCAGCGATAGCAAGATCGATGTCGTCGAGAATCGTCAGTTCGCCCGTTGCATCCTTAACCTTCTTGCACAAACCCCGCACTTCAATGACTGGATCAGTTTTGTTTAGCATGGTGAAGCGTAGGTTGAAAGTGCGTGACATGACGCCTCGCGCCACGGCGCTGACAACGGCATGCGGGTGCGCCGTGATGGCAGCCGCCCTGTTTTCAGCGAGCTTCGCGGCGCGGGCCGCCAATGCGCCCGAACCGGCCAAGCCTGTGATCGTCGTGCTCGGCGACAGCATCTCCGCCGAATACGGCCTGCCCCTTGACACTGGCTGGGTTGCCTTGATGCGCCAGCGCCTCACCGACGAGCGAATCGATTATAGCGTCGCCAATGCAAGCATCAGCGGCGACACCACGAGCGGCGGACGGGCCCGCTTGCCTGCGCTCATGCAGCGGTTGAAGCCGAGCATCGTGATCGTCGAACTCGGCGCCAACGACGCGCTGCGTGGCGTGCCGCTTTCCACTACCGAAGACAACCTGCGCACGATCATCGAGCAGGCTCAGCAAGGTCACGCAAAGGTGGTACTGGTGGGCATGTATGTGCCGCCTAATTACGGCCCGGACTATACGCAAAAGTTCCACGGTCTGTACGGCGAGTTGTCAAAACAACTGCGCGTGTCGCTCGTGCCGTTCCTGCTCGCCGGCATTGCCGACAAGCCTGACATGTTCCAGGCCGATCAGATTCATCCCACCCAGCAGGCACAGCCAGTGCTACTCAACAACGTGTGGCCTGCAATCAAGCCACTTCTTCGTACAAGTTCGCCGCACTGAAAAGACTGCTAACAACTTGTTTCCAGAACTTCGGGAACACGGATCGGTAAGGTCTATCCGACACTTTCGTAATCCCGTGTAACCCGGCTCGATTTTGAGCGACTTTTGAGGAGATAACGTGAAATATTTACCGTTAATCGCTTTGACCGTGGCAATTTCTGCCTGCGCCGCTCAACCCCCTGCTGGCGTTCAGTCCGTTGGTCAAAGCCAGCAACCGCCGAAGGCTGTTGCCACCTGCATCGCGCAGAAGTGGGCAGACAGCTCGCAGCAACAAGTCGTGTCGCAAGACACGTTGGCTAACGATCAAGCCATGGATGTGTATGTTCCAGGTCAGCAGCCGCCTAACGGCGCCGCCGCTGTCGTGCGCCCTTCGTACACCGGCAAGGGTACGTGGGTCGGCTTTCGTGGGAACGGCGCTGCGGGCAGCGACGCCACCAGTGCAATCAGCGGCTGCCTGTAACGCGCTGCTGCAAACCGTTTGACGAGCTTGCACTCGTCAAACGCAAAAAAGCCCCGCAAATTGCGGGGCTTTTTTGCGTTTGCGCGATTTTACTCGCTGCTCGCCTGCGCGTTGCTGCTATCGAGCGAGCCGTAGAACTTCACCTTCGAACGCGCGCGCAGCGCTTCGAGATACGCCTCTGCTTCGGACTGCGCATCGACCTGCGCGATCTGTTGCTGCGCCGCAGCCAGACGTTGCGGATCCACCGTCGTACCCGCCACCACCGCGTTCACACGATAGATCGCATAGCCGTCGTCACCGAGGTCCACACCGACATAGGCCGGCAATTTCTGCGCGTCTGCCTTGTAGATTGCACTCAACGCGGCCGGCGGCACGCCCTGCGCGTCGTTACGCGACACCTTCAGCGGCGAAGAGAAGCCTGCGGTTGACTTCGACTTTTCGAAATCGGCGAGTTTGGCCGCTCCGTCTTTGTGAGCCGCTTCGTTCGACTGAACCGCGATGACCTTCTGGCGCACGGCGTCCTTGACAGCGTCGAGCGACGGCACGGCTGCGGCTTTGTAGTCGGTCACGCGAGCCGCGATCAGCGTGTTGCCGCCGACGTCGATAGCTTGCGTATTGTTGCGCGCCGTCACCGCGTCGTTCGCGAACACCGCGGCGAGGAACTTCGCGTTGTTCAGCGGGCTGTCAGGCGCGAGCTTCGGGTCCGGCTGCGGCGTGACCGTGGCGGTCTGCAATTGCAGCTTGTACTTGTCTGCAGCCGGCTGCAGACTCTTCGCCTTTTCATAGACGATCGACGTGAAGCCTTCGGAATCGTCGGTGAAAGCCTTGCTGGCCAACTGCGTCTTCAGGTCTTTCGAGATCTGATCTTTCACTTCGTCGAACGGCTTCGTGATAGCCGGCTTCACGTCCGTCACCTTGACGATGTGATAGCCGAAGTCGGTCTGCACAATGCCGCTGACTTCGTCTTTCTTCAACGCGAACACAGCGTCGTCGAACGCCTGGCCGCCTGCGATCATGCCGCGGCCGAAGTAACCCAGATCGCCGCCCTTCGACGCCGAACCCGGATCTTGCGAATTCTGCTGCGCGAGCTGCGCGAACTGATCCGGATGCGCCTTGATCTGTGCGAGCAACTCCTCGGCCTTCTGCTTCGCCTTGGCCTTGTCGGCCGCGCTCGCGTCTTTCGGCGCCGCGATCAGGATGTGGCTCGCACGCACCTGACCCTCGACGCGGTAGTGCGCAATGTTGTCGTCATAGTACTTTTTCAGATCGGCGTCGCTCGGCTGAACGGACGTGGCCAGCGTTGCCGGCGACATCACGAGATACTGGATCGTGGCGGTAGCCGGCGTGGCGAAATCGTTGCGATGCGCGTCGTAATACGCTTGCAGTTGCGCGTCCGTGGGCTGCACCTTTGCCGCGTAGTCGCGTGGATGGAACGCGATGCCCTGCACTTCGCGCTGCTGTTCAGCGAGTTCGGTCAAATGCTGCGCGAGCGTCTTCGACGTGAACGCGCTGCCTTGAATGCTGGCCGGCAACTGCTGCGTGGCGATGCTGTAGCGCACGCGTTCGTCGTACTGGTCGGGCGTCATGCCCTGCATGGCGAGCAACTGCTTGTAACGGTCGACGTCGATCGTGCCATCAGGATTCTTCAGCGACGAGATCACCGGATCGTTGAGCAGCACACGGCGCACGGCGTCGTCGGAGGCGGTCAGATGCAGGCGCTGTGTTTCGTCGGCCAGCACGCGTTGCTCGATCAGACCGTCGAGCATCTGACTGCGGCGCTCCGGTGTGTCGAACGACTTCATGTCGAACTGCGCGCCGAGCATCTGACGGGCGCGGTCGAGTTGCTGACGCATTGCGTCGTCGTATTCTGCGCGAGTGATCTTGTGACCGTTGACGCTCGCGACGTTTGCACTTTCGTCAAAGAAGCCGCGGAAGCCCTGAATACCCACAAAACCCAACCCCGGCACAATGACGAGGATGAGCATGAACATCATCAGGCGTTTGTGATTGCGGAAAAAATCGAGCATGCGTGAGGAGTGCCAAAAACAGAACGCCCGATCTTACAACAGCGGGCAACAAAAAAGGCGAACCGGAGTTCGCCTTTCGAGGATACTGGCGGAGTGGACGGGACTCGAACCCGCGACCCCCGGCGTGACAGGCCGGTATTCTAACCGACTGAACTACCACTCCTTATACTGCAATGAAACTGCGCTAGAGCATTCAGCCAAATCTGAAACTGGTGGTGCTGAGGGGTTCGAAACCACCCAGCGAAGCCTTATGGGGTAAGGCGCACACACAGTTCGATCCAGCGGATACAACGAAAAATACAACGATCCAAGATTTTGCCGTAAATGTCGCAGTTTGGCAACGGAAATCTGGCCGCGCCAGCTAACCCGAACGCATCGCGCCTCTTATGCTACTCGCCACTCATCAAAGATGGCGGGTCCGGGTTCCCATCACCCGCAGCGGGTGTGCCCTGTCGATATATCGGATACCGGTTTTTGCCTACGTCCGACTGTCGCTGTGGGAAGTCGTCTATTGAGATCGGGCCACGAGACTTGCTCCCAAAGGGAGCCCGGCGACAACCGATCAGCTAGCCACGCGTGGTAGCCCGATAGCCGCAACATGTTGGTCGAGGTGAATGAATACCGCGTATTGGCCTCCATACGTTGCCGCCAGCGAGTTCTGAGATATCCCGAACCAACGGATATACCCCACTCGATTCTCAATTGAGCCTGCTAAGCCAGCAATGGTGGGCTGTTGGGACGATCCGTCCGACTATGGTACCGTAAAGCGTACCGCCCTACATGCCCCTCTGCGCGCTTACATTATGCGAGTTGTTATGGCATCGCGACATTTCTCCGCCCCGAGCTTTGTGTCTGAAGTCGTTCAGCGGCGTCGACCTGTCGACCAAGCAACTATCCCTGTCGCACAGATCTTCAATGAAAGGCTCGCACGCCGCATGTTCGACGGTATCGCCACCGAGCAGACGAAGCTCAGGCTCCGATACCGTTCTCCGGTACCGTCACAATAGAAGTCCGGATGCCGGCAACAGTGGAAGTTCGAGTCTCGCCCTGGGCACCACAAAGCTGTTCAAGGTAGTAAAAAGCAGTCCAGCAGGATCCCGCCAAGCCTTGTCGCAGCGGGGGGTTTTTTGCTTTTTGCGCTCCATCGCCATCCAGCTGAATCGCGTGTCAAAGTAGTATTAGCCGGCCGCAGGCCGGAAGTTCCAGCTGGCCGGATGACCGCCGTGCTTCTGACTGCCGGCAGGTCCAGCCGGCCAGGCCGTCCAGCCGTGACGACACGCTCAAGGACGGCCGCGGCCTGTTCCTCTTCGTGCCCACCGTCGGCCCCAGATGCTGGCACTTCCGGTACAGCTTCGCCGGGGAACAGCGGCGCATCTCCTTCGGCACGTACCCAGCCCTCTCCCTTCGGGATGCCCGCGAGCACACGTCTACGGCCCGGACCCAGCTGGCGCACAACACGGATGCCGGCCACCACCGCCGCACCACCAGAAAGCTCTCGAAGGAAACGGAGGAAAAGCTCTTTCGTTCGGCCGCCGAGCGATGGTACAAGCGGAAGGAGGTCGCCGGCCGTGCCAGCTCAACACTTGGCAAGATGCGCACCTACCTCGACAAGGACATCCTGCCCGAGATCGGTTCGATGATGTTGCAGGACATCACCCGTGCAGACTGCGCCCGCGTCCAGGCGCGCTTCGAAAAACGGGATGCCCTGAACGTGTCAAAGAAAGCCCGGGACTGGCTGCGTGAGATTTTCAGCCAGGCAATCGCAGAGGGGCGCTGTGAATTCAACCCCGCCTCCGAACTGAAAACCATCGCCAGGGCAGCACCGAAGTCCAGACCGTACCCTCATCTGCTCGAACCCGAACTGCCCGATTTCCTTCGCGCGCTCGGGAAGTCGACGAGTCGCCTCATCGCCTACACCGCTGCGTGGATGACGATCTGGACGGCCAGCCGGCCCGGTATGGTGCGCTACGCGGAATGGACGGAGGTCGACCTCGATGGCGCCCTGTGGACGATATCGGCGGAGAAGATGAAGATGCGGCGCCTGTATCTCGCACCCCTGCCGACACAGCTAGTCGGCGCGCTGCGCGAACTCAGGAAGCTGACCGGGCGCCATCGCTATCTTTTTCCCGGCATCGGAACCAAACACGAAGTCATCAGCGAAAACACGATCAATCTCGTGTTCTCGAAGATCGGCTACAAGGGCCGCATGGTCGGTCATGGCACCCGCCATACGGCGAGTACCCTCCTTCGCGATCACGGCTGGGAAAAAGACCATGTCGAGACGCAACTATCACACCTTGAGGCGGGCATCGCAGGCGACTATAACCACGCAAAATATCTTCGACAACGCCGCTCGATGATGCAGTGGTATGCGGATTATCTCGACGCGCTGGGAACCGGGATGTCTCCTGCCCAGCAGGTGACCTTTGCGCGACGGGTTAATGCAACGCGTCAGCAATTGGCGCCGCCCCCGCTGGGGGCGGCGTCGGTTAGAATTTCGCGGAGAGATCACGTGCCAATGAAGCCAGACGTGCCCGGCGACACCTCCGATGTCGCTGCTTTAGAGCATCGAACTCAAACCGCCTAGCCGATAGGACGACCGCCAAGCCACATAACACGAGGTACCGCGGTCCACGCCAGTATCCCATCGCGGGGTGCGCCGATTGTTGTAAGCGCGCGCTCGCAGATGCGTCTTACTGCTGGCGTCCAATCAGAGTGCACCAACTGTGCGGTCACGCCCACGACCGGCCTCCGCAAAAAGAGCTGGTTTGTGCTGTGTCTGAGATACACGTACGCGTGCCCTTTCGAGGAGCCCCTCGCACCAGACCATCTGGAACCTACTTCTTTAGATTTGCGAGCAGGCCATACTGGAGTTCGATGTCCTCCGCGACAGCGTATCCATGGCCGGCAATCGCATCAAAAACGTCAACCTTCATCCGGGAGAGATTCGTCGGGAAATCGCGTACGAACGTAGCATTTGCCTGGTCTCCGCCGCGAATCTTCGTCCCGATGTAGGTATAGGCGCCAGCACTGCCCGATCCCTCGAGGTAGCTAACAAATGAACGCACCCGTAACGTCCGCGATTGCTCCGACATGATATCGGCGAGGCGCTTCGCCCGAAACAAGCTGAAGAAGGGTGCGCGCCCGCCGGCAAGTGGAGCGCCCGCATCCGAAACGTAGATGACGGTCCCAGCAATTTTTGGCTGCTGTTTGCCAACATCGAAATACGGCTCTAGTCCCAGATTGTCGTAGACGCCACCGTCATAAAGGTGCAGGTTCTTGTAGGGCAACGTCACCGGTTCCGCTGGCTTACCGGCATCCCATTCCTTTCGGCGCATCCATGAGAATGCTCCGGTCTTGATGGAGAGCGGCCCGATCAGTCCCGGAAAGGCCGCCGATACCGCCATCGCACTCGATAGCGCGAACTCGCCGCCGGGAGCGTAGCCGGACTTCCAGTCCCCGATCGAGTCTCGCTTAAACCGGAACCGTCGCCCGGTCTCAGCGGTCGTCCCGTTGATCGACCATTCCGGATGCGTTGGCAGGTCTTTGAGGCACTGCGTAACGCCCCAGCCCCGTAGCGACTTCGCGATCAGATTCGCCCGGGACAACACATAGCACCAGTTTTGTGGAAGCAACAGTTTGCATATCGCGTCGAAGGCGAGGCTACGTCGGCTCATCTGAGTACGCAGCGGTTCGTACACCTGCTCAACGAAGCCTGCGGACGATGGCCAGTTCATGTTGCACTGGTTAAAGATAAGTCCCACCAGCAGGCTGCCGCCGGATACAGTCGAGACCCGCGAAACACGCTCCAACATACCCTGCTCTGCCAGGTACCGCAGTACACCGAGATGGAATGCCATCGCACGTGCCCCTCCGCCTGACAGTGCCAGCGCGATTTGGAGCTGACCGATTTCAGGGGCCTCGATACCTTGTGACGCCGTACCCTTTGCGAGCGCGGCCTCATTGTTGACTGTCGCCCGAAACGAAGTCAGTTCCGGCGCAATACGATCACTATCCATATGATGTCCCCGGCGAGCGCTCTACCTGACTTAAGCGTCGAGCGTGTATTCCACTTCTACTTCGAGGGTGCCGATATAGTTGGGGAACGTGGTCCTCGATTCGTTATTGAGCTTGCTCGGCCCAACGTATGTCGAATTGGAAACGTAAAAGTGCACCTTACCTTCGACGCACTCCATGATGATGTCGCCGGCACGGTTCTGGGTGATTTTCTGGTAGCCCGTGTAATAGTTCAAATGCCGCGAGGGAGCCTCGCCGATCACGATGATCTGCGGATCCAATTTCTCAAGCCACGAGTCAGGAATTTTTCCTGACTCTCGACCGTGATGTGAAGCGAAAACGATTGTGGTTTTCTCGAGCTTGATGTGATCCTCGATCTTTTCCATGAACTCCGTTTCGAGGTCACCCAACCACATCACACTTGCTCCGTTCTCAAGCTTGTATCGAATGACGGCCGACGTATTGTTATATGAGTCACCCACTTCGCAGTCTGCCAGCGCCTCCTTAAAATCGGCGTTGTTGGTATCCGGCCACAGGACGCTGATGCCCGACGTGTCGCGCGTATCGTCGCCAAGATTCATCCACTTTCGCTTACAGCCTTTGTGGATATAGAACGCCTTGTCCGCGTCGTCTCGAAGCTCGCAATAGCGCGTGAACGAGTCCGTGTCCGTATCCTTGACGGCTTGATTCTTGACGACGTAGAAATTCCGGATGGGCATTTCATCATCGAGCAGTTCGATTCCCCCAAAGTGATCCTGGTCCGGGTGGGTACAGATGAAGCGAGTGATGCTCTTGCTGGCCGACTCTTTTTTCAGCTCGGCGACGATTGCGTCCTTGTTCTCATCAGTGAGATTGCAGTCGATAATCGTGAAGTTATCGCTGTTGTGCTTGATGTAGAACATGTCGCCGTTTCCTACGGAGAAACTCTTGACGATAGACATGCGCAGCTCCGGTGTCAGGTGCGAGCGCTTGTTATCAACGGACGCACGCATTCGGGTGAATTCGGCGCGAACGGGTTCTGCGCCGCCGGTCATGTTGGTTCGGTTATCCGCTACCTGCCGGAAGCGCTCTGAATTTAGTGCCACATCAAGCAGCGTCAACTTTTGGGAGGCTTTAAGCCGACTTTCCGTTAGCCTCTCATGCCGGGAGTGCTAGCACTATATGTGGTGTCCTACTGGCGGTCAATACACTATATGTGGAAATTGTGCAACTTCAGGGAGCCGGGATCGGAAATTGCTCTTGCGTTTCTTGCCCGGCCGCGCAACGCGCAATTCCGCGCCGCTGGCAAGGTCGCAGCCGAATACGGATTAGCCCAGTCAGCTGTTCGCTTGCGACCGACATGCCGCCACTGCGACAACTACGAATTCGTGATCTATCGATGATCCCGTCGGCGAAGCTATGCCTGAAACGGCCTTTTTCACTGGAGATTGAAGGGGTGCGCCTATCCATCGCGAAACCAGCAGGCCCCCTAGCCCACTCTAAAATCTCAAGCCCCTTCGAGCCCATCGACCTCGTGCGACCGTCATCTCAACGACCGGCCAGTAACCATGCGGGCAAGCAACTCGGTGCGACAAGCACCACCAATACCGGGTGTACGATACCCAAGACGATCCGAACGTCATCAAACATCCCAAGATGAATAACGAAGAAAACAATTCAATCGAAGACCTGCCGGATTACGCCGCCTTGAAGAAGTTCGCGTCGGCACTGTGGCAACTTGACAATGCATTCCACGGCGCGGCCGTTATGGTTGGCGCTGGCTTCAGCCGGGGCGCCGCGACGACAGGAGATGCTGACAAGAAACTCTCGCTCTGGGGCGACTTTTCGAGACTTCTGGCCGGCGAACTCAAAGAGAGCTCCGCCATGGATCCCCTCCGTCTCGCGGAAGTGTATTCCGCCTACTTCGGAAAGCAGAACCTGTACGACCTCATCACGAAGGAAATCAACGACCTTGGGTGGACGCCAGGCCCACTCTACAAGTCCCTTCTTGAGCTGCCGTGGTCCGAGGTATTGACGACCAACTGGGACACATTGCTTGAACGCGCGGCGCAAGACGTACATACACAGGTCTACAGTGTCGTTCGTCGTCAGGAGGAACTTTCGAGTGCGCGCTCACCCCGGATAGTGAAACTGCATGGCACGGTCAACATCACCGACGAGCTGGTGTTCACGCAAGAGGACTACCGGAGATACCCCGAGCAATATGGAACCTTCGTCAACTTCGCGCGTCAGGTGTTTGTCGAGAACGAGTTGTGCCTGCTCGGATTCTCGGGTGATGACCCAAATTTTCTGCAATGGGCAGGATGGGTACGCGACCAGCTGACAACACATGTACGTCGCATATACCTTGCAGGACCGCTGAGGCTTACTTCAGCAAAGCGCAAATATCTGGAGTCCATCAACATTGCGCCCATCGACCTTGCCGAGCTCGTTGATGATTATGACGACCGGGACATCCAGCATGTCAAGGCAACTGAACTGTTCCTGGACGCATTAAAGCGACTGAAACCGAAAGCCACGTGGGAGTGGGAGCCAAGCAAGCTTCGCCAGACCGGGCTGACTGCAGACGATGCGTCACGTGCCGTTCGCGACGCCGAGTACGGAGCGTCGTTGCTAAAACAGCAGCTTCCCACACTTGAGGCAGATCGCAAGTCCTATCCCGGATGGCTGGTATGCCCGTCATCTGTGCGTTTCCAGATCGGGTCGCAAATCACTGACCCTTTTCCAAACATACACAACATCGCGAAGCTCGAGGCCGACGACAGGGCAAGGCTTCTGTATGAAATCGCATGGCGTCGCAGTGTGACATTCGAGGTCATATTGCCTTGGCTCGTAAAAGAGCTGCTCAAGGTATGTGACCCGGCCGAACCAAACGCGCTGACGATAAGGCATCAAATGGAGATCGCCCTCAAGCTGCTGAAAGATACGCGGTGGTATGAAGGCGAAGAATCGATGGCGACGGAAGAAAAGACCACTGCGATCTTGCAGGCCAATGCGAAGCACTGGCCGGAGATCGCATCAGAGCTCAGCTTCCATCGCGCAATCGCCGCCCGCGATCGCCTTGACTATGCCTCAGTCGAAAAATTTGCTGACGAAATTGCTGCAACGGACCCCGTATGGAAAATGCGAAAAGCTTCGCTCCTGGCCGACGTCGGTCGATTTGAGGAGGGGGAACAGCTGCTCGCTGAAGCCTATAGTGAATTGCTGTCTCGTCATAGGAACGACAAGAACTCCATCTATGTATTCTCGCGACTGGCATGGGCTCACTGGCTCCTTCGCGGAACCCAGATGTTAAAGAGCAGCATCCCGTTCGAGCGTTTCCCATCGATTTACAACGATGCAAAGTGTAGTCCTGCAGACGTCGTTGATAGCATAAAGGAACGAATCGCCAAAGAGCTTGATGAGCAGAACGAGAGAAACCAGATAGATGCGGCATTCGAGGCCGGCATGTTCAGGGATAATTCGGGCGCCGTTACGATCAACCGGGACCTTCACCCCCTGATTCTGCTTGAAGGTGTGTCGCTTAGCGCCGGCATGCCACTGCGGTGGAATGGCATCGGATTTCTGTCTGACCCTGCGTCCACGATGACGCGCCTTGACGACCTCGAAGATACTTACAAAATCCCACTTTCGATCCGCGCTGCGAACAGCGATACGTCCGATTCGCTGAAGATAACCTTCTCTCGTATCCGAATGGCCTGCACCACCTCGAACGAAGCAGAGCAGCTTCGACGTCAGTGCATACAGGCTGTGCGATATTGGGTTAGCAAAGTAACGAAGCGGGGTGGGTCAAATTCCATCTCGCGCTTGCGCGTACTTGTCGAAGTTCTGGCACGCGTATCAATTCGGGCGACGCCCACCGACGCCATGGAGATATTCCGGCTAGCCATGGAGCTCGGCAAGACAAAAGAACTGCGCCACCACTGGCTATTCGACGTATTGGAGCATCTGGTTGAATATACTCTGGGCAGCGTTCCTGCTGAACGACACCGGGACCTGTTGCTGGACGCCCTACTTTTCCCGCTTCACGCCGAGATCGATGGCCCGTCATTCAAGGAATGGCCCAATCCCGTTATCACCTTTCCCGGGAAAAGAACCCCCAATGCGGCGCTTGACAGGCGGATTGATGAAATAATCGAGCGTATCGCCCCCTGCTCCGTGGCAAGCCACCCCGCGTTAGAACGACTCCTGCCTCTGGTCGAGCACAATTTTCTTTTGGAAGCAGAGTTACAGAAAATTGCCGGTTCAATCTGGCCAGGTGGCGCGGAAGCTGAGGCCCTACCGACGACCGGCCTTTCTCTATATGTCTTGCTAAAGTTGCCGTCACCGAACCCGGACGTTACCGGGGCACGCATCAGACTGGCTCTCTTCGGAATTACCGACGATAGATTGTTTGAGCCTGCGCTGCTTGCAGCAATTGCAAATGCGGCAATCGACAAAGCCGTACGAGAACGTCCCACTGCAAAGCAGGCAATGGCGTATTTCGACAAGCTCGTTAAGTGGCGCCCCGAACCCGTAACCAGCGACGAGATGGGGCTTGCCAGCCGTGACAGGAAACAGCGCGGCGTTCTCATTGGCCAGGTGCTATCGCATTCCATCGTACCGGCTCTCGACAGCAACGCCCTGAGCGAGGACCGCTTCGAACGTCTTTACTCATTCTACTCAGAGGTCGGAGCATTTTCGGCCCTGATCGGGCTTACATACTTTTATCAATGTGCGGCGAATCTGAAAGAGAAAATCGAGGCCAAAATCCGGCACGGACTTCACGACCGCGAAGCCAATGTTGTCGCCTACGCCTCACATGCTCTTCTGACGTGGCGAGAAATTGCCGGACTAGACAGCTGCACGAACCTGATTCGCCATATGATCTACGTGCTCGCCTCCGGCAGGTCCGCCGGTTTGGCCGCACTACTGTGGACCGCGCGACAGATGCACAACAACGGTTGGCTCGACACGCAAGAGATAGCGGTTTTGACTGACAGCATCCCTGTGCTGTTTGAGGAGAGGGACTATGCCGGCATACAGTATGGAAGCCGCGAAGCGGTTAGCGCATCGTCCGTTCGCGCCGCGTGTGTCCGACTGGCGCGGGATATCTTAAAGCGAAGCGAGAAGCCCGACGACGGCCTGCTCGAAATTCTGGGATCCGCGCGAGACGATCCTCTGCCCGAGGTGCGGTTCGCGGAGTCTAATGACGACGATTGACAGAACACGTGAGTCCGGGAGGCACAGTAGCACGAGCAACGTCAAATTCTGGCGTGATTTCGGATCAGTCGGTCATGCTGTTGTTCGCGCAGTGTCCGGCTCGATAAGCGGCGAAACCCGTATAGTTCGGCGCAACAGACGATGTGCATGGGCAGCCTCTTGGGATTAGAAGACACACGCCCTTCCTTCCAACAACTTGAATATGGCATTCATCATCGACTCGTCACCTAAAGCAAAACGAAGGCGTGCAAATCCCACCGAAGCAAGATCGCGCAATCGTAAAAGACCTGAAGCACGAGAACGGGACGTAACCGCAGTTGAAATATCACTGGACGTCCTGCTCGGCCCACCCGCGCTGGTAGATGTGATCGTTGACGATCTGCCGATTACCTCACTGCCTCTCGCCAATATCCCTTGGCCTCGCTTTGAAGCGCTCTGCGCGCAAATCCTCAACGACGGAGGTGAAGAGAAGGTTCGTCAGGCGGTACAGTACGGACGACCGGGACAAGATCAGTACGGCATCGATATCGTCGCATACCGTATCGGTGCACAGAAGCACATCGTCGCTCAGTGTAAGCGCGTGCGGCGATTGTCAGCCGGAAGTATAGAAGATGCAGTCAACGATTTCCTGAGTGGTCCGAAGGCTAGCTCCACAAGCAAATACATATTTTGTACGACGACGACACTGGGTGAAGAGACGGCTGCAGTGGATGCCTGGACGAACGCATACAACCGGCTTATCGTCGCAAACATTGAGGCAGAGCTATGGGATTCCGCTCGCCTGAATGATTTGCTGCGCAAGCGGCCCGCAATCGTCACGCGATTTTTCGGAGCTGAGTGCGCGCGACGATTCTGCGACCCGGCGTCACCATCAGGAATGTATCCGTCGCAATTCAGACAACACTTCGTAGGGCAGTTCGAGAATCAACTTGCTCTTGAACAGGTGACAACTCGACTCGACGTCAACCTCCCCTGCGAGAGATTTCCCCATTTTGGTGGAATCCTGACGTTTGCGCGTGCGGACCTGAGCGGAATCAGTTTTGCGATTAGCGCGAAGACACTCCTCACGTGGGCTCAATGGCGAGTATGGGCAACGACGAAACACGATGAGCGGCCGTACGCACAACAAAGTACCGTGCCGGGACGGTACGTTCTTTCCGCTGACGGTGTTCGGCTGACGTTAAACACCGAAGAAGTTCAAGACCTGGACTGGATTCTTTGCAAGGCGTGGGAAGGTTTCCTGCAGGCTGCCAATGAACTTGAAAAATATTGGCGCTTTCTTCGGTTTCCCCGTTCGACGCACGATGAACAAGGTTTTGTGGTGGCGCGCGTCAGTCGCGACGCCTGGAGAGCGATGCTGGATTTCGCAAATACGCATGATTTCGAGAAGGGCGGCACGTCAAGACACATTTTCGACCGCAGCGCAGGCCTGCTGAAAATTTACAACCCGAGCAGCAGGCAAACCACGGCATCAGTGCATCACCTCGTGCTAAAAGCGGTATCAGACGGTGAGATGGCTTTACAGTGGGAACAAGACAGTCTTCTCGTAACCTGGCAGCCGCCGACAGTTACGCCCGGTGACAGCAGCTTGATCGGCCCTGTGGGATATTGGGACGTCGAGCATGCACATGAGTGGCTGGTAGATACCTTCGCGGACTGGGCAAATGACTGGGTGAAGCAGACGCAAGCGCCCGAAACCGGCACAGGCTGGTTCAGGCGGACCCAGGTTCGCCCTCCTGCCGAGCCCTTCGAGCTGCATATCGACTCCCACGCGATTCTGCCGCGACGGGATTTCCATTCGCCACGCACCGTATCTGAACTGATCGAATTCTGCACACATCTTCAGGGGCATTTCTACCTCGACAAATCGGGCGTACCCGTTAAGCGCGAAACGACCACTAATGTTTTGCAACTCGTCCTGCGGTTCCTCAGCCTAGGCGGCAAAGGAGAGAGGCGATACATTGCCGGAAAGCTGACACTTAGATCGGACATGCTGGACGGGGCAATTCCGGGTCTCATTGCTGACACCTCAAAACGCTTTGACCTCGTGGCTTGGCTCGATAATGCCCTTCGTTGCCTGATCCAGTTGCTGCGAAACGCCAAGCGCCTCACGCAATCCGATATCGACTTTGCCGTCGACCTGCTGCTGCCCGCCGCGAACAGAGTACGTGAGGATCTCCTGTGTCAGGCGTTCTCGCTGCGAGCCTCTTCATAGAGTAAGCCTGGACCACATCCGCTTCCACGCGCCGGACATGCGGGAAACCGGCTCGCGCACTTCCGTCGCCCGTTTCGCAGGACAAGTTCGTGGGTAACGGGATTTTTATTGCCAAAACCTTACAATTAAATTTCACAATCTCAAATAGACCACAATATCTTGTGGTTGACGTTTTCGCCAGTGGCTCATATAGTGAAAATAAGGAGGGTTCCCGATTTCGATAGGCCCCTCCAGCACGCTACGAAGAGGCCACAGTGACAACAACGCATTTCGTGAAATTCTATGGCGTCGCCAATGGCGATACCGCCCAGGTGATACTCGACAACGGTCGCCGCGTGCTTTTCGACTTTTGCCATCGCGGCAATGCCGAGGATCCGGACACACCGGAGATCGATCTGAAAGCGATCCTGAAGAAGGAGCTTAAGGACGCCGACCGGGACTATTTTGACGTAGTGGCCTTTACGCACGCCGACCTCGATCACATTCAGGGCAGCACCGAATTCTTCGAACTCCAGCATGCCAAAATCTACCACGGCGAGGGCCGGATAAAGATCAAGGAGCTGTGGGTGCCTGCTGCGATGTTGCTGGAAGAGGCCGACAACGACCACCAGAAGGAAGAGTACGTATTGTTGCGCCAGGAGGCCCGTCATCGGTTGCTGAATGGACAGGGCATCCTCGTCTTTTCGAAGCCGGAGGCGCTCCGGGAATGGCTTGAGCCCAAGCTCAAGGAGCGTGGCGAACGCCCGGATGCCCGGGACCATCTGTTTGTGGACGCCGGCACACTCGTCCCGGGGTTCTCGCTTGCGAGTGACAACGTGGAGTTTTTCTGCCACTCGCCATTCATCAAGCATTGCGACGACGGCTCCGACGTTATACGCAATTCCGCTTCACTGGTCTTCAACGTCCGCTTTGATGCCGACGGCCAGCGCTACGACTTTCTGCAGGTCGGTGACAGCTGCGCTGAAGACCTCGAAGACATCGTGCGCACGACGCTGTATCACAAGCGCGGGGATCGACTCGGATGGAACCTGTTTAACATTCCCCACCACTGCAGTTATCTTGCGCTGACTGGAGACTGCGAGAAAGGGGAATCGGAAACCGAGCCGAAAGAGCTTGTCAAATATCTGCTCCGTCAGGGAAAACCTGATGCGTATATTGTGAGCAGCAGCAAACCGATTCCGGATGTGAAAGAGTCTTACACGCAAATTCAGCCACCCCACATCCAGGCCCGGAAGGCTTACGAACGGTATCTGCGCGAAGTAAAGGGCCGCAAATTCGTGGTTACCATGGAAGAGCCCAATGCACGCAAGCCCGAACCGCTCGTGTTTGAGATCGGTCGGGGCGGCGTTAGCTGGAAGAAAACGACATCAATCGGTGCTCCTGCATTGGTGCTCTCATCTCCGCCCCGCGCAGGTGCGTGTGACTGAATATCATGAACTCCCGGGTTTTTCCGAACTGCAGGCTGACGAAGAACCCGCCATTCCGCGCGCAAAGTCCCTGGTTCGCGCAATCGAACGTTCCCGCGACTTTTCGCTCATCAAGGTGCTGCGCGCTACCAGCACGGATGGGCATCAGCTCGAGTGCCTCGTCGCGGACGTGGAAACCGACGACGTACCGCCAGATAACCCGCATGGGATTCTGTATCGGGAATGCGTCGCTCTTTGCGTGAGCGACAATCCCTCCGACCTTGTGGAGGTTCTTGCCTTGCGCAAGGACTTCCCGGTGCTCATGCATCAAAACCACGGCTACTACGAGGGCCCCGCAAGCCTTTGCCTATACTTCGAGTCAGCTGTTTCCGTCTTGCGCACCTGGACACCGGAAGCATTTCTTCGCCGAATTCAGTGGTGGCTCGCGCGCAGCGCTCGAGACGAGTTGCACCCCGCTGATCAGCCGGTCGAGCATCTGTTCTTCTCCAGCAACTACGAGCTTGTTCTGCCCAGGAACTACGACGAGCTACGCAACAGTGGCGAGTACCGCTTCGGGTTGAACAAGAAAGCAATTCGCGCGGACGAAGGCTTGACTTGCGAACTGGTACCCATACCAGTCGCGGCCGATCTGCCTCAGGGAAACATTACCCCCATCGAAATTGAATTGCCCCCAGTCGTCCACGGCGCAATCACGCGGGACCCCAACACGTTAGGCGCACTCGATACTATCCTCGGGCAGCGAGGGGTCGATTTCGCCTCTCTTTTGAAGGACATGGTTCGCGATCGCGTTGGAGATCGCGCGCAGAATAAACCTGCCAATAAAGAAACGACTGTCTTGTTGCTTCACATTCCAATCTGTCGGGTCGAAGGCGGCGAACCGCAGGCGATGGGGCACCGTGCCTTCTTCATACCCGTCAGCGTGCTCGATCTGGGAGTGAGCATTGGCCTGCTCACCTTCGCAAATGGGACCTACGCCCCGCACCTGGGCGGAGGCGCGGATAAAGGCATCTGGAGAACGCAAGCCATATTGCCGATGGAAGTTCTCCAGAAAAACGACGCGGATCAATTTCGCCGTCAATCGGGCGTCGATAGCGCCGGGCCGAAAGCTGTATTAATCGGCGCGGGGTCGCTCGGCAGCGCGATGCTCAATCTGTGGGGCCGAGCCGGCTGGGGCACGTGGACCGTAATCGATAATGACCATGTGAAGCCGCATAACCTGACTCGTCACGTAGCGCTCGATGAGCACATTGGTCATCAGAAGGTGGACGTGGCAGCGAATCTGCACCGTGCTGCGGTGGGTGAAGCGACTTCAGTCACACCGTTAAACGCCAACGCTCTCGATTTCGGCAACCAGGCCCTCTCTGCGGCGCTTTCGGCAAGCGAGCTGGTCATCGACGTATCGACGACACTCGACTATCCGCGTGCAGCGAGCTCCGTTGACGCATTCGCGCGCCATGCTTCGGCTTTTGTCACCCCAGATGGCAACGGTGCGGTTCTTCTCATGGAAGATACCGCCAGAGCAGTGCGTCTGCGAAGTCTTGAAGCACAGTACTACCGGGAAATAATTAACAACGACTGGGGACGCGATCACCTCGGAACAAATACGGATACGTTCTGGAGCGGCAATAGCTGTCGCGACATCTCGCTCGCAATGCCGTACTGGCGCATTGCCACACAGGCAGGCACCTTGGCGGAACAGGTCGTTCTTCTATCTGCGCACAAGGATAGCCAAATCCGGATCTGGCAACGCGATCCCGAGCGCGGTTCCGTGCAGGCATACGACGTGCCTGTATGCTCCGAGCGTCAGTTGATATTCGACGAATTCAAGCTGTAC
The DNA here is from genome assembly GCF_031570135.1 of Paraburkholderia sp. USG1. Classification (NCBI taxonomy): domain Bacteria; kingdom Pseudomonadati; phylum Pseudomonadota; class Betaproteobacteria; order Burkholderiales; family Burkholderiaceae; genus Paraburkholderia; species Paraburkholderia sp. USG1. Next base: position 26,308 of record NZ_JAMWXW010000020.1, on the reverse strand, counting down.
ATTGACACCGGAGTTGAAGCTGAACTGCGCTCCCTTCGAAAGGATGCGTTCCCAAATGAGACAGGTGGCATCCTACTCGGATACTACGACTTCAACGTCGGCGCCGCCGTGGTAGTTGCCGGGTTGTCGGCGCCACCCGACAGCGTCTCAACGCCGACTTCATTCAAACGCGGAACAGCAGGAGTTGCAGATGCCGTCGCCGAAGCACACCGACGAACCAATGGCGTGGTTGGATACATCGGCGAATGGCACAGCCATCCGCCCGGTTGCTCGGCGTCGCCCAGCCGTGAAGATCTCGTACAGCTGGCACACCTCGCCCATGGCATGCTCGACGACGGTCTTCCTGCCGTCCAGCTGATTATCGGTGAGGAGGACGTCCGTATCCTGCAAGCCATTGCCTACGACTAAAGGCTTTGGGCGGTATTACACCCAGCTCTCCTGGCAGCATGAAAAGAGCGGATTGCGGAGCCTAACGTGGTGAGACCGTCCGGCAACGTGGACGGTCCTACCAGACAGGGATCCAGGGCGTCAGGCTTAACGCCTCCACGAACGCCTCGGGAAACTCACTTTTCCCAGAGTACCGATTTTTTTCAAGAAAACCTTGCATGTGCGAGTATGTGGTCCATTGACCCTTATGCCTGTACGCGAGGTTGAGCATGAGGGCATCGCGCTCAGCCATTTTGAGCACCTTTTCGAAATGGGATTCAGTCCATTCCGCGTATCGTTCGCATATTATGTCGTCAGGCCACTCGTCGACATTCAACTGCCCCTCCTCCTCGCTGTCCCTGCGCAAACATATCGTCGCCGCGCCTTTGGTCCACCTTGAGTGTCTGTAATATGTGGAACACAGCCGAGCTGTGAACTCGTCAGCGAAGACCGGAACAAGAAGCGGAACGATCTCTTCGAGAATGACGTCCATCGGCAACCCGGTACGCAGGGCAATGAACGCCGCCAACATATCCCAGTCACACGAATTCAGCACCGCTATTGCGTCACGCGCGTACACCGACTCAGCGGCAGGATTCGAATGGACATAAATCTTTGGGATTCCTCTTACCCATCGTATCGTGTCGTCGATATCGGCTTTCGAAGGCATCCGGTAGATATCGGATGTGCGGCCATTGCGCCACTCCGATTGCGCCACAAAGAACTTCCTGTGGCGGCGACCGAATCGCAATACCGGCCCCGGATCCGCTACAAGGGCATGCCGACCATCCTTGCGTGCCAGAATCGCGAGGTCTGTCCAGCGTTCAAGCCGATGGTCCAGTTTGGCGAGCTGCGGATTAGTCGAGCTTGTTAGCCTCGAAAGAAAGTCCTTATGATTTTGCTTGAGCTGCTTCGCAATCCAGTTGCTGTGCTTTTCCAGCTCACCCTGCGTCCATCGGACGAACGATTCACTGGGCGAAGTAACGTTCTGGTTAAGAACGACGATAGGAGTGAAAGCCTGATCGCCTAACCCCTGAACGCAGGCATAAGCGTCCGCCGTGCTATTACTACTCGTCAATGTCAGAACTGTGACCGGCCGCTTCTCAACAGAGGACTCGCACTGGAAGACGGAAAAACATGAATCGCTGTCACTAGCTACAGGCAGCGCGCCAGCTAATGTTTCCACACGACGTACGTTTGGACAAACGAGCGATGCTCCGACCGATCGAACCACGTTCCGGAAGTTGAGTTCCGGAAGACCGTGTCGGCCGCTGGCACTTACCATGACGCTACGGGGCCTCAGCCACGCATATACGTCGTTTTGGGCATCAGAACGTCCCTCAATGAACAGCTTGCCTCCATGATGCGGTGCTTTCAATACGTCTATCCCGAGGCCAACAGGATGCTTCGCAGCAATGTAGGACCAGTTTTCCTGGTCACCCGCTAGAACAATTCTCTTTCGATGCGCGCCTCCAAGATGAACGTCCAGAACAGCGACGAGTGAGGTGTCATTGAGAACGTGATTCCCGAAAAACTCGGGGTCGAGGCGCTGCGCGCTTTCATGCGTATTCGCGCTGCGGACAGCATCTGCATCCAGCAGGCTTGGACGGGGGAGTCCGGTAGCAAAATCGTCGGGCGAAGCCGACGATCCGGTGCGAAAGATACTGCGCAGGAATGCAAAGTCGTCGCCGTCGTCGCTGGCATCGCTCAGGTCGGCTTCCAGTAGCCATTCGCTCGGTAATGGCGCTCGCATCAAAAGGTTGCCCAGTTCTTCGCCGTCGGACAGCGCCAAGGCTTCGATGAGTCGTGAGGCCGGCGATAGAATGGAAAGGACCACGCGACCGTTGACAAACCTTGAGGAATAGCCTTCGAACGGATATGAAACGGGCACCTTCGCGGCTAGCAGGGCGTCCTCCCATTGCTGTGCCCGCTCGACCGCATTGCGCACCCGGTCAGCGAAGAGCCACGCAAGACGACGAAAGGCCGGAAGACAGGGTCCGAGATACTCGCCGATCGTAATTTTTCCCTCAAGAAGTTGCGGCAAGCCACCTTGGTGGTCGTTGTCCACATGGCTCAACATCACCACGTCGATATCCGGACGCCCGTCATTGCGTGGATTTTCCGCAAGATGGGCGACCAGTGCATGAGGCAAACCCTCCCCCGCATCAACGAGCAATCGAAACTGAACGGCCTCATCGCGGACGTATTCGACTAACGTACAGTCTCCATGCCGCACGTTGTAGCTGCAGACGCGAACGCTCTCGCCAGCTGCGAGATTCCGGTCGGTTACACTTTTTGCCATGATCATTCAGGGGACTTTTTTGTTTGTGTCAAGGATCAATGCCGCGCAGCGACGCCGAAGCATGTTCCCTTGCCGATGCAGGCAGCGCGGACGCCCCGCACGCACCGATTCATGCTTCGACCTCCTGCTTCTTGCGCGGCTTACGGCCTAAGTTCCGCTCCCAGTTACCACCGCATTCGTGGTCCAATCAGGAAACGTAGCAGTTGCCGCTCGCAAAGGTAAAGATAAGCTCACCATCGTAGCGAGTCGTCAGAACGCGCCGAACATTGCCTGGACGCCTGAAATCCGATATCCCGCTGCACTTGCTTGCGTAGTACTGTACAGTCTCCTGTGTGTCGTACTGCTTGTAGTCATCGGAGATCACGACGAGTCTCGGGCGGCACCCCCATACGTCGAACATTTCAGGACAAATGCCGTTCTGCCGTCCGTGATGCGACGCGACCAGGATGTGTGTGCCGCCCACGACTTCGCGAAATCGCTGGTTGGTGTTCAGCATGTGCCTGAATCCAGCGCACTCCAGGTCTCCCGGAAATAGAAATGAAAATCCGTGAATCTTGAGATGGAGAACGAGACTCAGATTATTTTCATCCGTGAAGTACGGGTATGGATTCCAGAACCACTCGACGAACACATTGGGAAAGTCCGGCGGAACTACCTGCGATGGCGTCAGCGTAAAGTGACCAAGGGCATTCACGAGCGAATCGATGCCCTTCCCCATCCCATCATCCGTTTTCAGGGTTTTGACAACCTGAGCACTCACCGTCGGGTTTCTTAGCATCCAGGCGACGTCGATACCATTCTGAGCGAGGTACGGATGCCCAGAGGCGTGATCCTCGTCATAGTTGGTGATGACGAATTGCTCAAGGTATGAGACCCCCAGATTGCGCAGGTGGGAGCCAGCGTTCCAGCCCGTCGTCGAATTGTGCCCGCAATCGATGAGCATGCGCCGGCATCCATCGCCCGGAGCCGGAACCGTTAAAAGCGCACATGCTCCATGCTCGACGTCAAAGACCTGGAGTAATCCGTCATGAACCGGAAGACCTGCCACGTTCTCTCCGCATGAGTCATTTCGAGTGGTTACCGCTCAATCAGAGAGCCGGCAAACGGTCAGTCGTACTCCTCGACAAGCGGACTCAATCCGATCGCTTCGGTTGCCCCATATCCCTTTCTCCACGCAAATCCCCCCCGATGGACCCGCTTGCTTCCCTGCGTTGCGTGGACTCCGCCACCGCGTCGAATGAAGGCATTGAGCACCATCTTTCTCGGGTGTGAGCTGTCGTCTACTGGAGCCGACGCGAAAGCGGCAAACGTCCGCGTCCCTTCCGGTTGCACAGGGCCGATCAGTTCGTTCAGGATGGCTGGCCCTACATTGCTCCGACTGCCATGGTGAGGAACCTGCACGAAACTGAAGCTTCGTAGCGGAAAGCTGTTCGCTTTGGCATACTCGACTGCCCAAGACAACGCACACACGCCCGCGTCGCCAGTCAGCAGGAATCTCCTGCCGTCAGCAATGTTGGCATAGAGGACGACACTGCTCTCATTGCTGGCCGACGTGCACGCGCCATCCCGGAGGTGTTCCTCGTGCCAGGTTTCCTCAATCCAGCTTTGCGTGTCACTGGCAGCGGCCTCGAGGGCTTTACCCAGAGCATCGTTCGTCGCTTGAGTCAGCCAAAATCCCGCTGTCTCAATTGCTTCCTTGTCGGGATCCGGAGTCTTGTCAAACTGCGGTAGCAAATGGAGATAGTGCTGCCTGCTTGGTGATAGCACTGTAAACGGGCCGATTCGACTGCCTTGGAACGGGTAATGGACTTTGGTACCCGCAGCCCACGCCATGCGGAGTATCTCGCTTAGGATGTCGTATTCATCCTTGATGGCCTTCGTTAGCCCTTCCTCCGTCCAGCTCTTGCTTGCGAAGAGGTGCCTTGCCTCCGGAGCGAGTCGCCACGGGATGTGCATCCAAAGCTTCTCGACTCTGATTTCAGCAAATAGCTCGCGCATGCCCGAAGCATGATCTGCGTCCGCATGGGTCAAAACCGCATGCGAGACGGTCACATCCTTGCCATAGTGCGTGCGAAGATGCTTGACCAGATTCTTGCCGCTATCGACTGTTCCACCGTCGATGACCATCAGCTCGTAGCTGTCTTCTTCCCCGTAACGGACGACAATGCAATCGCCCGCTCGGCTTGCATCACCCACGGGTAGAAATTCAATTTCGCACTTCATTTATCTGATTCCCCGTTGGAGCCATTCCCTACGGAACTTGCGGATCGGGTTCTTCTCGCTTTCGGCGCATCGGGTTTTTCATCTACCACGGAATCGGCTCGCTTCTTCGCCCGGGCGCCGGAAACGGACCGGCTCTTTTCCGGCAGCGAATTCAACGATTCAAAAAGGCGCTCGGCGTAGACGTACCCAATCCGCTTCACTTGATCCTCGTTGAAATGGGCCCAGAAAAAGAGCAATGCAATGGAGACCACCAGCGTTATGCCGCCGCTTGGGCCAGGTGCTACAAGATTCAATACATCAAAAGCAAGAGGATGAAACTGGAGCGCTTTGCTCAGTACAAGTCCGAGCAGGATTCCCAGGACACAAGTGAACACACCGACCGGTCGCATGGCAAACATGTTGCGGTGAAAACCGTAGGCAATATTCTCTTTGAGCAATAGGGCATTGGCCTTTCCGCGAGTCAACTCACGCAGCAAACGCGTCGCGCCTTTATAGACGTCGTCGGCAGCAACGAGGTCGCGCGCTTCCTCTTCAGGCGTCGGGACCGTAATACCGAGCTTGGTTCTGATCACATCGTGGTAGCGCTTCTTGCTGACGCTGTCCAGGAAGCGGTCGCCATGACGCAAAATCAGCGTCGTTGGCATACCGCCCCAACCTTTAACGAGTTTCTCCTCGAGTCGTTTGCCGCGCCCGCGAGCGACACTGGCAAGCGCATAGATTGCCCCGCAGCCACCTACGAGGCCGACCAAAGCAGTCAGGACTGGACTTTTGGGCCCGAAGATCCAGAGCAAGGGAACGAGAAGCGGCAACACCGTCAGCAGTCCAGGAAAAATCCGGGCTTGCTTCTGGTAGGGATCGCGCAACTGTTCGAGCACCATGTTCAGGTTCATAGCGTGGGCACGTCTTTTGACTGATGTTTTGCGCCCAGTATAAGGCAAATATTTCTTGATTATCTACCGGAAAGGTAACTTTGACATCCTATGTTCTATCGTCAATCTGGTGGCGAATGCTGTCCAGCACGGCTGTGGCCCTGTCTGCGTGGAAGCCCGTGGCGATGGTGAACGCGTCAGAATCGCCGTCTCGAGCGGCGGTCAGCCCATACCGGCTGACGCCCTGCCTAAACTCTCCGATCCGTTGACCCGCGCCGCCCCTGCGGCGGGACGCAGGCGTGCTGCGACTGGCATGGGACTTGATCTGTATATCTGCCGTTGCATTGCGAACGCCCATGACGGAAAGATCGAAGTCAAATCTGATGAGCGCGCCACGGTTTTCACCGTGGACCTGCCCCGGTTCGTGGCATGCAGGCGCTGAGCAGGTTGGGGCAGCCAGCTTCCCTGTCGCTCAACGCAGCACATCCCGTCCTTTCAGATTCTGGCGAAGGTGCCTGTGTCGCGCACCGCTTTCCTATTCGCGTACCACAATCACGACATTTAGCGTGCCCCTCGTCGACCTTTGCTCGCCGTGTAACGAGGAAGAGCCCACCTCGCGCCATCCGCTGCAAGAGGCCGTTTTCTGCCCGCCCCACCGATTCGTCTGCTCCTAGCTTTCCAATCGAAGGCGTGCAGCAACAAATCAGTAACCAGATGTAACGCCGACGTGTCTCGGTGCATTGGAAACGTCAACGCAATCTCCCTGCGACGCCTGCCACATCACGCTGGTGTCCAGGCGAAGCCGTTGCGCAGGAGAAGGCTTTGCGGATAATCAGCTATGACAAATGCAATCCGGAGCCGTGCGAAATGGACCAGGTCATGCGCATGAAGGACGTCGTCAAAAAAATCGGTCTCTGTCGGGCGACCATCTATTCGATGATCAGCCGCGGAGAATTCCCCCGCCCTATCCGCATCGGCGAACGCGCGACCGGATGGCGCGAATCCGAGCTTGAGGCTTGGCTTGCCAACCGCTCGGCGGCGAGAGAGCACGCGTCGCGGTCCTTCTCCCAGGGGCACTGAGTTCGCTTGCCCACATCAGGATTCACCCTGCTGCCAGCATCGTACCCCTGCATGTGGAAGCGCCGCACCGACACACATAGTCCAGCCTGATCTCGTCGTCGGCTGGTTCGTCGGTGATCAGTTGATAGTCCAGGAACAATTCATCGCCGGGTACTATCGCGGCCGACGCACGAATGAACACGCGATCGTCGATCTCGATTGCCTCGCAATTCGCTTCGCACGAGTGATTGAGCCAGCGCGCGCTGTTACCTCCCTAGCCACCATCGATGACGCGTCCGTCCGACAGACCGAAGAAATAGGTGTGACCGGAGGCGCCGCTCTTCCGGTGTTGCCTGATGGCGGCCCTCCAGGCAATGACCTCACCCTTGTACTCCAATAGCCGTTCGCCGGCTTCGAGTGCCCGTAACGCGAACACACCACGCCCGTGCACGGGCGAACGTCGAACCACCACACGTCGCTGCATGACCTGCCTGTCCTCCTCTTCAATGGCCGGAGTATAGGGTAACGAATCGCAGCCTATGTGTACTTCTTGAAGTACTTGGCCATGTTCCAGATCGCGATCATGATCATCAACGACACCGGCCAGAAAAGCAGATACACGGGCAGCGGCACAGGCGCCACCAGCCAGATCATCGCAGTGAGCGGAATGACGCCGAACATCAACAGGTGCTTCGCGTGGTGATAGCGGGTAGCCGATTCGTGGCCGCCCTCCTCGCGCCTCACATGCCGCGATACGAGTCCATCAACGAGCGCCATGGCGACCGCCAGCACGAACTGGGGAATCGTCATCGCGAGCATCGCGACACGAACTCCGAAAAGCTTGATGCCGATCATCGCCACCACCAGCGCCTCCCGGGTCGTGCCGGTAAACGCGGGGCGCAGAAGCGAACCCACCCCTTGATGCGGCAGGACCCCCGCCTCCCATGCGCGTGCCGACGCATCGACACCCGTCCAGCCGAACCAGCTCCAGTAGGCGAAGTCCGCTGCCCGCTCGGCCAGTTCGGGATCGCTCGTCTGCTCCATGTAGTACCGCACAAGCGACCGGATTCCGTCTGACGGATCGTCACGCCACAGAAAATGCGCGGCGGCCAGATCTGCCAGCACCGAGAGCAGGCTGGCCAGCAGTAGCCAGAGGGCGACGTGGATCGCGAGATCAACGATCCAGAAGAAAGATTTCACGCCATCGGCATTTCCATCCCGCGCTCTTGCCGTCATTGCTCACCTTCGTGGTCAGAATCCCGCGCCCTTGCCTTCGACGGCCCACGGTGCGGCGGTTGACGCCGGACCGCTCGCACCAGCCGGCATGAAGCTACCGACCGCTCCGCCAATAGCGTCCGGCGCCACCCCTCCCGTATCGTCAAAGGCCGATACGGCCTGGACGTACGACGCATAGCGCAAGCGCATGTCCGCCGCCACATCATCAAGCCCCGGTAGCATGACCGGATCGTGTGCGTCCAGCAGCGGCAACCGCACTTTCACAAGCTGGCCTCCTTCAATCAGCGCAAACGCCTGGCCCTTGGGTAGCTGCGTCAGGTCCGACGGCTGTAGCATCGGAACCGGCCGCACAGAGATCTGATCGTGAGTCTGCGCGGTGAAATGCACCCCCTCCCCGCGGCGCACGGCGTCTGTCGCCGACGACGCCAGCGTCAGTGTCTTCACGTCGACCATCGGTAACTGGTCGGTCAGGATTTTCGCGGTCGTGACGTACTTCACACGCAGCATCACGAGCGTGTTGAAGTTGCCGAAGATCTGCTCGGCCTTGGCGCGCGAACCGATCTTCGCTTCCACATCGGCGCTCGTTTGCGTATAGGCCGTCACCTGGTAGCCCGCCCCACCCGCCTTGTTCACCATCGGCACGAACTCGTCACCCACCAGTTCGTTGAATTCGTCCGCATGGATCGACACGCGGCGCTTTCCGCCGGTGGCGCTCTGGCCGTAACCATGCCCATACTTGTAGATGCGTCCCGCAGTCGACGTCAGGTCCGCAAACATCGCGTTGCCGACCACGCCCGCGACCTCGAAGTCAGACAACGCATCGAGCCCGACGTACACGATCCCACCCCGGTCCATCACCCGGTTCCAGTCAAACACCGGGCGCAGGTCGTCCGGATCGCCGTAATCGGGAGACAGCAACTCCGACGTGCGCCCTGTGGTGAGCTTTTCCAGGAGCGGGTACAGCGAAGAGATCAGCTTGTCGAAGTACGAACGCTCGTTACTGATCACCGACAGCAGGCCGTTCGCGATCGGATCAGTCCAGCCCTGCTGACGGATCAGGTTCGCAACCTGCAGCACCTCCTGATTGCGCTGCAGCCGCATCGCCTGTTTGGCTTCCTCCTTCTCCAGCGGTTCCAGCCCGTCTTCCCAGCCTGGATGATCACGATCGAGCCAGAAGCGGAAATACCGCAACGCCAGTCCGTCGATGTTCACCGCGTTCTGGTAGATCATCTCGTAGGTCGGACGGATGCCGAGCGCACTCATCGCGCGGGCCATCACGTTCACGAAGCGCCAGACGAAATCCCGGAATGCGGCCGACTGGCCTTCCTTCGGCAGGTTGCCGGCGATGCGTGTCGCCACTTCGGTGATCCTCGAATACGTGCCGATCGGGCTGTACCGCGCGGACTTGTCGGGATAGCCGAGATGGAAGAACGTGAACTCGCTCTCCCGGCCGCAACGCTTCGCCTCCGCATACATGCGCAGCAGCAGGTCGACGTCGCCCTTCGGGTCGAACACGATGACGATGTCACCGCGACGGATATCCTGGGCAACCAGCACCTCGCACAGCCGGGTCTTGCCCACGCGGGTCGTCCCGAGCACGGCCATATGGCCGACGCGCTCAGCGAGGTCGAACCAGATGTCGCGCTCCTCCGGCTCGACGCCGTGCAGTGCTGGATCGCCGCCGACCGGTGGCAGCGGCGCGACCGGGTTCCACCATGCCTGCCGGCGCGTGATACGTGCAAGGCGCCCGTCGGGACGTAGCCGCTCGTAGTCCCGCGCGTGGTCATACAGATCGTTGCGGGCAAGCAACCGCCTGTTTTCGGGCAGCCGGGCCTGATACAGGCGCTGCGTGTGAATGCCGCTCCACCGGAAACCCCGGCCGAGAAATACCTCCCTGTCCGAGCAGGGAATGGCCGCAGCCGGAATCACATACTGGGGCAGGCGCCGCAGGTTGCGCTGGAAACGGATCAGTTGCCATGCCTGCCGCCCTCGCACGAAGGCGACTGCGAGCAGCGCAAGCGTCGTTACTCCGCCTGTTGCCGGCGTGACGAGGAATAACGCGGGATCGGACCAGAGCACGCCCGTCGCCGCGAGCGCGGCAACGGACGACAGCAGTTCGACCGGCCTGCGGAAGCGGTTTTCGACGGGATAGGCCATCTCCATTTCGCTCCCGGTCGACGCTTATGACTGCGCCGGGCCGTCCCGGTCCTGAGCCGGCTTCTGCTTCGACTGGATCATCGCGTTCGGCGGCGGGACGGGATTGAAGAATCGCTCTGGCTCCGGTACGAGCATCACCGACAGTTGCCGGCCGCCCGCTCCCTTGATGTTGTAGTGGATAAGATATGACCGGCCGGCTCCGCCCGAATCGGCCGCCACGGGATAGCCAGACTTCTGGAAATCGCGCTGAACCTGTTTCCACGGTTCCGGCGTTCTCCCGTCATCCGTGGGTGTCTGCTCGATCGCTTCGGGATGTGCCTGCGCGAAATCACGGAAAACGGCAGGCGTGACGAGCAGCATGCCTTCCGGCACGAAGTGCACGCGCGCCATCGATTCGTTGTACGGCAGCGCGCCGGTGGCGACGCCTTCCTGCACCCAGGCCAGGAAGCGCTCCGCGTTCGGGCGGGGCTGCCGGCCGCCTTCACGCGAAGCAACGGACTTCGCGGGCACCTTCGCTTTCTGTTTCGGGCGCACGGGCGACGTGACCTCGTCCGGAACCGGCCCGTCTGCTTTCGGCACCTCGCGTTCATGAGATGCTTCGGCCTGCAATGCGGACGCGCTCTCTGCGTCAGGCAGGAAATCTGCAGCATCATCGTGCGAAGCCGGTCCGGACACGTCCGTGCCAAGAGCCAGCGCAGGTCCATCGCCTGCCGCCCCATGGCGATCGGGAATCACCAGCAACATCGGCACAACCGCGCCCAATTCCTCCGTGTGCGCCTCCGCCGATGGCGGTGAAGCGTCCGCCACTACCGCTGGCCCTGGACCCTCCGTTTCCCGCGGAGCAGACTGGACATCTGCAGCGGCACCGGACGAATCCCCCTCACCCGAACCTGCTTCCTTATCCTTGCCCGCCTCGAGCACACGCACCGCGCCGACCGCCAGCGCGCGGGGATATCGCCCCGGGTCTGCATACAGCCGCTCGAGCGGAAAGCGCAGGACGGTAAAGTTCTGCTTCCAGGTGCCGACCGTGATCTCGACGGTCCAGATCGCCCCACCCTCCGGCGTCGGAACAAGCGCCCCGTACTCCTGCCAGGTATCGAACAGCCGGTTGTTGTCGGACGGGATACCGGCCGCGCCTGGCTGCTGCTGTTCGTGCCGGGCCAGATACGACCGCACAGCTTCGGCGAGCGTCTTTGCGACACACCACAGCGATTCGCCATCGCAGTAGCCGGTAGCACCCGCCCGGTTGAGCGGTAGTTCGCCCTCCGCCAGCAGCCGACGCAGCCCTTCCATCAGCCGCTCGATCAGCGGAACCGTACGGGCGGTCGCAAACCGTGTGCGCGGCCCGGCAAGCAGGTTCTGCGCAACCGAGCGCCGGTCCGCCTCGCCGACAATCTTCGCGAGTGCGCCGTCCGTCGTTGCGCCGTCGCCCGACAGGTACGCTGCCAGTTCGTCAAGCACAGGCGGATACTGCGCCAGCCAGCCGAGCGTAGCCGATGGAACAAGACGCTGGAGCAGCACGATGGGCAGGCGCGCGTGCGCGCCGTAGTCCCGCTGGGCCGGGTCGGGAAAGTCGACCTGGTACCACTGACCGCCCTGCTCGTTCATGCTGCCTGCCAGCGGTACCCACCGGCGCGTGTCCGTACCGCTGACGAGCTGCACCTTCAGGTCAGCCAGGGGCTTGCCGATGTCATGCAGCAGTGCGGCGATCAGCACCGCATAACTGCAACGCGCGCCGTGCCGCATCTGGTCCTCGGGACTGGCGCCGAGCGGCAGACGATATCCCTCGCGAAAGCGCAATGCATATCGGGCCACCTCGAACAGATGGATCAGCAATCCTCCCGGCTGGGCATGATGATGCGACTCCGATGCGGGCAGAAGCTGAACGAATTCGGTGAGTCGCTCGATGAGCGGCTCGACGTCGCGACGTTCATTGTCTGTTGACAGGCCCACGCTGCTGCCGATCCGGTGGGCTGCGCCCTGCATGCCGCTCCGGTCCAGCAGCTCGACGTATCCGAGGACCGGCAGGTGCTGCGCAGACGGCGCTGGTCGCAACACGACCGGCGCGGAAGACGACGCGGGCGGCGACGCCGCCTGATGCGGCCTCGCTGATGCTGGCACGGACAGCCGCAGCCAGGCCAGGGCGGTACTGAATGCCATGTGGTTTTGAGTGGGTACGGTGAAACTGGGGTTCAAAGAGGACTGCTACTCGATACGTCATGGCCCCACAGTACGCAGCCGGGCCGACGTCGGCCCGAAATGCCTGCATGGAAGCGGGTCACCGGATGCAGTCATGCCGCACACGAGCACACCCACGCCCAGGGTCGGCAGAGCGATCTGTTCCTGGCCTTCTGCAGCATGCGCTGCAGCCTTTTTTTCCCTTGCGGCAATGCCCTTTTTCGCCCTTCACCCTTTGCGCCTTTGAGCGGGTGAAGCGTCTCATCCCAAGCTTCACCCGCGGCCTTTGGATAAGGCCCTTCCCTTTGAATTGCCCTTTGTTCCCCTTGCCTTCGCGGCCTTCGTCAACCGCCTTTGTATCTCGCTGGACGGTCCGCCCCACGCCGGGACCATCGACATGCAACCCGAGAAAAACCTGCTTAAGGAGTCGCACGCCCGAGCAGGCATCCGGCCCACCGGCACGCCGTCGCTGCCTACAGTGAAGCCGTCGGTCCGCTCCCCTGGGCCGACGCGCGCTGTTGGCCTGCCGGGGTGCACCCCGCCCCCGGCAGGCTCTTTTTCCGGCAACTGTCTCGATAGTTAACTGATGAGGTCAAGGTGAAGCGTGTGCGGATCGTTCTGGCTGGTGTCGTCCTCTGTGCGTCGGCCTGCGCCGTCCGGGCGGACTGCATTGACGACGCCGCACGGTTTCATCACCTGAACGCGCGGCTTGTGCGCGCAATCGCAACCGTCGAATCCGGGCAGCACCCGGACGCTGTCCACGTCAACGCGGACGGCACCAGCGATATCGGGCTCATGCAGATCAATAGCCGCTGGCTCAGCACGCTGTCGCGCTTTGGCATTTCTCGCGCCGGACTGTACGACAGTTGCACCAACGCGTACGTCGGCGCATGGATCCTGTCGCAGAACATCCATCGTCTCGGGCTGACGTGGGACGCTATTGGGGCCTACAACGCCGCGACTCAGACGCGGCGCGTTGCGTATGCGCGCCGCGTCTACCGGCAGATCTTCGCGGCACCGGTATCCGCTCAGCCGGATGCGGCGTACCGCGCATCTCCCGCGCCCGGCTTCGTGGCGAAGCTGTTCCAGCCAGTCGCTTGGGGGAATGGACGATGAGCCGGCTCACCTACGAATACGCGATCGAGGTACTCAATGACTACCTCGGCCCGCTACAGGGCATGCTCGCTGACGCAGACGTGCAGGAGATCATGGTCAACCGCGCCGACACGATCTTTGTCGAGCGCCATGGCGTCATCTCCTACGTCGCGGGCTGCGACCTCGACCCGGACGCGCTCGACCGAGCCATCACGATTCTGGCCAATGTCAATGCAAAGGAGCAGACACCATTGCTTGACGCGCGGCTACCCGGTCTGCGCATCGCGGCCGCCCGTCATCCGGTTGCCGTTCACGGTGACATGCTGTCGATCCGCAAGCATGCACGCCGCCGCATCGGACTCGCCGAGTACGAACGCACGGGTGCCTTCAACGTCCTTCCGGCGGGACAAACTCCCGTTGCGCGCCGTCGCAACGCCGCGCTGCTCGGGCGGCTCGCAGATGGCGGCATGGCACTGCTTGAATTCTTCCAGTGGGTCATGCGCGAACGGATCAACGTCGCGTTTTCCGGTGGCACCTCCTCGGGCAAGACCACACTGCTGAACGCGATGATCGACGCGATGCCACAGGCCGACCGGATCGTCACCATCGAGGACACGGCCGAACTGCAGGTTCATGCGCCCAACCAGGTGGCGTTCGAGACCAACCTGGGCATCACGATCCGCGACCTGGTTCGCTTTTCCCTGCGCATCCGCCCTGACCGGATCATCGTCGGCGAAGTCCGCGGTGCCGAAGCCTTCGACCTGATGGAAGCGCTCAATACGGGCCACCCCGGCTCCATCGTGTCCTTTCACGCCGACTCCGCGGACACCGCGCCCACACGCCTCGAATCGCTCATCCGCATGAGCGACGAGGGGCGCCTGATGACCATCACGGATCTGCGCCAGAAGATCGCCTCAACGTTCCGCTTCTTCGTGCACGCCGAGCGTCAGGGCGCGGTACGTGGGCCCGTCGAGATCCGCGAGGTACTCGGCGTCCAGAACGATCGGTACCAGACGCGTTGCCTGTTCTCGCGCTTCGGCGCCGTCGAGGATTCCGTCCATGCCTGACACGACACGTACCTCCCGGGTTGCAGGCGCGACCCGCCGCGCGGCCTCGCGTGCCTGCCGCTACTGCAGCGAAGTTCGCTTGGCGTGGCGAAGTCTGCTGATCCAGCACGAACGCCCCTTGCGCGCCGTCCTGGTTGCCCTGTGGCTCGGGTCAATCCCGGCAATCGCGCACGCAGGCATCTGGAATGGTGGCCTGTGCACCGTCTATCAGGACGTGCTCGACAACGAGCTACTCGAAGTCGTCTCGCTGTCCGCGCTCGTGGGCTCCATCGTCCTGTGGCTGCTCGATGACGGTCGCAGCAACATCAAGACCCACGTCCTGCGTGGCGTGCTCGGCACGCTCTCGATCCTGAACATGCCGCTGCTGTGGGCGCAGGTCTTCAACCACGGCGCTGCCTGCTCCGGTACCGTCTGAGCGCAATACATGATGGAAAAGCCGCCACCCGATTCCCGCGCACCAGCCGGCGAGCCCGACGATCCGCTCGCTGCCCGCATCCACAAGACGATGCTCGAACAGTTCCTGTTGCTCGGCATCGACCGCAAGTGGTGCATCGCACAGGGCGCCATTGTCATCACCTTTGCCGCCGGCATGCGCACGTGGTGGGTACTGCTCGCAGTGCTGGTCACCCACCCCGTACTGTGGCTCGCGGTGCGGCGCGATCCGGACCAGATCCGCTGCTACACGAAGTACAGCCGTCAGGGCGACTACTACGAGCCTCGCCAGTTGCTGCGCCAGAAGGTCAACGCCCGTCCGAAAGGCTTTGCGCGGGGAATGCCATGCTGACGCCCGCCTTCGCACGCTCGCCGTTCGACGCCGAACCACTCGCGCGCATCGAACAGCGCACCGACGGTGACCGCCGGGCGTCGGCCGAACTCGTGCCGTGGCTCTTCCGTTTCAGCGACACGCTCGTGGTCAACAAGGATTCGGCGGTCATGGCCACCTATGGCTTCTCGGGACCGGACGCCGATGCGCTCTCGAACAGCCACGTCCTCGAGCTGATGGACAACCTGGTCACGTCGCTGCGCGACATGGCGCGCCGCCCCATCACCATGTGGTGGACGGTTCACCGCCGGCGCAGTGCCCAGTACCTCAGCGTGCCGATGCCGGATCCCGTCTCGCAGCGGATCGACGATGCCCGTAGGGCCACGTTCGAGCAGGCAGCAAACTACACGAACCGGCATTTCGTCACGTTCACGCTGGCACCGGAGGTCGGAATCGACCGCTTCGCCGGCAAGGTGACGCATGGGATGACGCACGATGACCTTTCCATCGTCAAGTCGCTGGTGCAGGCCGTGCACGGTACGTTTTCCGACCAGTACCTCTTTGCCTATACTGCCTCGGAACTCCGGGCCGTCGTCGAGACCTTCGAAAACCTCCTGTTCGGCTTCACGGCCAGCAATCCGCGTCTGGACTGTCATCGCCTGTCCGGTCCCGAGCTGGGCGCCTTCATGCACGCGTGCTGTTCGCCGCCCGGTGACGACCTGCCGGCGGTCGCGGTGCCCGACATCCCGGCGCTCGACCTCGCGATGTGTGACGCCGAAGTCCGCCCCGGTCACGACTATCTGCACTTCTACGCCGGCGGGCGGCAACGTTTCGGCATCGCGGCCGGCATTCCGGCCCGCCGCGACTTCTGGCCTGACAGCGTACTGCCGACCAGTCTCGACGGTCTGCTGAAGGTGCCCGGTGAACTGACGGTCTCCCACTGCTTCCGGCTCGCGACACCGACTGCGGCGATGCGCTTCATCGACGGCGTGCGCCGGTATCACGAGGGACGCCGTCTCGATACACGCTCGCTGCTCGCCGCCACCCTGCGCGGCGGCGACATGTCCGGTGCGCGCCAGAACCAGGCGCGTTCAGCGGCGGCCGACGATGCCAACCGCAGGGCCGGCCGCGTCGAGATGGCCGAAGAGGTCTACGGGTACTACAACCTGTCTGTACTGTCGTATTCGCCGGTATTCGACACCAGCCCCTTCGATGACGGAGGCGCGGCCGAAGCGGCATGGATGCAGGCAGTCGCCACCCACAAAGCCGTGGAGGAAGCGCTACGCGCTGCCCACTTCACGCCCGTTCGCGAAACGCTCCATGCGCTGTCCGCGTTCGCGACCACCATTCCCGGCATGTGGCGCGAATGTGCGCGATGGGCGTTCATCGACACCGGGGCACTGGCGCGCGTGCTGCCGCTGCGTGGTGTCCTCGACGGTCACCGGATCAACCGGCACCTGAGCAAGGAAACCAGAGCGCTGTGCCCGGCACTCGCCGCGTTTCCCACCGAGTTTGGCACCCCCTACTGGTTCACCGGCTTCCTTGGCGATGTGGGCCACATGCTCGTATGCGGCCGGACCGGCTTCGGCAAGACGATATTCATGCTCCTGTGCGCCACGCTCTTCCGCAAGTATCCGGATGCCTGGCTGTACGGCTTCGACAAGGATCTGTCGATGCGCATCCCGACCATGCTTCAGGGTGGCCGCTACATGCAGTTCGACGCCCAGGCGACCGCCGTGCATACCGACGAGCGCGCGCAGATGAATCCGCTCGTGCTGCTCGCCGACCCTCGACATCTGGAGTTTCTCTCCGAATGGATCATCCTGCTTGTCCAGCAACGCGGTACTTACCGCGTTACCGCGGCCGACCGACGCGAACTTGAAACATCGCTGGCCGCAACGCGCAGCCGTGCCGATCACCGCCTGTGGCGCCTACGTACGGTCCACGCGTCGCTGCCCGCCGGACCACTCGCGGACGAACTGGCTCTCTGGGTCGGCAGCGCCGTCCACGCCCATTACTTCGACAACGTCGACGACAGCTTCGACGACTCGCACTGGGTCTCGATGGCAACGGACCGGATCCTGGGGAGTCCCGTCGTCGCGCGACCATTCCTTTCATACGTCACCTACCGTATCCAGGATTCACTGGAGCAGCGGCGTGCTCAGGGTGTCATCGGACCGACGCTCGTGATGCTCCCCGAAATCTGGAACCTCCTGGACGACGAGGCGTTCGCCGCCCAGATCGGCAACTGGATCGTCACGATGCGCAAGAAGCTTGGCTGTGTGTGGATGGATGCCCAGTCGCCCGAACAGGTGTCGGCCTCGGCCATCTGGCCGCAGATCCGCGACAACGTACTCGTGCGCGTGTTCGTACCCGTCGAGAACTTCACGCCTTCGGCGAGAGCCGCTTACCAGCGGGACTTCGGGCTCTCGGATGGACAGATCCGCACGATCCAGAAGCTCGTCGCCAAGCGCGACTACTTCATCGCCGAACAGGGCGGCGCGTCGCGCCGCATTTCCGTCCCCCTCGATCCTGTCTCGATTGCGATCCTGCGCTCCGAAATGAGCGCCCAGATCCTGTTCGACCGGCATCTGCATTCTGGCTTTCCCGACTGGAAAGAACGCTATATCGATGAGGCAACGGCACAGGTCCGCGGCGATTCCGCGAAGCAGTCATGGCTGGAGGTCGATCATGCGTAATGGTCCGCTTTACCGCACGGCCGCGGCCCTCGCCGCCGCGTTGCTTCTGCATGTCAATGCCGCCCAGGCCGGCGGTGGACTGGATGGCGGAGCCACCGAAATCACGCAGATAGCGAACCACGTCGAACTGGCTTCATCGGTCGCGCAGCAGGCGCAGATGGTCGAACAGAACGTCCAGGCGCAGATCACGCGCCTGCAGCAGTACGTGACGATGGTGCAGAACCTGAAGCAGGTCCCGACCTCGCTGATCAACCAGACGATCGCCCCCTACCGCACCCAGATTTCCAGTTTCCAGTCGCTCTCGACCGCCATCACGCAGCTCCAGTCGGCGGCCAACGCCACGAACCAGCTGTTCGGACGCAGCCTGTCGGAAATGAATACGACCGGCATGTCGCCGTCGCAATGGCTGTCTGCCTATACGACTCTCGCCTCGACGCGCGGCGGTCTCTACCAGCAGCAGTTGACACAGGACATGCAGAGCCTGAACACGCTGGCCACCCGTGCCCAGAACCTGCAGCAGATCCAGTCCCAGATTCCCAACGTGACCGGCACGGTGCAGGGCCTGCAGATGCTCAACCAGCAGTCGAATGTTCTGGCTGGCGAAATGGTCGACCTGCACGCGCTGATGCAGCGCCAGGTCGCGCAGCAGATGCAGGACCGGGCCAGCCAGGCGCAGGCGCAGGGGAATGCCGCACAGCTTGCCACTGCGCGCTCGGCGGCGATGGGACAGGTCAACCAGCTGGAGCAGCAGACGACGCAGGGTGCCCCTGACTTCAGCCTGCTGCAGGACCAATGAGCGAGGAGATCGACCGTGTTGCTGCGCTGGCTGATCCACACCCTTTGCATGACACCGGCCGAACTGCGTCTCGTCCTGGAAGGCGTGCGGGCCTACCACCAGTACAGCCAGCAGTCACTGCACGAACGCGATCCGCAGTGGCGCTTCGACCGGCGGATCACCCGCAACGTGCGCCTGTCATTGCTGACCGGTCTGCTCATCGTCCACATCGACAGCCCGCACGTCTTTGCGGCCGGTCTGATTGCGCTGCCTCTCGCAGTCCTCATCGCCCTATTGCGGCTCATCGGGACATTGCGTTGAGCATGCCCGGAACCTGAATAATGAACGACGTCATCTCGGTCCTCAACACGCTGTTCTCCACCATGCAGACGACCGGAACCGGCCTGCAGACGCTGTTCCTGCCCGATGGTATCGACCTGCTCGCCGCACTCGGACTGATCATGGCCACCTGGCACGTGTTCCTGTGGCTGCTCGAGGGGGATTTCCCCGGGTTCTTCGCGAACCTCTTCCGCCACCTGATCAGATGCGCGGTCATCCTCGTGATGCTCACCACCTGGAGCAGCACCGTCCACAGTTATTTCGTCGACAACATGCAGACGATGGCCACCCGTGTATCGGGCGGACAGGGCAATCCCGGTGACCTTCTCCGCACGCTCATCAATGCTGCGTCGACCATCATGCAGGGTGTGCGCACCCAGGCCGCGCAGGTGTGCCAGGACGTCCCTGACGTAACGCCAGAAGGCGTCGTGATCCCTAATACCAATCATCAGGAATGCGGATCGACCAGCGACACGGGAGCGAACTCTGCAGGACTGAGTTCGATCTGGACGCTCGTCAAAAATTTGCCCTTGATCCTGCTCGCATTCCTTGCGAAGGCTCTGGCAATCATCGCGATCACGCTGATGACGCTGATCTTCGTAGTAGTCGTGCAGTTCGGCTCCTTCCTGCTCGATATCGCGTTCTGCCTGGGGCCAGTACTGATTCCCTGGTACGTGCTGCCAGCGGGCGAATTCCTGTTTGATGGCTGGCTGAAGTTCACGGTTTCAGCGGGCCTGTTCAAGGTGGTCGCCTGGCTGATGATGGCCATCGTCAACAGCGGCGTGCTGCCCGGTATCCAGAGCCTCGTCCAACAAGCGGCGACGCAAAACGGCACAAACAGTGACGCGTATTACGCGACGAACTACCTCGCGATGCTAGCGCTCGCGCTTGTCTGCGGCGTGGGGGCTTTCATGATGTGGCAGGTACCGGATATCGCTAAATCGATTGTCTCCGGTGGTGCCGGGGGCGGATTACGCGGTTTTGGAAAGGGCGTCATCGGAGACAAATTGACACCCAACGTATTGAAGTGAGATCAGTGATGCCCGCTCTCGTTTTGATGACTCGCGTAGTAAGCATTCCAAGATGCATCAGCATCCCGAAGATGCTGCTCGTCTGCATCCCGAGACCGCTCCCGATCTCGCGGAGTTCGACCAAGCGCGGCCCATGCGAGAAACACGACCGCGCTGGCGAACATCATCGCCACACCGAAATGCTGCGCGCCGACCTGGTACAGGACGAACGCCGCAAACACCAGCATCGGCAGCACGAAATACAGCAGGATGATCTTGAGCTTTGCCATGACGGCACCCTTGCAGCAGGTGAACTGGATCCCAGTGTAGCACCGCGGGCTTTGGCCTGCGCAGGGGCGTGAGCGATGCGAAAGAAGCTCTCCCCCGCACTTTCACAGCCCGCCGCGGCGTCCGCCGCTGACCTGCCCGCTCCGCCCAATACGGGCGAAGCGGTCGCCGCGTGGTTTGCCGCATTCCAGAGGCCGCTCTGGGAAAAGCGGCTCGCGATCAAGCTGGCCGCCGCGTTTGCGCTGATCGCGGCAGGAGAATGCGCCGCACTGATCGTCCAGAGCACGCATAGCGGTCCCCGTCCCTATTTTGTTGAGCATGATGAACGCACCGGCGCGGTGTGGGTATCCGACCGCTATGCCGAGGCCTATTCCGTCACCGCGGCGAACAAGCGCTATTTCCTCGTCAAATGGGCGTCACGCGTGTTCACAATCGAGGCGGACAGCCAGGATACCCTCACGCGCCAGATCCCGGCCGCGTTCGGCTGGACCTCGGGTGCCGCCACCCAAGAACTCGAAACGTACATCACAACGACGGATCCCGTGGCGCAGCGCGTCGTGCAGACGCCCGGACTCACACGCGAATTCGTCGAGAACTCCACGTCGTTCTCGCCCGACGGCCAGCTCGCGTATCTGATCTTCACGCTGATCGAAAGCGTCAACGGCAAACCATCCCACCCGAAGCAGATGCTGCTCACGGCCAGCTTCCTGCTCGCGCCGGAAACGCTGAAGCCTGGCGAGGAGAAGGACAACCCGATCGGACTTCGTATCACCCATTTCAGCCTCACGCCCTACCTGGGCGTCAATCCGGGAGCGACGCAATGAACGTCATCCTCACCCTCACCTGCTCAACGGCTGTCGTCCTCGCCAGCATGGCCAATGCCTTCGCGCAGACCTCGACCATCCCGTCGGACTCGCCAGCACCGCTACCTGCAAGTGCTCCAGTTCCCGCCTCCGCTCCGTCCGGGCAACCAGGAGACCGTCACACCATCGTCGCTCCCAGGGAAGAACGGCATGCGGTCGCGCACCGGCCGCTCAACGGACCGTATCCTTCCCCCGACAGCCCCTCGCTCGTGGTCTACGACTACGATCCGGATTACCTCTATCCGGTTTTTGTGCGCACGAACGAGGAAACGCATCTGGTTTTCGGCGAGGACGAAGAAGTCACCGGTGTCTATCTGTCCGACACCGGCAAACGCTGGCTCCAGCATACGGCGCTCACGAAACGCGACGTGTTCATCGAGGCGCGCCTGCCCGGACTCGACAACGCCGCGACGATCATCACGTCCCGCCGCCGCTATGAGCTCGACCTGCGCTCGTCCGACGACAGCAAGGTATATCACCGTGTCTCGTGGCACTACCTCGACGCGGACGCGCTGTCGCCCGCGGCGCAGACGTCTCCGTTCGGAGTCGAGTATCCAGGCAACGTTCCGTCGTCCACCGGCACAGCCCCCGATGCCGGCTCGTACGAAATGCCAGCCACATCCAACGCCCGGCGCACCGCCGCACCACGCATCGGTCTCGACCACACGAACTTTGACTACCGCGTCGAGGGAACGGCGCCATTCGCTCCGCTAATCGTTTTCGATGATGGCCGCTTCACGTTCCTGCAGTTCCCCCATCGGGCCGAGTTGCCCGCGATCCTGCTGATGGACGAAAAGAGCCAGGCAGAAATCGCAAGCTTCATCCCGCTTGGCAACGACTTCTATGAGGTCCAGCAGACTGTTCAGTATGGCCTGCTGCTCAAGCGGGGAAAGCAGGAGGTCAAGGTCTTCAACGGCCGGGGCAACGGTTGCGGAATCTTCGGCTGCGATTCCGCCCGCATGAAGAACGTCTACGGGGGCCCGTAATCATGGCCGCCCCCGACAACCCTGGTGGTTCGCTTACGTCGGATCCACAGCGACTCACCCGCATCCGGCGGAACCTGGCAAAGACTCTGCTGATCGCACTCTGCTCAGCATTGCTTGCCATCGTCCTCGTTCACGCGCTGTCGCATCCGCACGAAACCTCAGCCGAGCGGCTCCAGCGCGAACAACTTGAAGCTGATGCCCGGCAACCTCAGGCGTCCCCGGATGCAATACGCAAGCGCCTCCAGGATCAACGCAACCTGGCGATGGCACGGGCGGGCACTGCCGCGTCGGCTGCGAGCGCACCGCTCGGCGGAACACCGCTTGATGGTATTCCGGCGGGCGTTCCCGGCGACGATACCGGGCCGCTACCGGACAATTACCGCGACACTGGCCAGCGGACCAGCGGTAACGATGCAGATCGCCTTGCGCTGCAACGGCAGATCGAGGCCATGCAGAGCCAGTCGCTCGTCGCCTATGAAGACACGGGCAGCACTGCGGGACAGGATTCCGGTGGTTTCTCGCTGGATCAACTGGCCGGCAACCTTGCGAGCCTTCCGAACCGGCAGTCGTCGACCGTGCCCCCGAATACCGGCAATGGTCAGCAGGGCACCGCAACCGGGCTCTCACCCGTGGGTGCCGCCACCGCCACCGACCGGCGCAACGGGGACTGGCTGAAGCAGCAGGCCCAGCAGGACGACGACGAAAAACCACTGGTGCCTGTACCGCTCAGCTCGCCTTATATGGTCGTCGGCGGCACGCCGATTCCAACTGTCATCCTGCAGGGTGCGAAGAGCGACATGCCCGGCACCTTTCGGGCCATGGTGGATCGCGACATCTACGACAGCATTGACGGCGCGTGCCTGCTGATCCCGAAGGGCACCCGTATCCTTGGTCGGACCAATAACGACGTTACGATCGGCCAGGACCTGATGCTCATGGCCGCAACCAGGATGATCTTCCGCCACGCAACGATGCGTCTTGACGGACTTATTGGCAGTGATCCGGACGGCGAGGCCGGCGTGAGTGCGGACGTCAATAACCACTTCTTCAGGATCTTCGGCTCGACGTTCCTGATCGCGGGCGTGGCAGCCTGGGTTGGCCATAACCAGAGTCAGCAGAGCGGAACGACGATCAACATCAACGGGGGAGTCTCAACCGATCTGTCCGACGCCGCCGCCCAATCGCTGTCGCAGACCACTCAAACGATCCTTCAGCGCAACATGAATATCCAGCCGACGCTGACGCTGGAGCCCGGTCAAGGTATCACGTTCATCACACAGCGGGACATGATGCTGCCACCCAACGTTACTGACGGGAGCTGCAATCGATGAAACGCGCCACCACCCTGCTCTCTGCAACCATTCTGGTCGCTGGCTGTCTGCTTCAATCGGCCTGTGCCGAACCACCACCCGTCGCAGGCCCCGTCTATGACTTCGACTGGCGTCTGGGCGGTGCGGCCGAAGTTCGACCCTACCAGGTGTTCGATGATGGCCAGAGAGTTTTCCTGCAGTTTGACGATCCGAAGCGCGTGCCCGCCATCCTCGCGGACACACCGGGCGGTCTCGTGCTTCTGCACTGGCGCCCCGATCCGCCCTATGTTGTCGTCGACCGGATGGATCCCGCACTGGTCTTCCGTTCGGCAGGCCGGGAAGCCCGCGCTGTACGGACGGCGCCCGGCGGCCCACCCCGGATGGCGCAATTCGGGGCAGCCCGGCCATCAGGGGAAGCCCCGGTCACCGCGCCCCAGCAAGTTAGCGGCGCAGCGGCACGCAGCATGAATTCGCCGCCTGACGACAGATAACGCGGGCAAGACGCCTCGGCCAGTCAGGCAATGCTCACAGGAAGCTGCATCCATGCCGGGATTAAACGGGTATTCGGATTCAGCGGTTGACGCTCGCAATACATGTTGCATTGCGAGAACCCGACATCCTAAACATGTGTGGGACATCGGGCACATGTCACCCAGAACCGCCGTTCGAGATGCGAAGACAATAGTCTGCTGAGAGCCTACAGCGGCCAGTCGAATCTTGTGTTTCACATGGTTGAAAAAGGCCTAGACATGTGTGGGTTGAACATGCTTCAGATGGTCGTGGTCAAGGATGTGAACAATAGTGCCAATAATGTCTCCTTCGACATTGGAGCGATTTTCAAATATCAAACCAGCGTACTCCTTGAATTCAGGGGCAGTTTTTAAACCGTTCAAAACTCCTGTGTGAACTGCGCCTTGACACCGAGAAAGGCCAACCGTCATCAGTCGACCGTATAGCCTCAAATCATCGGGCGTACAATCGATACTTCGAAATCCAGAGTGCACAGATGCGTTTCGGAAATCTCTAATTTTGTCGACAACGCCCTTCATCTTCTTTTTCCACTTCGAATATGATGTATTTTCGGAGAGTCGCTTTAACAAATCTCGGGAGATATATTTCGAATAGGCATTACCCGGAAACCCAAGAAAAAGCATCAGCGGACTGGTAACGTCATCATTCTCACTCTCTTTGAACAGAGCCTCAACCGCAAACCAGCGATATAAGAGGCCTAGATGTATGCTTTTCTCCTGCCTCGCATTTCTGGACCAATGAATTGAACGTTTATATCTGTCGAGCAAATCTCCGCTACGATATGCAAGAAGTTGGGTGTTATTGATTTGCGGCATCGAGTACTGTGATCTGATGAATAGCATCGTCGGTGCGAACCGCTGCTTCGTAATCACTTGATACTCACCGGTATCAAGATTCTTTACATATCCACAGTGTGCCACCGCAAGATGGCTCATCGTATATTCGACGGTTAGTAGGTCGACCACTTCTACAAAATACTGATCCGCGAGAATTTCGGCATCTTCAGACGTCTCGGCCTGCACAATAACTGCGATTCGACAGGCAATCTCAATTTCAACTTCAGCCTCAAGTTTCGTGGAATCAACCGAGTTTTTCAACACGGACATTTCCTCCGTATCTTGTTTGCGTGCAGGCCGGATTTCCACGTTTCCATATACAATTGTGGCCGGTACTGCAATTCCAGGCTTCTTCAATAATTTACATACATAGAAATTAGTCATGAGCGTGCCCAGGCATAGATGAAAGTATCTCGGCCAATCTCGTTCGCAAAATCTTCTTAAGCTCCACTTCGGCTTGTGGTGAAACTTGAGCGCCCTTATTAAGATAAAGAGAGATAAATTTTCTCGCGATGCGAATGTCATTTAACCATAACACACACTCAAGCACAACGCCAAGCGAGTCCGAATCCGAAAGACCTTCGTCCATGGCGGCATTAACACTGCCTTTTAATTTTTCCCTGTCATAAAACGCAAAATAATATCGACAATGAAGAATGAATCTTTCTTTATTCTTCATGCCCGAACTCGCCAACGCCTTATCATATCTTTCCACAAACGGGTCCATTCTTCTTATGGCAAGAAGAAATGCCAATTTGTTTGCGTATTTATTTGTTGGCGCCTCCTGTAACATTTTTTCGCAAAAAAAGGAAGCCTCTATCACTCTTCCAGAATCAAGCAAGGATGTAACATAGTGGCGTATAGAAATATGATTTTTTGGTTTCGAGAAATACTGTTTTTCTATTGCATCCATTTTTTCGCACTCGCCACTATAGATATTCCCGGCATAAAACTTACAGGTCGCCTAAGTCACCCGTATTGTGATGTAACTCACATAAGTCGAGTGCATAAGGTCTCGACGTGTTTTGACTTTGACACATCGCGTATGGACTAACAAGCGAGAGATGAACACTTGCCCTTGCTCGCGTTGGTCCGTCGTCCATACCACGCGAACGACCGCTGACGGTCGGGCAACCATCGTTTGCGCTTACATCGCGTAGGGCCGTTCCTGGCCGAGGCCGTGTAAAAACGCGTGAGCCGGCAGTCTGTCGAGCGACTGGTGAGGCTGCGCCTTGGCAGCTTCCTGCTTTCTACGACTGAACTGATTGCGCCACGCCAGCAAGCATAGCCACGTGT